>URXS01000007.1 GCA_900551885.1 uncultured Oscillibacter sp.
CTCATCTGGTAGAGCGCCACCTTGCCAAGGTGGAGGTAGCGAGTTCGAGCCTCGTTGCCCGCTCCAAAGAAATCCTCATCCTATTGGATGAGGATTTCTTTTTCTACCGAATTTTTGGCAAAAGTCCCGGGTACACTGTCTCCACCAGTCAACACACGGAGCATGTCATTCAATCAAGCGGTATACCCAGGGTTCCTGCCAATAGCCGCAAGCCGTTGGCAGAATGCCGGGAAGCGCATTCGGGCCTCGCTGCACGCCCCAAATAGGAAAATCCCCATCCATATGGATGGGGATTTTGCATTTATTTAAGTGCCGGATTGTAAAATTTCACAAAGTTTACGGTCTGTCTATATACAATTCCGGGAAGAATTGGTATAATGATGTCCGATATTTTGTCGAAAGGAGAGGGATTCATGAAGCTGCGCCGAAAGATGGGGCCAACGGAGCCGGAGAACACGGAGCGGCAGGAGATGCCCCTTCTGAAGCCCTCCGCAGAACAGGGCCTTACCTCTGCCCAGGCCCAGGCCCTGGCGGAAGCCGGTTGGGACAACCGGCCGGTGGAATCCCCCACCAAGTCCGACAAACAGATCATCCGGGAGAATATCCTGACCTACTTCAACCTGATTTTTGCGGTGCTGGCGGTATGTCTGGCCCTGGTCGGAGACTGGAAGGATATGACCTTCCTGCTGATCGTGGGTGCCAATGCCGCCATCGGCATCGTCCAACAGCTCCGAAGCAAGCGCACCATTGAGCGATTGACGCTGCTGGCGGCGGCAAAGGTCCGAACCGTGCGGGACGGGAAAATCAAGGAACTTCCCACTTCCGCCCTGGTGCGGGAGGATGTGGTGGAGCTGACCTCCGGCTGCCAGATCCCGGCGGACGGCCCGGTTCTCACCGGCCAAGTACAGGTAAATGAGTCCCTGATCACCGGTGAAGCTGACGCTGTCATGAAGAAAAAGGGAGACCAGCTTCTCTCCGGCAGCTTTGTCATCTCCGGCAAATGCCGGGCCCGGATGGAGCAGGTGGGGGCGGATTCCTACGCCTCCCGGCTGACCTTGGCGGCCAAAAAGGACGCCGGCCCCGGCAAGGGGGAGATGATCCGGTCCCTGGACCGGGTAATCCGCTTTATCGGTGTGCTGCTGATCCCCATCGGCGCCGCCCTGTTCTATAACCAGTACGCCGCCCAGGATTTGGGCTTGCGGCAGTCCGTGGTGTCCACCGTGGCGGCTCTGATCGGCATGATTCCGGAAGGGCTGTTTTTGCTGACCTCCGTGGCGCTGGCGGTCAGCGTGGTGCGTCTGGCCCAGAACCGGACGCTGATCCACGAAATGAGTGCCATCGAGACATTGGCCCGGGTGGATGTGCTGTGCGTGGACAAGACCGGCACGGTCACCAATCCCCAGATGGAGCTGCGGGAAGTGGTCCCCCTGGACCCGGAAGCCTACTCCGAGGCGGATATCGCCGATACCCTGGGGGCCTTTTACCGGGTGCTGGAGCCGGACAACGACACCGCCAAGGCCATCGCCCAGCGGTACTCCTACGGTCCCGCCTGGCCCCACCGGGAGGCCGTGCCCTTCTCCTCTGCCACCAAGTGGAGCGCCGTCAACTTCCCCGGGCGGGGCGCCTATGTCATTGGCGCCCCGGAGTACGTGCTGCGGGGCGATTTCGCCCCCCTGGCCAAACAGACCCAGGCCTACGCGGAAAAGGGCTGCCGGGTACTCCTGCTGGCCCAGTGTGACGGAGCGGAAACAGGCAAGCTTCATGGGTTGATTCTGCCCATGGCGCTGCTGGTACTGGAGAACCCCATCCGTCCGTCTGCTCCCAAGGTCTTCTCCTACTTCCACAGCCAGGGCGTGGCGGTGAAAGTCATCTCCGGCGACAACCCGGTGACCGTGGCCGCCGTGGCGGCCCAGGCCGGCATTGAGGGCGCCAGCGACTGGGTGGACGCCCGGGAACTGAAAACCGATCAGGACATTGCCAAGGCGGTGCGGCAGTACACGGTCTTTGGCCGAGTGGTACCCAATCAGAAGCGGAAGATCGTCCGAGCCCTCCAGAGCCAGGGCCACACCGTGGCCATGACCGGCGACGGCGTGAACGACGTACTGGCGCTGAAGGACGCCGATTGCGGTGTGGCCATGGCCTCCGGCGCCGACGCCGCCTGCCAGGTAGCCCAGTTGGTGCTGCTGGACAGCGATTTTGCCGCCATGCCCAAGGTGGTGGCGGAGGGCCGCCGGGTCATCAACAACATCCAGCGGGCCTCGGCGCTGTATCTGGTGAAGAACATCCTGTCCTTCTTCCTGGCCATTATCACGCTGTTCGCCGCCTTCCCCTATCCCTTTGTACCCATCCAGTTGACGCTGATCTCCACGCTGACCATCGGCGTGCCCTCCTTCTTCCTGGCGCTGGAGCCCAACCACGACCTGGTCAAGGGCAAGTTCCTGCACAACGTGTTTCGCCGGGCCTTCCCGGGCGGTCTGACTGCCATCTTCGTGATCTTGTTCGCGGAACTGTTCGTCTACACGTTCCATCTGACATTAGATGAGCTCTCCACCATCTGCGTGGTCCTCATGGCCATCAACGGCCTGATGGTGATTTATTACGCCGCCCGGCCCCTGGACTGGAAGCGGACGGCGCTGCTGGTGCTGATGGGCCTGGGGATGTTCATTGCCATCGTGTTTTATGGCAGCGTGTTCTCCCTGTCCTCTCTCAGCTTTGCCGCCTGGCTGGTGTTGGTGGCCCTGGCACTGCTGGTGGTCCCCATCCAAATAGGCCTTGAAATGCTCTTTGACCGTTGCTCCGCCCTGTTGGCCCGCCGGGCAGAGCGAAAGGCTCGCCGCCGCACTGCCCGGGGCGCTTCCCGCTCCCGTCGTTGAAAAAGTGCAATTCAAAAAACCGCGCGCAGAACAATCTGCGCGCGGTTTTTTATGTTTCCTGCGGCGTCTCCGGACCGGCATAGAAGCTGTATGACGCCGTACCGCCCCAGCTCTCCGGCGATGTCCAGTGGGCGGTGACTTCGTAAATACAGCCCTCTTTCTGCAGGGAAATGGCGAGATCTTCCACTTTGATCTCCTGGGCGGGAGCACCGGTGTCGCCCCAGAGAGTATCGCTCCAGCAGCGGACCGTCACCGTGTCCGGGACCGGGTCCAGTTCCAGCCGGGCCTCCCGTGTTTCTATGGCGTCAGGGAAGACCAGGCGGGGCATCAGCTCCCGGCTGGCCTCGTCCAGAGGGTGGAGGCTGTCCGCCTCAAAACCGGTCCAGGTGCCGTCGTCATTGTCATAGGACCAGGAGGTGGTACCCCGCAGGGCCTCCACAACCACCTCGCCGCAGCGGACCATCAGGACAGGAGGTTCCGTCAAAACCTCCTCCGCTGGGGCAGCAGCAGGGCCCGCGCAGCCGGCTAACAGCAGGGTAAGGGACAAAGCAAGGGAATACGTGGCCTCATAGGCGTCTCCTTTCCAAAGCAGAAGGTGGCAATTTATGATATCAGAATAGACGAAAAGGATGGGAAAGAAGTTCCGCCCGCCCCGGATACTTTCCAAAAAAGCGGCGGAGCGTTACGCTCCGCCGCTCTGTCCGGTCACGACAGCCGCCGGGGGAAGTTTCCGTAGATTCGGGTCCCCTCCTGGGCGGTGATGAAGGCGTGGGGGTCCATGGTGTGTACGGTATGGAGCAGTTCCTCGATCTCGTACTTAGAAAGGCACACGCACAGCACATGGACGTTCTCCCCGGTGTAGGCGCCCACACCATTCCAGAAGGTGACACCACGGCCCAGCTTCTCCATGATGAAGCGGGCCAGAGCGTCCTCGTCCTCCCGGGTAAAGATCAAAGCCTGAACACTGACGTTCTGCTGGTGGACCCGATCCAGCACCATAGCGGTAAAGAAGTTGTAGATGACCGAGTAAATGGCTACCTCCGCGCTGAACAGCAGCAGGCAGATCGTGTACAGCACGGCATTGAAGCCCACGGAAAACTTGCCCACGGTAAAGGCGCTGCCCCGCTTGCTCAGGCACAGCCCCACCACATCCAGTCCGCCGCCGCTACCGCCGCAGGTCAGCACAATGCCGCTGCCGACGCCCACGAAAATCCCGCCCAGCAGGCAGGCTGTGAGGTAGTCGTTCACGATGGGGGTGGATGGGATGGGAATGATGCTGTAAAACAGGGAGTAGGACACGGTGCACACCAGTGTCTTCAATACCAACTGGCGGCCCAGGGTCTTATAGGCCAGCAGCAGAATGGGGATATTCAGAATAAAGTAGAAAATACCGGCCACGTCATAGGCCCCAAAGCTGATGTGGAGATGGGTCTGCATCAGGGTCCGCGCCACCTGGCAGAAACCCAGCAGTCCGCCGGTGTAGAGGTTCAGCGGCACAATAAAGATATTCAGAGCCGCGGCGGAAATCAGCTCGCCCACCACACAGGCCACCAGCCGCAGCCACCGGTTGTGCAGAGTATTGTACAGCATGGTACGTCCTCCCCCTAAGGTTCGATCTATAGGATACCCGTCTGTTTTCAATTATATGGGTTCCGGAGAAAAACCGCAAGAGGAAAGATGCGTAGTAGTCAAAGCCCGTACCGCAGGTAACGGTACAGCCGGTCCCGGGCCCGCCGCAGGGTGCGGGAGACGGTGGAGCGGTTCACCCCCAGCCGTCCGGCAATCTGGGTCATGGTGAGTCCCCGGTCGTAGTACAAGGCCACCATCTGCCGTTGGCGGGGCGTCAGTTCCCGCTCCCGGGCCTGGCGCAGGTTCCGCCGCAGACGATCCATCTGCTCGGCATTATCGGGGTCATTTTGCCGCTTCCATACGGTCAAATCCCCGATCCACTCGCTGCTGCGGGAATCAAAGCGTGTATCTCTCATGTTTATGATAGCTCCTGTCATAATACCGGGCAGTCAACACCGTCAGCTCCCGCATTTCCCGCAGCAGGGGCAGCAGCTCCGCTGCCCGCAGCCGCAGGGACCGGGCTGCCTCCGCTTCCTTTTCGGCCGCCGCAGCCAGTCGCAGCTCGCTGATCCGGCAGCGGAGCGCTTCAGCGCTCTCCGCGTACAGCGGCGACATCTCCGCCAGTGTCACAGTTCCGCCTCCCTTCCCCGCACGTGGCGATAGGGGGCCAGTTCGCCTTTGGCGAAGTCTGAAAAACAGTCGTCACAGACGCTGGCGCCGTTCAAATACCAATAACACTCGCCTTCCGTGATCTCCCTGCCGCACAGGGTGCACAGAAAGCCCCGCCGCAACCGGCGGCGCCGTGAGTTGCGCAAGTGGTCCTCCCTTCTCCGTCCCTCCCGGACAGAACGGCTCCCCGGAAAAAATCCGAAGAAAGCCGCAAAATCTTGTTGACAAAACGGTTTGTATCTGGTAATATGAATCCTGCTGTTGGAACTGCTGGTGTAGCTCAGCTGGTAGAGCAGCTGATTTGTAATCAGCAGGTCGGGGGTTCGAATCCGTCCACCAGCTCCAAGTAAATATGGGGGAATTCCAGAGCGGTCAAATGGGGCAGACTGTAAATCTGTTGTCACTGACTTCGGTGGTTCGAATCCACCTTCCCCCACCAAAAAGCGCCTGCAAAAGCGGGTGCTTTTTTTGCGCTTGGTCGACAAGAATCTTGTATTTAGCGCGCATGAATGACAAGTTTCTTGTGAACAATCTTAGCTTATCACAAGTTTCTTGTGATGTCAACCATTATTTCACAAGTTTCTTGTGATTTCCCATTGACACCAGGGAAATTATCAGGTATGCTGGAGAAAAGACCTGGGAAGGAGCGAGACGCTGTGAGATTTGGGGACCGTATCCGGGAACGACGGGAAGAACTGGGCATGTCCCGTTCCCAACTGGCAGAGCGGCTGGGCATCTCCCTGTCCGCCATCAGCAACTACGAAACCGGGGTCAGCTTCCCCAAGGAGGACGTGATGCTGCGGCTGTTCGACTGCCTGGAAACGGAGCCGGACGTGCTGTTTCAGGATAGCTTCCGCGCCGGGCGGCAGGTACTCTCCCACGGAGAGCGGGTGCTGTTGGAAAAATACCGGGGCCTGTCCCCTATGGGACGGGAGACGGTAGGCTCCGTGGTAGACGCCCTGTGCGCCTACCGGGACGATCTGGAACAAAGTAAACCAGACCGGGAACCCCGGCTGATTCCGTTGTACCGCAGCCCTGCCGCCGCCGGCTATGCCGCGCCGGTCTTCGGGGAGGACTTTGACTATATGACCGTCACGGAGGACGTGCCCCAGGGGGCGGAATTCGCCGTGCGGATTCAGGGGGATTCCATGTCGCCCTATATCCGGGATGGCTCGGTGGTCTACGTGAACCGGGACCCGCTGGTTGCCGGAGATGTGGGAATCTTCTGCGTGGATGGGGATATCCTCTGCAAGCAGTACTATAAGGACCCCATGGGGACGGTATATTTGTTCTCCCTGAACCGGGCCCGGGCCGACGCCGATGTGGTGCTGACCGCCAACAGTGGCCGGACTCTGGTCTGCTTTGGCCGGGTGATTTTTCGGGCGCCGCCCCTGCCGGGAAAGAACTGAGCAGCTACCGGACAGAGAAGCGGAGGCGGGGACATGGCAGTACATGAATTTGGGATCCTGCCCCGGGACCCGGTGCCCGGAGAGCGGTATGACACCTATGAGCCGGAGCGATACCACTGTGTGGCGGTGGACGACGCGTGGGTGGAGCCTCTCGCGGAGAAGCTGACGGAGCTGCCGGTCTATTGGCACACCCTGGACCAGCCGGGAAGAGGGCTTGCCTATTGTGGCATCACTCTGATCCCACCGGAGTCCATCCCGGCGATTCTGGCCGCCCTGGATGTGGCGGAGGAGTGGACGTCCCTGGGGGGTCTGCTGGAGGAGGCAAAGACCCAGGGACGGTTTGTCATTCACTATGGGCTGTAAAGGCAGAGCGTCTGCCAAAAGGCAAAAAAGCGGGCGGGGAAACCAAACTGGTTTCCCCGCCCTTTGCTATTTTTCACGCTTACACGATAAAGCCGCCGTCAGCCCCCAGCACCTGGCCGGTGATGAAGGAGGCCTTGTCGGAGGCCAGGAAGGCCACGGCATGGGCAATGTCCTCCGGCGTGCCCAGCCGGCCCAGAGGCGTCTGTTCCGCCAGGTCCCGCAAAGTCTGCTGCCCCAACACCTGGACCATGTCGGTGTTGATGACGCCGGGGGCCACGCAGTTGACCCGAATGCCGGAGGGGGCCAGTTCCATGGCCAGGGACCGGGTCAGGGCAATAATGGCCGCCTTGGTGCAGGCATAAGCCACCTCACAGCTTGCGCCCCGGAGGCCCCAGATGGAGGAGATATTGACGATGGCACCGCTCTTTTCTGACAGCATGTGGGGCAGCACCGCCCGGATGGTGTTCCGGGCGCCGCCCAGGTTCACCGCCAGGTAGCGGTTCCACATCTCGTCGGTGATGTCCTGGAATTGGGCCTGACCGGCCACCCCGGCGTTGTTGACCAGCACCGTCACCGGTCCCAGCTCCTTTTCCGCCTGGCGGACCATGTCCGCCACAGCGGCGCCGTCCGCCACGTCCGCCTGAATGGCAACGGCGTCGCAGCCCTCCGACCGCAGGGTCTCCGTCACCTCCTGAGCGGCCTGGCGGCTGTTGAGATAATTCACACACACGGCATAGCCCGCCCGCCCCAGCTCCAGGGCAATCGCCCGGCCGATGCCCCGGGAGGCGCCGGTGACCAGCGCGACCTGTCTCATAAATGATTCCTCCTTGTCGTTCCGCTCCAGGGCGGTACCGGCGGAGCCACAGGCTCCGCCGGTTTTGTCTATTCTCCGCTGCGCTCCGGGAGGGGTCCCTCCGGCACTGGATCATGGGCAGGTGTCTGCTCTGACACGCTTTCCAGTTGGGCAGTCTCCCTCTCTGATTCTTCCGTCTCCGGCACATCGGGTGTATACGGGGTCTCCTCCTCCGCCAGCGTCTGCCCGGCCTCCGGGGCCGTTCCTTCCTCCGCTGAGGGGACCATCACGAATTCCACCAGGCCCGCCGGACCTTCGGCGGGATAGTAGGCGACAGTCCAGGGTGGGGTATCCGCCAGTCCCCGGTCCTGCCGGATCTGCTCCACGATGGCCGTCACCCGCTCCCGGTCATTGTCCCCCCAGTAGCCGATCCGGACCGCCAGCTCCGTCTTTCCCTCTGTCAGCGCGGTGTCCAGCAGGGAGTAGAGGGCCTCGATGCTGGTGGCGTTCACCACCGCCTGGATCTGCTCCGCTGTGCGGCGGTAGCCGATCTGGATGGAAATTTCATAGTAGCCCCTCTGGGATTGGGTACTGGAGGTGATGTACTCCACCGCATAGGCGCCCATGGGCGTCTCCTGCTGGATTTCCGCTGCGGCCATCTCCAGCGTGTCCGCCACGGTCATCTCGTCCTGGTAGTTGTACAGGCGGACGGTGGCACTGTCCGTATGCTGGCCGATGAGGATCAGCAGGTCATTGACGATGTCCTGATAGTTTTCCGCCCGCAGGGTACCGGCGGCCTCGCTCTCCCAGAATTTGCTAGAGTGGGGTTCCACAGTACTGTACTCCCGCTCCAACAGGGAGCTACAGCCGGTCAGCAGGCACAAACACAACAGCAGCGGCAGAATACGGCGTCCAGTCACGGTGAGGCCTCCTCTCCAGGTGAGATTCCTCCCCGCCGGTGTTCGGCAGGGGGCGCAGTTCACATGCCCAGGTCCTGGTCCACCAGGATGACCTCAGCTTCCATGCCTATCATGGGCTCCCACAGCGTCACCAGCCCCCGGCAGATGCGCTCTGGGCTCTTGCAGTCGTAGCAGCGATCTCCTTTGACGGCGCAGGGGGTCTTTTTCTGGAGGCGCTGGGCATTCCTGGGTGCGGCAATGTTCCGGGCCCGCCACAGGGCCTCTTCATACGTGGGGGCCAGCTTGTTGCGGCCGATGACGAAGTACACCTTCTCATGTCCGAACAATGTGGCGGCCACCCGGTTGCCGGCGCCGTCGATGTTGAGGATCTCACCGGTCTCCGCCAGGCCGTTGGCAGAAGTCAGATACACCTGGGCCGTCAGTGCCTCCCGGCGCACGGTGGGATCCTGCGTCTTCCAGTGCCAGAGGACGGTGTTGTGGCGGGCCAGCAGGTCATACACCCCCATGGTATCCAGGGTGACGGAGCCGCCGAAACCCACGGTCTTGCCGTCGATCTGCCCGTCCAGGTACGCCGCCGCCTCATCGGCGGTGGCGAAGGTCTTGACCGTGTATCCTCTCTCGCGTAAATTCTCTTCCACCTTCTCAAAGGTCGCCATGATACGTTCCTCCTTTTGCGTCGTCTCCGAAATCCCCGGTCTGCCGGGGCAGGCATTGGCCGCCCCAGGCGGGACGGCTCTTTAATCCAACAGTCCGATCTGCCGCTCCTCTGTGTCCTCCTGCCGCAGCAGGGCACCGGCGGCAGGAACCGCACGCACCCGATAGCGGCTCTGGTTGGCGATGGCCGTGTCCTCCAGATAGTCCGCCGTGTCCAGATGGTACTTGGGCTTCAGGTTCATCACCGCCACGCCCTGGGTGGTGCGGGTGGTCTTGGGCGCCAGCAGCGCCGTATGGAAGATCAGGCACCGGGGCTCGGTAGAGTACACCGCCACCTCCCGGTCCTGGTCGATCCGCAGGATACGCCGCAGGGGGGACTTGTCGGAATAGGCGCCGGTGAGCTTGCGGCGGTTGGATGTGGTCTTGTAGGCAGTCAGATCCACCCGGGCCACCTTGCCGTTTTCAAAGAAGAACAGCAGTGCCCCGGCGTAATCGGGGCCCGGCAGTACCGCGAACACCACGTTCTCTCCGGTATCCATGGAGAGTTTGGCGGGCAGGTAGTCGCCAAGAACGCTGGCCTTGCTGTCGTCGAAATCGCTCAGCCGGGTCTTGTAGACCTGGCACTTGTCTGTAAAGAACATGATCTCGGCGCTGTTGGTGGTCTCGAAGCTCTGGGCGGGGCCATCTCCCTCCTTGTACTTCTGCTCCCCGCTCATGCGCAGGGACTGGGGGGTGATCTTTTTGAAATACCCCTCCCGGGACAAGAAGACGTGGACGGGATAGTCCGCCACCTCCTCTTCCTCCTTGTATTCCACCACCTCATGGCCGTAGATGA
Organism: uncultured Oscillibacter sp.; assembly: GCA_900551885.1. Classification (GTDB taxonomy): domain Bacteria; phylum Bacillota; class Clostridia; order Oscillospirales; family Oscillospiraceae; genus Oscillibacter. Next base: position 10,086 of record URXS01000007.1, read on the forward strand.
TCGAAGTGCGGCGGGGTTCGCCGTACTTCTGGGCCGCCGCCGTCAGCTCCTGGATGAGGATCTTTTTCACCCGGCGGGGGTCGTTCAGCGTGTCCTCCAGATCGGCGATCTCGTCCTGGAGGGCGGCCGTCTCATTGACCCGCTTGAGGATATACTCCTTATTGATATTGCGCAGTTTGATCTCGGCCACGTACTCCGCCTGGATCTGGTCGATGCCGAAGCCGATCATCAGGTTGGGGATGACCTCAGCTTCCTCCTCCGTCTCCCGGATGATGTGGATGGCCTTGTCGATGTCCAACAGGATGCGCTTGAGGCCCTTCAAAAGATGCAGCTTGTCCTGCTTCTTTTTCAGAACGAAATAGACCCGCCGCCGCACGGACTCGGTCCGCCAGGCGGTCCACTCCTCCAGGATCTGCCGCACGCCCAGCACCTTGGGGGTGCCGGCAATCAGAACGTTGAAATTGCAGGCGAAGGCGTCCTCCAGGGGGGTCTGACGGAAGAGCCGGGCCATCAGCTTGTCGGGGTCTGTACCCCGCTTGAGGTCAATGGCCAGCTTCAGGCCCGAAAGATCCGTCTCGTCCCGCATGTCGGCGATCTCCTTGGCCTTGCCCGCCTTGATCAGCTCCGCCACCTTGTCCAAAATGGCCTCCACAGTGGTGGAGTAGGGGATCTCGTAGATCTCGATGAGGTTTTCCTCTTTCACATAGCGGTACTTGGCCCGGACCCGGACGCTGCCCCGGCCGGTGTCGTAGATCTCCTTCAGGGCCGCCGGGTCGCAGATCAGCTCGCCGCCGGTGGGGAAGTCCGGGGCCAGCAGGGTCTCGGTCAGATCGCAGTCCGGGTTTTTCAGGTAGGCGACGGTGGTCTCGCAGACTTCCTTCAGGTTGAAGCCGCAGAACTGGGAGGCCATGCCCACGGCGATGCCGCTGTTGGCGGACACCAGGATATTGGGAAAGGTGGTGGGCAGCAGGGTGGGCTCTTTCATGGTGGAGTCGTAGTTGTCCACGAAGTCCACGGTGTCGCTGTCAATGTCCCGGAACAGCTCGGCGCAGATGGCGGTGAGCTTTGCCTCGGTGTACCGGGGGGCGGCGCAGGACATGTCCCGGGAGTAACACTTGCCGAAGTTGCCCTTGGAGTCTACAAAGGGGGTCAGCAGGGCGCCGTAGCCCCGGGACAGGCGCACCATGGTGTCGTAGATGGCGGCGTCGCCGTGGGGGTTGAGGCGCATGGTCTGGCCCACGATGTTGGCGGACTTGGTCCGCCCCCCCGTCAAAAGCCCCATCTTGTACATGGTGTACAGGAGCTTGCGGTGGGAGGGCTTGAACCCGTCGATCTCCGGAATGGCCCGGGAGACGATCACCGACATGGCATAGGGCATGTAATTGAGCTCCAGCGTGTCGGTGATGGGCTGCTCCACCACCGCGGCGTGGAGCCCCATGACGTTGGGGTTGTTGACTTTGGGACGGGTCTCCTCAGGCTGCTTTTTCTTTGGCATGGTCAGATATTCCTTTGCTTATGATTTGGGGGAAGGGGGAGACACTCCCCCTTCCCGGTTTGGGATCAGGCTGAGATCAGATCCGGAAGGGGATCACCGCTGAAGCCAAACACACTTCCGAAATTCCCCAGCTCCACCACGTTGGCCCCGGCGGGCGGAGTGGTCTGGGGTTGATCGGTGGTTTCCTGTATGGTTTCGGTCAGGTTGTACTGGAGGTTGATCAGATCGCTCAGGTGCAGAGTCAGCTCCACTTCCACCTTGTCGCTGGAGAGCTCCATATTGCCCGCCACAGACGCGGAATCGCCGTCCAGATAGGTCTCCTGGAAGGCCAGATCCAGAGCGATGGACAGACTGCCGTCCTGGTGAACGGTCAAATCCAGCCCCAGGGTCTTGAACATCTCCTCCAGAAGTCCCTCCTGGCCCAGCAGGGCCTCCAGGTCCTCAGTGCCGATGTGGAGCTTCCGGGTGGAACCGCTGGTCTGGAAGTTGTCGTCTCCAAACAGTTGGGCCATCACCTGGGCAGCCATTTCCGCATTGCCGGTGATCTGGGAGGGCGTCTCGCTGAAGAGTGTGCTGTACAGATAGATGATGCCGCCAATGGAGTTCAGTTCTCCGGACTGGATCTGCTCCAGCAGATCCTGGGAAATGCCCAGCGTGTCCAGCCAGGCGCCGCCCAGATCCTCCAGGGAGGACATGGCGGGCAGGGTCAAGTGGTACCAGTCGTCGCTGTTGGCATTCAGTCCGGTCAGCTCATTGAGCTGCGCCAGGGCGGGGAAGCGGAAATACAGATCGCCGGTGGTGAGATCGTACCGGCCCTCTAAGGTCAGGTCTTCCAGAGCCTTGCCCACCGCGGCGGCCTGGAGGTCCGTGATGTAGCCGTTTTTCGCCATGTCGCCCAGGATCAGGTCACCCAGGTCGCTCAGATCCGCGTGCAGCTCCAGCTCAATGGCATCGGCGCTGGTGATGGTTTCGGCGGAAAGAGTGATATCCACCTGGGTCCGCTCCCCGGAGATCTCGTCCAGGGCATCCACAGAGAGGACGTAGTCCATCTGCGTCCTGTAATTCTTGTCAAGGTCCTGTCCCTGCTGGAGCTGGGTCAGAGCGCCGTTGAGAATGGTGAACTGCTGATCGATCTGGTCGATGACCGCCTGGCGGTCAATCAGCACGGCGGCCCGCTCCCCGGAATCCCAGAACACGTCATAGCCCAGAGGCTCGGCGATGTCCCGTACCGGCACATAGGTATATCCGTTTTTGTAGTAGCTGCTGCCGTCCGGGCGGACCGATATCTCCGTGTCCTCCTGTCCGTCAGCTCCATCAAACGTACACAGCAAGGTGCCGCTCAGCGGCGTCACCTGGCCGCCCAGGGCCTCCACCAGGGCCTTCAGAGGCACCATGGTATTGCCGGACCGCAGCTCCGGCACAGCATCGGAGAAGGCCACCCGCTCTCCGTCCACGATCACGCCCACGGTCTCTGCCTGTGCCGCCGGTTCCGCCGCGTAGGACGGCACCGCCAGGGCCAGGGCCAGCGCCAGGGACAACACCAGGGATAGGAACTTTTTCATAAAAATCCTCCTTGTTTTCCTCTCTTGCATACGGTTCTCTGTTTTTATATGGACCATGCTTGACCTGACAAATAAAGGAATACGGCTTGTGCATGGAATGCGAAAAAAGGGGGCGGTCTGCCGCCGCTTGGAATTCAGGCAGCCGTTCCGTTTCCCGCCGACCGCAGGGGGAGAAAGCCCAGCAGGGAGACCAGGAAAAACCCAGCGATCTGCGTCATCAGGATGAAGTCCGTGTCAAAGGAGACAAACACCGTCAGCAGCCAGCCCAGAGGGCACAGGGCGGCGTTTGCCAGATACAGCACCCCCATCCGCCGGGACCACACCCGCTGGACCTCCGCCGGCACGTTCCGCTGCCGCCAGAGGCGCGCCTCCAATTGCCCCCGCAGGTAGCCCAGACCGTACAAAACAGATATGCCGGTCATCACGGCGTACAGCGCCGCCATAGTGGGAAAGTGCTCCCGGAAGAAGGAGGCAAACACCACGGCCGACAGGCCGAAAACCAACAGGGAATCCAGTTTGCGCATCAGGGGTCCCTCCTTAAAAATGTTACGAGATATCCGCCATCTCCAGGTACTTGTACCCGTTTTCCGCGATGTGGCATTCCCGCCGCCTCCGGCGGCGAACATGCCGCTGGGCGGCAGGACCATTCAAAACGCGCTTGCGCGCGGCTCCCATCGCTCCGCTCGGTCGCGGACCACATCGCGCCGAAAAAATCGCTTCGGGAAGGCGGTTTACGAAATATCCGCCATCTCCAGGTACTTGTACCCGTTTTCCGCGATGTGGTCCTTGCGCCCCTGGAGGTTGTCCCCCAGCAGCAGATCGAACACCGCCGCCGTCCGCTCCACGTCCTCCGGCATGACCCGGATCAGCCGCCGGGTGGCGGGATTCATGGTGGTCAACCACATCATGTCCGGCTCGTTCTCGCCCAGGCCCTTGGACCGGTCCACCTTGAACTTCTTGCCCTCCAGCGTCTTGACGATGTCGTTTTTCTCCTTGTCGGAGTAGGCAAACCAGGTCTTCTCCCCGCAGTTGATCTCAAAGAGGGGGGTCTCGGCGATATACACGTACCCCTCCCGGATCAGCGTGGGGGTCAGGCGGTACAGCATGGTCAAAATCAATGTGCGGATCTGGAAGCCGTCCACGTCGCCATCGGTGCAGATGATGACCTTGTTCCACCGCAGGTTCCCCAAGTCGAAGGCCGCCATGTCCTTGACGTGCTTGTTCTGGACCTCCACGCCGCAGCCCAGGACCTTGATCAGGTCTGTGATGATCTCGGATTTGAAGATGCGGGCGTAGTCGGCCTTCAGGCAGTTGAGGATCTTGCCCCGGACCGGCATGATACCCTGATACTCGGCGTCCCGGCTCTGCTTGACGCTGCCCAGGGCGCTGTCGCCCTCCACGATATAGATCTCCCGCTTGTCCGGGTCCTTGGACCGGCAGTCCACGAACTTCTGGACCCGGTTGGCGATGTCGATATTGCCGGAGAGCTTCTTCTTGATGTTCAGCCGTTGCTTCTCCGCGCTCTCCCGGCTGCGCTTGTTAATGAGCACCTGCTCGCCGATCTTCTCGGCGTCAAAGGGGTTCTCAATAAAGTAGATCTCCAGATTGGACCGGAGGAACTCCGTCATGGCCTCCTGGACGAACTTGTTGGTGATGGCCTTCTTGGTTTGGTTTTCATAGCTGGTCTGGGTGGAGAAGTTGTTGGAGACCAGCACCAGGCAGTCCTCCACGTCGTTCCAGGTGATCTTGCTCTCGTTCTTCTGGTACTTGTTCTGGTCCCGCAGATATTTGTCGATGGCGGAGACAAAGGCGGATTTGGTGGCCTTCTCCGGGCTGCCGCCGTGCTCCAGCCAGCTGGAGTTGTGGTAGTGCTCAATGACGTTGACCTTGTTGGAAAAGCAGCAGGCCACGCTGAGCTTCACTTTATATTCCGGCTTGTCGGCCCGGTCCCGGCCCTTTTTCTCCGCCTGCCAGAACACCGGGGCGGTGAGGGCGCCCTCTCCGGCCAGCTCCGCGACGTAGTCCATGATGCCGTTTTCGTACAGGAACTCTGTCTCCTCGAAAGTCCCCGGCTCCGTCTCGTTGCGGAAGCGGAAGGTGATGCCGGCGTTGACCACCGCCTGGCGCTTCATCACGTCGGAAAAGTACTCCGCCGGAATGGCGATGTCGGTAAACACATCCAGGTCCGGCAGCCAGTGGGTGCGGGTGCCGGTCTTTTTGGCCTGGCTCTTGGGCAGCGGCGTCTTTTCCAGCTCCCCCACCAGCTCGCCCCGCTCAAAGTGGAGCCGGTACTCGAAGCCGTCCCGCCAGACGGTCACATCCATGTAGCGGGAGGCGTACTGGGTGGCGCAGGCGCCCAGGCCGTTGAGCCCTAAGGAGTACTCGTAGTTGTCGCCGGAGAGGTTGTCGTACTTACCGCCGGCGTACAGTTCGCAGTACACCAGCTCCCAGTTATACCGCTGCTCCTTCTCGTTCCAGTCCACCGGGCAGCCCCGGCCGGCGTCCTCCACCTGGATGGAGCGGTCAGCGAAGCGAGTGACCGTAATGACCTTGCCGTGGCCCTCCCGGGCCTCGTCGATAGAGTTGGAGAGGATCTCGAACACTGCGTGCTGGCAGCCGTCCAGCCCGTCGGAGCCAAAAATGACGCCGGGCCGCTTGCGCACCCGGTCCGCTCCCTTCAATGAGGAGATGCTCTCATTGCCGTAGTCCTGTTTCCTTGTTGCCATCTGTGCCTCCGTAAAGGCGCAAAAGCGCCTGAGATTCCATGATGTTGCCATTGTAACACAACGGCTCCCGGGGTTCAAGGGCCCGCCAAAAAGCCGCCCGCTTCCGCTCCGTTCCCGTCCATCCCCCGGTTTTTTCGGAAAAGGTTGTTGCGCAAATTTTCCCATAATCCTGCCGTCACCCGGGAAAGAGGTTGATTTTCAAGGTTTTGCACAGTTTCCACAGAGTTTTCCACACCGTTATGTCAACTTCATAACCAACAGAAAAAGTTCAACCTCTTTTTCGGCTGAACCTGACGGGGTATCCGGTCCGGTGTTGCATTTACCATCTCATATAACAGGAAAACCGTGATATCCTATCATCAGAAAAACAAGCGGGCCGCCTCTGACGGCTCCGCAAAAAGGATAATAATGGAAAAAGGAGAATCGCCATGAAGTTCTATATCTGCCGTCACTGCGGAAACATCATCACCAAGCTCACCTCCTCCAAGGTGCCCCTGCACTGCTGCGGGCAGCCCATGGAGCTGCTGGAGGCTGGCGTCACCGACGCCGCCACGGAGAAGCACGTCCCCGTGGTCACCGTGGAGGGCAACCTGGTCAAGGTGGCCGTGGGTGCCGTGCCCCATCCCATGGTGGAGGAGCACTTCATCCAGTGGGTGGCTGTGGAGACCGAGCGGGACGCCCTGGTCCACTGGTTCCATCCCGGCGAGGCCCCGGAGGCGGTCTTCGCCCTGGCCGAGGGCCAGCAGGTGAAAGCGGTCTATGAGTATTGCAACCTCCACGGCCTGTGGAAGAAGGACCTGTAAGCCAGCAATCCCCCAGTAAATCAGCGCCTCCGGTGCAATATGCACCGGGGGCGCTTTGATGTGTGGCATGAAGCAAATGCCCTGAAGAAGGGCCCGCACACAGCGGCTGCGGGACCCGCCCAGGGCTGGCCTTTTCGCCGGTACCGGTCACAGCAGTGCGTCGAAAAACAGCGCCGCCAGAGCGGTGAAGATGCCGCACACACCAATGGCCAGGCCACTCATGGCGCCCTCGGTCTCGCCCAGCTCCAAAGCCTTGGCGGTACCGATGGCGTGGCTACAGGCGCCGATGCCCAGTCCCGCCGCCAGCGGGTCCCGTACCCGGAACAGCCTTCCCAGGAAGGGCGCGATCAAATTTCCCAGGACGCCGGTGAAAATGACTGCTGCCACGGTGATGGAGACGATGCCGCCGTGGCCCTCCGACACTGCGGTGGCGATGGGGGTGGTGACGGACTTGGGCAAAAGCGAGGCGGTCATGGCCGTGTCCAGCCCGAACAGGCGGCACATGACCCAGACGCTGCCCACGGAGACCACCACACCGGCCAGACACCCCACCAGCACCGGCAGCCAGTTCCGCTTCAGCAGGTCCTTCTTGGCGTAGATGGCCACCGCCAGGCAGGTGGTGGCGGGCCCCAGGAACATGTTGATGAGGCTGCCGCCCTCGTAATAGGCCTCGTAGGGAATGTGGAACAACAGCAACACCCCGATGATCAGCACTACAGAGATGATCATGTTGTTGCAGATCACCAGGCCTGTCCGCTTCTGAATGCGAACCCCCAGCCAGTAAGCGCCCACTGTCAGGGCAATGCCGAAGAAGGGAGATTCCGCCAGGACGCTCATGATCTTCCCTCCTTCCGGGCCATCAGGCGAAGGGTCAGACGCACCGCCGTCACGGTGGCGCCGTATGTCAACACCGTGGACACCACGCAGACGGTGAGAAACGCGACCACGTGTTGCCCGATGAGTCCGATGTAATTCATGATGCCAACGGATACCGGTACGAAAAAAAAGCTCAGATTTCCCAGCAGGAAATCCGCCTTTTCCCGGACATGGTCCACTTTGATCACCCGGACCAGCAGCAGTACCAGCAGCAGAAGGAGACTGATGACACTGGCCGGGAAAGGGATCGGCAGCAGCAGTTCGATGCACTGGCTCACCCAGTACAGCCCGAACACCACACCGATCTGCAAGAGGATCTTCAAGGGATATCCCTCCTTATCTTCCAGATTCCTCCCCATTGTAAGGACCCCGCCTCCGGAAGTCAAAGAAAAGACACCCGCCACGACAGATTTCAGCGAAACGCCACAAGGAGCCGCCGGGGGGCAGTCCTGGCCTGTCAAAAACCGCCAGAGGCCCTTCAAACGGGTAGGAAGGCGGCAATTTTCCCGTTTTTTCCATTTTTTCGCAAAAATTTAATAACTCTTCTCCTTGCATACGCCGGTTAAACCGTGCTATACTGGGCACGTTGAGATCAAAATCGGAGGTGCCCGCCTTGCAAAAACGCAGTCACAAGCTTTTGGCCTCCTCGCTGCTGAAGAGTGTGGAGGGATTCCAGGCCCGGCGATTCGAGCTGGCCTTTCTCTTCGGCTCCTTCCAGCCGGACTGCAACCCCCTTACTTACCTGAAGGGCTCCATCCGGGCGTATAAGTTCCGGGGCCACAACTACTCCAACTCCCGTGTCTACATCGAGCGGCACATCCGCCGCCTCCAGGCCCGCCGCCGCTGGACCATGTGGCAGTACTACACCCTGGGCAAGCTGACCCACTATCTGGCCGACGCCTTTACATATCCCCACAATGAGCATTATCCCGACCCCCTCCTGTGCCACCACCAGTATGAGACGGACCTGCGGGCCTATCTCCAGGAGTATCTGGCGAACCGGGACCTGCGGCGCAAGCAGTTCCGCCAGGATGTGGCCGGCGCCATCGCCCAGCTCCACGACTACTACCAGCAGGACGCCGCCGACCAGCGCATGGACGTCCAGTTCATTCTGGAGGCCACCAGCCTGCTGATGGCCGGCTGCCTGCCCGGCGCTGCTTTTTCTACCAGGAAAGTTCAGCAGGCCGCCTAATTCAGTTTGACGGAAAGGCGTGGATTTTGTAAGAATTTACAGTTTCCATTTCTTTTTGAACATGCTATGCTTTAAACATCTAAAGACCAGTGAGGACAACACCATGACCATGATCGCCCGCGCAGCCGAATACCGCTACTTTAGCTTTACCTACTTTTACGGTAAGGCTTATTTCGGTTTGGCTGAAAACGTGGGCGCATGAGATCAGCATTGTCAGAAACTGTCAGTGCATCACGACCCGCAGCCGGACCGGCTGCGGGTCTTTTTTCATTCCCGGGCCGGATCCCCACATTGTATTTAGGAGGAATCACACCATGATCGTCGTACTGAAACACAACCCCAACCGTGACCAGCTTGAGAGTCTGATCACCTGGCTCCAGGAGAAGGGTATCACCATCCACACCAGCATCGGCGAGGCCCATACCATTCTGGGCCTGGTAGGCGACACCTCCCAACTGGATATCGACCTGATCGCCGCCCTGGATATCGTGGAGGACGTGAAGCGGGTCCAGGAACCCTACAAAAACGCCAACCGCAAGTTCCACCCGGAGGATACCGTAGTGAAGGTGGGCAACACCCAGATCGGTGGCGGCACCCTGACCATCATGGCCGGTCCCTGCTCCGTGGAGAGCGAGGAGCAGGTGGTGGCCATCGCCAAGGCCGTCAAGGCCAGCGGCGCCACCATGCTCCGGGGCGGTGCCTTCAAGCCCCGCACCTCCCCCTACTCCTTCCAGGGCCTGGGCGCCACTGGTCTGGAGTACCTGAAGGTGGCCCGGCAGGAAACCGGTCTCCCCATCGTCACCGAGCTGATGGACCTGAGCCAGCTCCCGCTGTTCAAGGACGTGGACGTGATCCAGATCGGCGCCCGGAACATGCAGAACTTCGATCTTCTCAAAGCGGTGGGCCATCAGGACAAACCCGTCATGATCAAGCGGGGTATGTCCGCCACCTATGAGGAGTGGCTGATGAGCGCCGAGTACGTCATGGCCGGCGGCAACGAGAACGTGATTCTCTGCGAGCGGGGCATTCGCACTTTCGAGAGCTACACCCGCAACACGTTGGACCTGGCGGCCATCCCTGTCCTGCGCAAGCTGACCCATCTGCCCATCATCATTGACCCCAGCCACGCCACCGGCAAGAGCTGGCTGGTGGAGCCCCTGGCCATGGGCGCCGTGGCCACCGGGTGTGACGGCCTCCAGATCGAGGTCCACAACGATCCGGCCCACGCCCTGTGCGACGGGCCTCAGTCCCTGCGGCCGGAGGTCTTCGACCCCCTGGCCAAAAAGCTGCTGAAGCTCCATGCCTTTATGAAAGAACTGGAGGGATAAGACCATGAAGGTGGGAATCGTCGGCCTGGGCCTCATCGGCGGCTCCATGGCCAAGAGCATCAAGACCCGCACCGCCCACACGGTCTACGGTGTGGACTTGGACCATGAGACCATGACCATGGCCCGGATGTGCGGCGCCATTGACGCCCCGCTGACGGAAGAAACGCTGCCCCAGTGCGACCTGGTGCTGGTGGCCATCCGTCCCGGCGCTGCTGTGGAGTGGGTGCGGCAGAACGCCCAGCGCATCTCCAAGAGCGCCATCCTGGTGGACCTTTGCGGCGTGAAGCGGACGGTGGTGGAGGCCATCACCCCCATTGCCGAAGCCAACGGCTTCGCCTACATTGGCGGCCACCCTATGGCCGGTAAGGAACGGGGCGGCTTTACCGCCGCCACCGACGACCTGTACGTGGGCGCCTCCATGATCCTGACACCGGACAAGCGCACTGACATGCAGCTTCTGGAGACCCTGAAAGCCTTTTTCCTGGACATCGGCTTTGCCAGCCTCACCTTCTCCACCCCGGAAGAGCACGACCGCATCATCGCCTTCACCTCCCAGTTGGCCCATATCACCTCCAGCGCCTATGTCAAGTCGCCGGAGGCCCAGAAGCGCCGGGGTTTCTCCGCCGGCAGCTTCCAGGACATGACCCGCGTGGCCCGGCTGGATGAGGACATGTGGACGGAGCTGTTCCTGGATGACGCCGACTATCTTACCGGGGAGCTGGAGGTGCTGATCCGGCATCTGACGGAGTATCTGGACGCCCTGCGTGCCGGGGACGCCGACACCCTGCGGAAACTGCTGCGGGAGGGCCGGGAGAAGAAGGCCACCGCCGGCGGCAACTGAGGCCGTTTTCGGAGGGCTCAGCCCTCGTCTCCGCCACTTTTTTATAAGAAAGGGAGTTTTCCCATGTCTGACTCCATACAAATCATCCCTGTTCACACCGTGCCGCCCTATAACGTGCACATCGGCGCGGGGCTGCTGGCCCGGTGCGGACAGATGCTGACGGAGCTCCTGTCCCCCTGCCGGGTGGCGGTGATCACCGACAGCACCGTGGCGCCTCTGTACCTGGATACCGTGTCCGCCAGCCTGCAACAGGCGGGCTTTTCCGTCAACACCTTTGTCTTTCCGGCGGGGGAGGCCCAGAAGAACTTCTCCACCCTGTCGGATATTCTGGAATCTCTGGCCGGGGAGCACCTGACCCGCTCCGACTGCGTGGTGGCCCTGGGCGGCGGCGTGGTGGGAGACATGGCGGGCTTTGCCGCCGCCTGCTACCTGCGGGGCATCCGGTATGTCCAAATACCCACCACTCTGCTTTCCGCCGTGGACTCCTCCGTGGGCGGCAAGACCGCCATCGACCTGAAAGCTGGGAAAAACCTGGCCGGGGCCTTCCTCCAGCCTGCCGCCGTGCTTTGCGACACGGACTGCCTGAAGTCCCTGCCCGCCGAGGTGTTTGCTGACGGCGCCGCCGAGGCCATCAAAACCGGAGTTCTGTGCGACGAGACTCTGTTCTCCCTCTTCGAGGACGGTACCCTCACCGCCGCCCCGGCGGGGGTCATCGCCCGGTGCGTGGCCTACAAGGCCGGCGTGGTGGAGCGGGACGAGAAGGAACAGGGGGAGCGCCGCCTTCTGAACCTGGGCCACACGGTGGGCCACGCCATCGAGAAGTGCAGTGGTTTTGCCATTCCCCACGGTCACGCCGTGGCGGCAGGCCTGGCCATCATCGCCCGGTCCGCGGAAGCCTTAGGCTGGACGGAGGACCCCATTGCCGCCCGGATTGCTGCCTGCCTTGCCAAAAACGGCCTACCCACGGATACGGAGTACCCGCCGGAGGCCCTGGCGGAGGCGGCCCTGGCCGACAAGAAGCGCTCCGGACGCGACATCACGCTGGTAATCCCCCAGCGCATCGGCAAGTGCGCTCTGCGGAAGATACCGGTGACGGAGCTGCTGCCGGTGATCGCCGCAGGATGGGAGGCGTAAATGGACCTTCAGATCATTCCGAAAAAGCTCTCCGGTACCGTGACGCCGCCACCCAGCAAGTCCATTGCCCACCGGCTGCTGATCGCCGCCGCCCTGGCAGACGGCGTCAGCACCGTCCGCGGAATCGCCATGTCCCAGGACGTGGAGGCCACGCTCCGGTGCCTGACGGCCCTGGGGGGCCGCTGGAAAGAGACCGCCCCCGGCGTGCTGGAGATCACCGGCACCGGCGGTCGCCGGGCAGGAGAGGACCTGCCCCGGCTGGACTGCGGGGAGAGCGGCTCCACGCTGCGTTTCTTCATTCCCATCGCCCTGGCGGTAGCGGGAGGCGGCGTGTTCACCGGACACGGACGGCTCATGGAGCGGCCTCAGGGGCCCTATTTCGACCTGTTTCGGGAGAAGGGCATTTCTTATGAACAAAAAGACGGCGTCCTCACCGTCCGGGGCCATCTGGAGCCAGGGGAATACAAGCTGGCGGGCAATGTTTCCAGCCAGTTTTTCACGGGCCTGCTCTTCGCCCTGCCTCTGCTGGAAGGGCCTTCCGTCATTCGGTCCACCACAGAGGTGGAATCCCGGGACTATATTGCCATCACCCGGCAGGTCCTGGAGACCGCCGGGGTGGAAACTACTTGTAAAGACAACTTCCGCACCCTGGAGATCACCGGCGGCACCTATCACCCCATTGATGAGACCGTAGAGGCGGACTGGTCCCAGGCGGCCTTCTGGTACACCGCCCAAGGCTTGGGGAACTCCCTGACCATCCAGGGCATGAACCCCAAATCCATTCAGGGGGACCGGGTCATGGCCAGCTTTGCTGAAATGCTGCGGGGAGAGCCGTTGTCCGGCGGCGTTACAGTTCCCATTCTGGGCCCCGCCTCCGCCGCTCCGGCCAAACCTTTCCAGCCGCCCCTGCGGCCTGGCTGGACCACCCCCTGCGTGGGCAGCGTGAGCCTGCCCCTGACCTATTGCCCCGACCTGGCGCCGCCCCTGGCGGCCTGGGGCGCCCTGCTCAACGGCACGCTGTATTTGAAAGACGCCGGGCGCCTGCGGATCAAGGAGAGCGACCGGCTGGCCACCATCACCGCCGCCCTGCGGGCCCTGGGTGCCGACGTGACCGAGGAGCCGGATCGGCTCATCATCAATGGAAAGCCCGCGCTTCCCGGCGGCACTGTGGACTGCGCCAACGACCACCGCATCGCCATGATGGCAGCCATCGCCGCCACCGGCTGCACAGGGCCGGTGACACTGCTGGGCGCGGAGTGTGTGAAGAAGTCCTACCCGGATTTCTGGGACGTCTACCAATCCTTAGGAGGTGACATTCATGTCCTCTGAATTTGGGCATCTCTTGAAGGTCAGCGTTTTCGGCCAGTCCCATGGCAAAGCCATCGGCGTGGTGATCGATGGCCTGCCGGCGGGGGAGGCCGTAGACCTCGAAGAATTGCAAACCTTCCTGGACCGGCGCAAGCCCGGTAAAAGTCCCCTCTCCACCGCCCGGAAGGAAACCGACACCCCCACCTTTTTATCCGGTCTGGAAAACGGGAAAACCTGCGGGGCGCCCCTGTGCGCCGTCATTGAAAACGGCGACCAGCACTCTTCGGACTACGCCGGTCTCACCGATACCCCCCGGCCTGGCCACGCCGACTACACCGCCGCCATCAAGTGGGGCGGTCATGCGGACATGCGGGGCGGAGGCCACTTCTCTGGGAGGCTGACGGCGCCGCTTTGCATCGCTGGGGGCATCGCCAAGCAGATCCTCTCCCGCCGGGGCATTTTCGTAGGTGCCCATCTGAAAGAGGTGGCCGGGATTTCCGACGATTCCTTCCCCCTGCATCCCACGGCGGCGCTCTTTGGGGAAGTGGCCGTCAAGCCCTTTCCGGTGCTAAACGACGGGGCAGGGGAGCAGATGCAAGCAGCCATCCTGGCGGCCCGGGAGTCCCTGGACTCCGTGGGCGGTGTGGTGGAATGTGCCGCCGTAGGCCTGCCCGCCGGACTGGGGGACCCCATGTTTGACGGGGTGGAAAACCGCCTGGCGGCGGCTATCTTCGGCATCCCCGCGGTGAAGGGTTTGGAATTCGGGGACGGCTTTGCCGCCTCCCGGGCCCGTGGCTCTGAGAACAACGACCCCTTTGTCCTGGAAGACGGTACCGTGTCCACGGCCACCAACCACGCCGGGGGCATCCTGGGGGGCATCACCAACGGTATGCCCATTACCCTGCGGGCGGCTTTCAAACCCACGCCGTCCATTGCCCGGCCCCAGCGGACGGTGCGTCTGTCCACCCGGGAGGAAACTGATCTGGAGATCCGAGGCCGGCACGACCCCTGTATTGCCCACCGGGCCGTTCCGGTGGTAGAGGCGGTCACCGCCGCCGTGCTGCTAGATTTATTATTGGAGGGTAATCATGGAACTTTCTGAGATTCGCACGAAAATCGACGCCGTGGACGACCAGTTGCTGGATTTGTTCCTGCAGCGGATGGCCCTGTCCGAGGAAGTGGCCGCCTACAAGAACGAGCATCACCTTCCCATTCTCAACAAGCAGCGGGAGCGGGAGATCCTGGCCAAGGTAACGGAGAAATCCGGGGAGAAGGAACGCTACGCCTACCACCTGTTCTCCACCCTCTTTGAGCTGGCCCGGTCCCGGCAGGCGGAGCTGATCGACGCTCCCACCAAGGTGGAGGCCCAGGTGAAGGCCTCCCTGGCCGCTGGCGGCGAGGTGTTCCCCCAGACGGGACTGGTGGCCTGCCAGGGCGTGGAGGGCGCCAACTCCCAGGTGGCCTGTGACCGCCTGCTGCCCCGGGGCAACATCGTGTACGTGAAGACCTTCCAGGCGGTGGCCTCCGCCGTGGAGTCGGGCCTTTGCAAGTTCGGCGTGCTGCCCATTGAGAACAGCTCCAACGGCTCCGTCCGGGCGGTATACGAGCTGCTCCAGGACCACAAACTGTCGGTGGTCCGGTCCACCCGGCTGTGCATCCGCCACGAGCTGCTGGGCCTGCCCGGCGCCAAGCTGTCCGACATCACAGAGATCTACTCCCACGAGCAGGCCATTGGCCAGTGCAGCCGCTTTTTGACCGGTCTCAATGGCGTGCGGGTGGTACCCTGCGACAACACCGCTGCTGCTGCCCAGATGGTGTCGGAGCGGGGAGACAAGCATGTGGCCGCCATCTCCTCTCACCCCTGCGCCGCTCTGTACGGCCTGGAGTGCCTGAAAGACGATATTCAGGACAGTGACAACAACTATACCCGCTTCTTCTGCGTGTCCAAGGATCCGGTGATCTATGCGGGCGCCAACCGCATCAGCCTGATCATTGCCTGCGACAACAAGCCTGGCGCATTGTATGAGATTCTGTCCAAGCTGGCGGCCCTGGGCATCAACATGACCAAGCTGGAATCCTGCCCGGTCACCGGCCGCAATTTCGAATTCATCTTCTTCCTGGAGCTGGAGGCCTCCGTCCACGAGCCCGGCGTCCTTCCCATGTTGGAGGAACTGGAGCGCAGTTGCCAGAGTTTCCAGTTCCTGGGCAGCTACGCGGAAGTGTGATATGGCGGAGAAGGTCTACGGCCTGTTGGGCCGAAAGCTGGGCCACAGTTGGTCCGTCCCCATTCACGCAGCCCTGGGCAACAATGCCTACCGCCTCATTGAACTGGAACCGGAGGATCTGGAACCCTTCCTGAAGCGGGAAGACATCGGCGGCCTCAATGTCACCATCCCCTATAAGCGGGACGTGATGCCCTTCTGCGACGAAATCGACCCCGGCGCCCGAGCCATCGGCAGCGTCAACACCCTGGTGCGCCGGAAGGATGGGAAGCTCTGGGGCTATAACACCGACATTGACGGCTTTCTCTACATGGCCAGCCGGTCCGGCATTCGCATTACCGGAAAAAAGGTGATCATTCTGGGCAGCGGCGGTGCTTCTCTGACCGCTCAGGCGGCAGTCCGGCGGGAGGGGGCAAGGGAGGTCGTGGTGATCTCCCGCTCTGGCCCGGACAACTACGGCAACCTGGACCGCCACGCCGACGGGGAGATCGTGGTCAACACCACTCCAGTGGGCATGTTCCCGGACAACGGCAACGCGCCGGTGGACCTGACCGCATTCCCCCGGTGTCAGGGTGTGCTGGACGTCGTCTACAATCCCCGCCGCACCGCGCTGCTGCTACAGGCCCAGGCCCTGGGCATTCCCTGCTGTGATGGATTGCCCATGCTGGTGGCCCAGGCCAAGGTGGCCGAGGAGCACTTCTTTGAAAAATCCATCCCCGACAGCGAAAATGAGCGCATCCTGAAGCTGCTGCGCTGGGAAACAGAAAACATTGTTCTGATCGGTATGCCCGGCAGCGGCAAAACCGCCATCGGTCAACTGCTCTCGGAGCTGACAGGCCGGGAGGCCATCGATATCGACCAGCGGATCGTCCAGCGGGCCGGCTGTTCCATTCCGGAGATCTTTGCCCGGGGCGGCGAGACGGAGTTCCGCCGTCTGGAGCGGGAGGAGACGGCAAAGGCCGGGGCCCTGTCCGGCAAAATTCTTCTGACCGGCGGCGGCGTGGTCAAGACACCGGAGAACTATAATGCCCTGCGGCAGAACGGCCGCGTTTACCACCTGCTGCGGAACCTGGACACCCTGCCCACCGGCGGACGGCCCCTGTCCCAGGGGGCGGACCTGCAAGCCATGTGGCGGGAACGGGAACCCCTGTACCAGAAGTTTCGGAACGTGACGGCAGACAACAACGGCCCGGCGGAGGAAACCGCCCAGGCCATCTGGAGGGATTTTTGTGCACATTCTGGTGATGAACGGGCCTAACATGAACATGCTGGGTATTCGCCAGCCGGAGATCTACGGCTACGAGACCTATGAGGACCTGTGCGCCATGATCCGGGCAGAGGCACAGCGGCTGGGTGTGGAGGTGTCCTTCTTCCAGTCCAACCACGAGGGGGCCCTGGTGGACGCCATCCAACAGGCCTACTTTGACAAGGTGGATGGCATTATCATCAATCCGGCAGCCTACACCCACACCAGCGTGGCCTTGCTGGACGCAGTGAAAGCGGTGGGAATCCCCACGGTAGAGGTCCACGTCTCCGACCCCGATGGTCGGGAGGACTTCCGCCATGTCTCCTATATCCGCGCCGCCTGCGTGGCCACCATCAAGGGCAAGGGCCTGCCCGGCTATCTGGAGGCTCTGCGGCTGCTGTGCCGCCCATAGTCAGTTCTTTTTCCGAAAGCAAGCGCCGGGGAACACCCAGTCTGTGTTCCCTGGCGCTTGTTTGATTATGTTACATAAGTGAATGTAAAAAAGCGGTGCTGCCGTGGTTTCCACGGCAGCACCGGATTTCAGGAGGGGGAATAATAACCGCTTACTTGCTGATCAGGCGGCTGGCACGCTTGTTGCCATACCAGACGATGACAGCCACATAAGCCACGGCGGCGATGACGCCCACGGCGTAAGCCACGGGCCAGCTCTGCCGGAAGCCGATGGAAGCGTTGGTGATGTAAGTAACGGTCACGAACGCATACCAGGCACCGGGGATCAGGGGGATCCACACCCACTTGGCCTTCTTGTTCTCGAACATCCACACGGAGATGCCCAGGAAGGCGAACA
This sequence comes from uncultured Oscillibacter sp., assembly GCA_900551885.1. Classification (GTDB taxonomy): domain Bacteria; phylum Bacillota; class Clostridia; order Oscillospirales; family Oscillospiraceae; genus Oscillibacter. The sequence continues at coordinate 27,627 of URXS01000007.1, forward strand.
GGGACAGGGTCTGGTTGGACCAGGCGAAGTAACGCCACAGGGTGTTGAAGCCAGTGGGGTTGCTCTTAGCGAACACCAGGATCACAGCCACCAGAGCGAAGATGATGGCGGACAGGCCCAGACGCTTGGCCTTGGAGCTCTGGTCCAGATGGAAGGCATCCGCAATGCCCAGACGCAGAGCACGCAGAGCGGTATCGCCGGAAGTGATGGGCAGAACGATGACGCCCAGCAGGGCGATGATGCCGCCCACATTGCCCAGGATGTTCTTGCAGACAACACCGATGGTGCCGGTGGCCAGAGAGGCATTGACCTCCTGCAGGCCCAGGTTGTACACGCCCATAGCGCCGGCAGCCCAAACCATGGCGATGAAGCCTTCCAGGATCATCATGTTGTAGAAGGTCATGCGGCCCTGCTTCTCACTCTTCATGGTACGGGAGATGATAGCAGTCTGGGTGGAGTGGAAGCCGGACAGAATGCCGCAGGCCACGGTGATGAAGAAGATGGGTACGAAGTGGTTGGCGCTGAAGTACTCGCCATAGCTGAAGGCGGTCTGGGTGCCGTCGGCGGCGGTGTAATTGAACACCAGGCCCTGCCAGTCATCCCACAGGTTCAGCAGAGGATAGCCCTTGACAAACAGGCCCAGGAACACACCCACGGCGGAGAACAGCAGGATGGCGCCGAAGATGGGATAGATGCGGCCGATGATGGCGTCGATGGGGAACACGGTGGCAATCAGATAGTAGACGAAGATGACACCGTAGATGATCCAGGTGGTGGGGTCATCCACCTTGCCGGAGAAGCCGAACACCTGAGTGGCGGCAATGTCGCCGGGGGTGTAGATGAACACAGCGCCCACCAACAGCAGCAGCAGGCTCAGGAACACCTGATAGATACCAAAAATACCCTTGTTGGAGTACTTGCGGATCATGTCGGGCATCTGGGAGCCGCCGTCACGCAGGCAGATCATGCCGGAGAAATAGTCGTGCATAGCGCCGCCGATGACGTTGCCGATGGGGATGGTGATGAACGCGATGGGCCCGAAGAGGATGCCCTGGATGGGCCCGATGATGGGGCCGGTGCCGGCGATGTTCAGCAGGTTGATCAGGCCGTTCTTCCAGCCTCTCATGGGGACGTAGTCCACGCCGTCCTGCTTGGAGTAGGCGGGGGTCTCCCGGTCGTCGGGGCCGAAGACCTTTTCGCAGAACTTGCCGTAAATGGCGGCGCCCACGAACAGGATCACGAGGCCCAGGACAAATGTTGCCATAAACACACACTCCTTTTACACATTGTGTTTTCAGGGGACGTCTCGTTTCGCCCCCTTTTCCCACGCCTATAAGATAGCAGATTTTTGAGGGTGTGGACGTTAAAAAAATATTCAAATAGATTCAGATTTTATAATAAATATCAATTTGCTCGTTAAGATGTAGTTAATTTTACAAAAAAGAGCCGCCGCACAGCCTGTGCGGCGGACAAAGAAGTCATTTCAGTCAGCACGGAAGAATTTACTCGCCCTCCGCCATGCGGTAGCCCACGCCCACTTCCGTGAACAGATACTCCGGTTCGGCAGGGTTTTTTTCGATCTTGCGGCGGATGTTGGCCATGTTGACCCGGAGGATTTGGTTATCTCCACTGGCCCGGGGACCCCACAATTCCTTAATAATAAAATCGTATGTAAGGACTTTACCGGCGTATTTGCCCAGAAGCGCCACGATTCGGAACTCACTGAGGGTCAGATGGACATTCTCTCCCCGTACCAGGACCTGGTGTTTATTGTAATCAATGACCAGATCTCCCACGGAGTAGGTGCCATTGCGGGCAATCTCATCGTTGCCAGAGGCGGTGCGGGTGTGACGGATGGCGGTACGGACCCGGGCCAGCAGCTCGTCCGTGCCGAAGGGCTTGGTCAGATAGTCGTCGGCCCCCAGGTCCAGGGCGTCCACCTTGTCACGCTCATGAGACCGGGCGGAGACCACCACCACCGGCAGACTGGACCAGCTCCGAAGTTGTCGCAAAATGTCCAAACCGTCCATGTCCGGCAGACCCAGGTCCAGAATGATCAGGTCCGGGCAATGGGAGGAGATCATAGACAACGCTTCCGTCCCGGAACGGGCCTGCATGGCTTCATAGCCGTTGGAGTTCAGTACGGTGGAGATGAAGTGAGAAATGCTCTTCTCATCTTCAATCACCAAAATTTTTTCACGGATATTCATAGGATTCCTCCTTAGGAAAGGGGCAGACAGAAGGAAAATTCCGCGCCTGCCGATAGATTTTTTGCCTCCATGGTGCCGCCGTGGGCCCGGACAATGGCCAGACACACGGAAAGCCCCAGACCCATGTTCCGCTTACCGTCGCCGGTGCCGGTCTCACTGTGCTTGAGGCTGCCGTCAAACAGCGTGGGCAGGACCTTGGCGGGGATGCCGCCTCCATCGTCCCGCACGGAAAAACGGGCATACTCCCCGTCGGCCTGGACGGAGAGGGTGATATGCGAGGTGTTGACCCCGTGAAGTGCGGCGTTCTCCAGCAGGTTGGACAACACTTGTTCCACCAGAATGGGGTCCATGGGTACCATCAACAGCTCCTCCGGCGCCCGGACCTCTACTGCTATGGAGGGGAACCGCTTGCGGAATTTCCGCACTGCACCGTCCAGTACCTCCTCCGCCGCCTCCGGCTGCTTGGTGATGCGGGCCTGGGCATCTCCCATGCGGGTGATGGAGAGCAAATTTTCCACCACACGGATCAGCCACTGGGCGTCGTCCCGGGCGTCCTCCAGCAGCGTTCGCTGCTCCTCCGGCGACAGATCCGGATTCTCCAGCAGGGTGGAGGTGGCCCCCATGATGGAGGTCAGGGGCGTGCGGATGTCGTGGGACACGGAGCGCAGCAGATTGGCCCGCATTTTCTCCTTCTCGCTCTCCAGGCGCAGTCGCTCCTGCTGCTTGATCTGTGTGGTCAGAGTACTGGTGATCACCGACACCGCCAGAAAGGTCAAAAAAGTCAACGGGTAGCCGGAGAGTGTGAAATTGAATGCCCAATAGGGGGAAGTGAACACATAGTTCACACAGACCACGCCGGTCACCGAGGCGATGAGCCCATAGAGATAGCCGTTGGTCAGGCGGGAGACCAACAGCACTGCCAGCACGAAGATGGGGGAGGCAAAGCCATCGCTGGTGTCTCCCATTTGCAGCAGAATGCACAGGGCCAGAGCGCATACCAGAATGCCAGCCGTGATCAGCAGATCCCGCCAGGAGAAGGGAAACAGCCGCACCGAAAGGGATTTTTTAGATTTCAAAAGGGGTTTGCCTCCTTTGCCACCGAGCCTCAGAAGCGGGGCATGCTTTTACGGCATCTATCATAGCAGAAAAAGAGTTAAAATTCTGCTAAAAAACTTAACAAAAAGCACGCACACACCTTTAGCATTTTGGCAGGAGTTTAACGCAAAAGAGCCGGTCCTTTCCGGCACCTGAACAATTTTTTCCGGTATAATGCCAAATAAAGAAAACTGTGGGGAGGGAGCGAAAGCAGATGGAAGCGGTCCTGAGAGAATCCTTGCGGGATGGTGAAAAAGTGCGCTGGCAGGGAGAACCTGTCAGATTTCCCCTTTTGGATGACGCTGACCGGACGACGATCCTGGTGAAGTGGATCGCCACAGCAGTCCTAGCCGTAGGATTGCTGGTGGTATATATTCCCAGCCGGGAGACGCCCAGCGTGGGATTTATTGGACTGGTGGCGCTGACGGCGGTGTTGATTATGGGCTCACCCCTCATCGAGCGGTGGAGCCTGAAGCAGCAGCGGTATTGGATCACCAACCAGCGGGTCATCTTGATGACCCGGGATAAGAGCCTTTACAGTATGGAGCTGGGCGACATCGACGGGTTTCAGGTGGCTGGCGGCCGGGCGCCGGAGGGGTGTTTGATGCTGGGAAGCTGCATTTTCCAGGAGGGAGACAGTCAGCTTCGATGGAGGGCCTGCCACCCCAAGATCGATGTGAAAGGCCAGGGATCCCAGAGTGATGCCCAGGGGATGGTATTCTACTGCGTTCGCAATGTCGGGGCTGCCAAGGCCCTTTTGGAACGGGCATTGGGAAGCAATGGGACCTGAAAAAGGAAGCAGCTATATATACAATACATAATTGAAATGACAACAGTATGCCCGCGGGGAGACCCGCGGGCATGCTGTTTTTTAAAAAAATTTTTTCCCTGTTGCACGGCGGTGTGCAACTTTTGGGAGATGGCGGCCATGGGTGTGAGACAGGGACGAAGGGAGAAGAGGCGTGGAGAAGCGAGGAAGAGAGAGCGGCTTTTGCCGGGCGTATCTCCGGACCATGGACCCGGAGCGGGCCGCAGTGGAGGCAGGACGAAAGGACGGTTTTGCCCTGCTGTCCAGCGGCGACGTTCAGGCCAGACTGGAACGGATGCGCACAGACGCGGCGGCTCAGATCCGGCGGGAGGATGTGCTGCGGAGGCTAGCCCAGCTCGCCTTCGGCCGGGCCAACGACGCGGTGCGCCTGGCGCTGGGCCAGAGAGACGCAGACTTGGAAGCACTGGATCTGTCTGCCGTTGCGGAGTTCCGGGTAACCGACAAGGGCGGCGTGGAGGTCAAACTGGTGGACCGGGTCCGGGCTTTAGAGACCCTGTGGGGACTTTTGGATGGCGGCGGACAGGGCGCTGAGGCTCTGTGCCGTGCCCTGGTGGAGGCTGCCGAGGACGGGGGGTGGGAGGACGGCTGAGATCATGCGGTTTTCCCCTAAACAGAAAAAGGTACTGACTTGGTGGCGGCGGCAGGAGTGGGAGGCCATCATCTGCGACGGTGCTGTCCGCAGCGGCAAGACTTTTTCCATGGGACTGTCCTTTTTCCTGTGGGCCCAGAGCTGCTTCGATGGCCGGCAGTTCGGCCTGTGCGGCAAGACCATCTCCGCTCTGCGGCGCAATCTTCTGCAGGAACTGGTGCCCTATCTCAGAGGACTGGGGATGACGGTGCGGGAGACGCGGTCGGAGAATTTGCTGACAGTGCGGACCGGGAGGCGGGAAAACCGCTTCCTGCTCTTCGGCGGACGGGATGAGTCCAGCGCGGCGTTGATCCAGGGTAGCACCCTGGCAGGTGTGCTGCTGGACGAGACGGCCCTGATGCCCCGCAGCTTTGTGGAGCAGGCCTGTGCCCGGTGCAGTGTGCCGGGCAGCCGGCTGTGGTTCAACTGCAATCCGGAGGGGCCGCAGCACTGGTTTTACCAGGAGTGGATTCTGAAGGCCCGGCAGCGACGGGCGCTGTACCTCCACTTTACCATGGAGGACAACCCAGCCCTGACGCCCCGGATCCGGGCCCGGTACCGCCGTGCCTACTCCGGGGTGTTCTACCGGCGGTTCGTACTGGGGGAGTGGACCGCCGCCCAGGGACTGGTGTACGACTTCTTTGACCGCAGCCGCTGTCCGCCGGCGCCGGAGGGACCCTTCGAGATCTGGCGGGTGTCGGTGGACTACGGCACCTCCAACCCCGCCTCCTTTGGCCTTTGGGGCCGGAAGGGCGGCATTTGGTACCGGGTGGCGGAGTATTACTATGACTCCCACCGCACCGGGCAGCAGAAAACCGACGCGGAATATGTGGAGGACCTGCGGCGTCTGGCGGGGGACCGGACTGTCCAGCGGGTCATCGCGGACCCCTCGGCGGCCAGCTTCATCCTGGCCCTGCGGCGGGCCGGATTCCAGGTGGTCAAGGCCCGGAACGACGTCTGCGACGGCGTCCGGGTGACGGCGGACCTGCTGAAGGCGGGGCGGCTGGTGATCTGCGACAACTGCACCGATCTGCTGCGGGAGATGGAGCTGTACTGCTGGGATGACAAGGGAGACCGGGACGCCCCCAGGAAGGAGCACGACCACGCTATGGACGAGATGCGCTACTTCGCCATGGACGTGGTGGCGGAGGAACAGGCGGGGTTCGCGGCCACCTGCGTGGAGCGGCGGGCCCTGTAGAAAAGCGCCCCTGCCCGGAAGGGGGAGGGGCATGGGAGGGAACGGAAGATTGAAGTGGTTTCAAAAGCGGAAGGAGACGGCGGCTGCGGCAGCGGTCCAGCTCCGGGAGACCGGACGGCACCCTTTCGGTGAGCTGGGTAGCTACGCCGCCCTGCGCAGTGGGGAGACCCGGCTGTACCGGGCGGTACGGGAGGCGGTACCTGTGGTGGATGCCGCCATCTACAAGCTGATCCGGATGACCGGCGGTGTCACCGCCTCCTGTACGGACCCGGCGGCGGAACGGGCTCTGGCGGAGTTTCTCAGGACTGTGCCGGTGGGGCGGGGACAGTTTGGCATCAATGCCTTTCTGGACGGGTACACGGATTCCCTATTGACCTGCGGCCGGGCCATTGGCGAGATTTTGCCGGCGGCGGGGAACCGGGAGATCGCGGCGCTGCTGTGCGGCAGAGTGGAGGACATCGAGATCCGGGAGGGGGACAACCCCATGGACTTTACCATCTGCGGCCCGGACGAGCGGGGGAAGATGGGGCCACTGCCCTGTCAGGACCTGCTGCTGTTCACTCCGTTTAACCCGGAGGCGGATAGCCCTTACGGCGTGTCACTGCTGCGTTCATTGCCCTTTTTGACCGATATATTGATGAAAATCTACCACACCATCGGTGTTAACTGGGAGCGGTGCGGCAATGTGCGCTACGCCGTCACCTGCAGAAACTGCGAGGGCGGACAGGCGGCGGAGCGGAGCCAGCAACTGGCCGGTGAGTGGTCCCGGGCCATGCAGGAGACCCGCAGCGGCAGCGTCCGGGACTTCGTGGCGGTGGGCGACGTGGACATCCGGGTCATCGGCAGCGACGGATTGGTCCTGGACAGCGAGGTGCCGGTGCGGCAGATCCTGGAGCAGGTGGTGGCCAAGACCGCCATCCCGCCCTTCATGCTGGGCCTCAGTTGGAGTTCCACCGAGCGGATGAGCTCCCAGCAGGCGGACCTGCTGACCACGGAGATCACCGCCATCCGGCGGACACTGACCCCGGTGGTGGAGCGGATCTGCCGGCTGTGGCTGCGGATGCACGGGTACGGCTGCGGCTTCCAGGTGGTCTGGGATGACATCAATCTCCAGGACCAGGTGGAGGAGGCCAGGGCGGACCTCTACCGCCAGCAGGCCCGGAAGCTGCGGCTGGAAAACGACGCCGCGGAGGATGTGGCGCGGACGGCCTCCCCGGACGGGGAAAGACCGGAAATTCATGACGGAAGCGGGGAGTGAGCTTGGAGATCCAGAAGGAGCGGAGCGAGCAGGCGGCCGGGACCCCGGCCGCGGAGGAGCTGGCGTACATCAATCAGTATGCCAAGACGCCGCTGGAGGCGGAGCAGGTATACGCCTTTGCAGTGCGGCTGTGTGACAATGAGGTGGACCGGGACTATGAGCGGTTCGAGACCGAGGGCCTGAAGCGGCTGGGGGAGCTGTTCCTGGGCAAAAGCGGGATCTTTGACCATCAGTGGTCCGCCAAGGGCCAGACGGCCCGTATCTACCGCACGGAGGTAGTGGCGGAGCCGGGGCGGGTCACCGCTGCCGGAGACGGCTACTGCTATCTCAAAGGCTGGGCGTATCTGCTGCGGACCCAGGGGAACGCGGAGCTGATCGCTGAGATCGAGGGAGGCATCAAAAAGGAGGTCAGCGTGGGATGCAGTGTGGCGGAGAGCGTGTGCTCTGTCTGCGGCGCGCCCGCCGGGACTTGCCACCATGTGAAGGGGGAGGTCTACGATGGCCGGCTGTGCTTCACGGAATTGCGGCAGCCCACCGACGCCTATGAGTGGTCCTTCGTGGCGGTGCCGGCTCAGAGGGACGCCGGGGTGCTGAAAAAGTACGGCTCCAAGGACCGGGAGCAGATCGCCCTGGAGCGGGAGGCGGCCCTGGGCCGCCGGTACATGAAGGCCTTACGCCGGGAGGTGGCCCGCCTGGCCATGCTGGCCGACGAAAGTGTGCCCGGCGAGGTTTGGACCGGGGTGGTGGAAAAGCTGGAGGAGCCGGAGCTGCTGGAGCTGAAAAGCGCCTATGAGCGCCAGACGGCCAGGCGTTTTCCGCCTCAGCCGCAGTTGCGGGGCGTTGTCGCCGGGCCGGCGGAGGATGAAACAGTATTTCTGGTGTGACGACGGAGAGAAAAGGAGAGGTTGCAGATGAAGCTTTCTTATGAGGGAATCGGCCAGTGGGCCGCCACCTTCGCCTGCGCAGAGGCGGCGGAAGGTGAGTTTGTAAAAATCAGTGAAAATGGCACGGTGGCCGCCTGTAATGACGGCGAGGACTTCTGCGGCATGGTGCTGTCGGTGAGCCGGGGCGGCGACGCCTGCTCTGTGGCTTTGGGCGGCATGGTGACCGCCGGATACACCGGCGGGGCCCCCGCTCTGGGCTGGAGCGGACTGGCCGCTGACGGCGCCGGTGGCGTCAAATCGTCCGAGAGCGGACGGGAGTTTCTGGTGGTGGATGTGGATACATCCGCCCAGACCGTGACCTTCGCACTGTAAGGAGGAGAGGAAACATGGCTTATCACTATGAAAACATCCGACTGGAGAAGGGAATGTACGGCCGCAGCGGCCGCACCTTCTCCCAGACCCTGGAGGAGCTGGACCCCAGCGAGCAGTACCGGGGCACGCCCTTGGAGGGGATGGACGCTTTCCAGCGCCAGCTCAAGCGCTTCGACATCCGGGTGAAGGGCGCCGGGTCCGACTGTGTGGAGAAGTTCTTCCACACCGCGGATTCCTCCGTGCTGTTCCCGGAGTTCGTCTCCCGGGTGGTGCGCCAGGGACTGGAGGAGGAGAGCATTCTCCCCGCCATCACCGCCACCGTCACCCGTTTTGACGGCATGGATTACCGCTCCATCACCTCCGTGCCCACGGAGAGCGAAAAGGAGCTCAAGCGGGTGGAGGAGGGCGCCCAGATCCCCGAGACCAGCGTCCGCACCCAGGAAAATCTGGTGCGCCTGCACAAGCGGGGCCGCATGCTGGTGGCCTCCTATGAGGCCATCCGGTTCCAGCGGCTGGACCTGTTCTCCGTGACGCTGCGCCAGATCGGCGCCTACATTGGCCGGATGCACGTCCAGGACGCGGTGGACGTCATCATGAAGGGCGACGGCAACAACAATGCCGCTGAAACCTTCACCGTGGGAGACGGCACCATTTCCGGTGACGCCGGGACCCTGACCTATGAGGGACTTCTGGACTTCTGGAGCCAGTTCGACCCCTACACCATGAACACCATGCTGGTGTCCGGGGACGTGATGCTGGCCATGCTGAGGATGAGCGAGTTCCAGAACCCCCTGACGGGTTTGAACTTCCAGGGTACCGGTACGTTGACCACACCCCTGGGTGCCAAGCTCCTGCGGACCACCGCCTGTCCCACCGGTACCCTAATCGGCCTGGACAAAAACTACGCCTTGGAGCAGATCTGCGGCAGTGAGGTGACGGTGGAGTACGACAAGCTGATTGACCGCCAGTTGGAGCGGGCGGCCATCACCTCCATCTCCGGCTTTGCCAAGCTCTTTGACGGTGCCAGCAAAGTGCTGACGGTCTGAGCTTGAAAATGCCCCGGGGTGGGGCCGACAGGCCTCGCCCCGGGAGAAATGAGAGAGGGGCGGCGATGAGAGATGCTTGAGACGATCCTGGAGCTGGCCCGGACAGTGTCCGGCGCCGGTGAGGCAGAGACGGCCCTGCTGGAGGCCTTGTGTCAGGCTGCGGAGACGGAATGGACCAGCCGGCTGCGGGAGGGTGTGACGGCGGCGGACTGCGGCACCGCCTTTCCCTGCGCGGCGGCCTTCACAGCGGCGTCAAACACGCCGGTGTGGCCCACCATGTCG
>URXS01000008.1 GCA_900551885.1 uncultured Oscillibacter sp.
CATCAGTGGATTCGGATTTTGCTTCGCAAAACAAGGAGGATTATTATGAAGAAGACTTACAAAATTGAGGTTGATTGTGCTAACTGTGCTAACAAGATGGAAGAAGCAGCAAAAAAGACTGCTGGAGTTAAAGACGCAGTAGTTAATTTTATGACACTTAAAATGAATGTGGAATTTGAAGATGGTGCAGATGTAAAGGCTGTTATGCAGGATGTTTTAAAGAACTGTAAAAAGGTTGAAGATGATTGTGAAATTTACATTTAAGCATTTCATTTGGAAAGGGTGATTGTATGACTAAAAAGCAGAAAAAAATGCTGATACGCATAATCGCCGCCGGAGCGATCTGGGCGATCGGTTTTGCAGTAGAGCATATTTTCCCGACGGACGACAGATTCAGCCTGCTGGGATTCATTCATCTGGGGATATTCACCGCCGCTTATCTCGTGATAGGCTGGGATATCCTGTGGAAAGCTATCCGGAACATCGCGCACGGTCAGGTGTTTGACGAGAACTTCCTGATGTGTATAGCTTCGATCGGCGCTATGGTCATCGGCGAGTACGACGAAGGCGGCGCCGTTATGATACTCTACCAGATAGGCGAGCTGTTTCAGAGCGTTGCGGTCGGAAAATCCCGCCGCTCCATCGCCGCCCTCATGGACATCCGGCCCGATTACGCCAATGTAGAGCGGGACGGCAAACTGGAACAGGTGGATCCGGATGAGGTGGACATCGGCTCCATCATCGTGGTGCAGCCTGGGGAGAAGGTACCCATCGACGGCACGGTGGTGGAGGGGGCCTCCTCCCTGGACACCGCCGCTCTGACCGGCGAGTCCGCCCCCCGGGACGTGGGGCCCGGCGAGGCCATCATCAGCGGCTGCGTGAACTTAAGCGGCGTGCTGCGGGTCCGGGTGACCAAGGCCTGTGAGGAGTCCACCGTGTCCAAGATCCTGGACCTGGTGGAAAACGCCAGCGAGAAGAAATCCTCCAGCGAGGCCTTCATCACCCGCTTTGCCCGGTACTACACCCCCTGTGTGGTGATCGCCGCCCTGGCGCTGTTCCTGCTGCCGACACTGGCCCTGGCCCTGATTCCGGCGGAGCACCTGCCGGGCTTCCTGGCGGGCACTGTGTGGAGCGGCTGGCTCCACCGGGCGCTGATCTTCCTGGTGATCTCCTGCCCCTGTGCCCTGGTGATCTCCGTGCCCCTGAGCTTCTTCGGTGGTATCGGCGGCGCCAGCAAGTGCGGCATTCTGGTCAAGGGCGGCAACTATCTGGAGACCCTGGCCAAGACAGACACGGTGGTCTTCGACAAGACCGGCACCCTGACCCGGGGCGTCTTCTCCGTTACCGCCATCCACCCGGCGGAGGGCTTTACGGAACAGGAGCTCCTGGAGCAGGCTGCCCTGGCGGAACACTGGTCCGACCACCCCATCTCCCTGTCATTGAAGGCCGCCTATGGCCTGCCCATTGACGTGGCCCGGGTCCGGGACGTGGAGGAGATCGCCGGCCACGGCGTCCGGGCCACAGTGGACGGCGGCGAGGTCTGCGTGGGCAATACCCGGCTTATGGAGCGGCAGAGCGTGGTCTGGCACGACTGCCATCTGCCGGGCACGGTCATCCATGTGACAGTGAAAGGCCGCTACGCCGGACACATCGTCATCGCGGACCTGCCCAAGGAGGACGCCAAGGCCGCCATCGCCCAACTGAAGGCCAGCGGCGTGAAGAAGACGGTCATGCTGACCGGGGATGCTGAGGCGGTGGCCGCCTCCGTGGCAAAGGACCTGGGGGTGGACGAGTATCACGCCCAACTGCTGCCCGCCGACAAGGTGGACTATGTGGAATCCCTGCTGGAGCGGAAGGACCGGACCGGCGCCCTGGCCTTTGTGGGCGACGGCATCAACGACGCCCCGGTGCTGAGCCGGGCGGACATCGGCATCGCCATGGGCGCCTTGGGCTCCGACGCCGCCATCGAGGCGGCGGACATCGTTCTGATGGACGACAAGCCCTCCAAGATCGCTCTGGCCATGCAGATCTCCCGGAAGACGTTGCGGATTGTCCGGCAGAATATCGTCTTTGCCCTGGGCGTCAAGGGTCTGGTGCTGCTGCTGGGCGCCTTCGGCGTAGCCACCATGTGGGAGGCGGTGTTTGCCGACGTGGGCGTGGCCTTCCTGGCGATTCTCAACGCCATGCGCTGCCTGCGGGTGGAGAATCTGAAATAATTTCCCCGATCACTGAAAAACTGGAGACGGCATCAGCCGTCTCCAGTTTTTTCTTCTATTTAAAAATTGAATAAGCACATCGGTTTTCCACAAACACTTTGTTTTTTGGAACCGCCGGTGGGCAAGGCCCTTTTTTCAGTCCAGACCCTCCAGCTCCTCCTGCCACAGCGCCGCCACCGCGTCGCTGGGCATCCGCCGCATCGGCGCAAAGTCCGCTTTTCTCCGTTTCCGCCTCCGGCAAAAACTCCGCCCGCTCCCTTGCGCCTCCTTTCCCCACAAAATCTTCGATTTTGCGGGGACCCCGGTATGGCGACTGGCGGGAAAGCGTGCCTGCTTAATCCAGACCCTCCAGCTCCTCCTGCCACAAGGCCGCGCATGCGTCAGACGGCATCCGCCAGTCGCCGCGAGGCGACAGGGCCACGGAGCCCACCTTGGGGCCGTCGGCCAGGCAGGAACGCTTGAACTGCTGGGAGAAGAACCGGCGGTAGAAGCTCCGCAGCCACTTCAGCAGCACCGGCCGGTCGTACTTCCCGGCAAAGGCCTGCTCCGCCAGCCGCAGCACCTTTCGGGGCCCAAAGCCCCAGCGGATGGCGTAGTACAGGAAGAAGTCGTGGAGCTCGTAGGGGCCCACCAGGTCCTCCGTTTTCTGGCTGATCTCCCCCTGGACGGCGGGCAGCAGCTCCGGGGACACCGGCGTGTCCAGAATGTCCGTCAGCACCGTGGAGAGCTTGGGGTCCTCGGACTCCTTGTCGTCGGAGATAAAGCTGACCAGATGCCGCACCAGGGTCTTGGGGATGCCGGCGTTGACAGCGTAGTTGCTCATGTGATCGCCGTTGTAGGTGCACCAGCCCAATGCCAGCTCGCTCAGGTCCCCGGTGCCGATGACGAGACCCCCGGTGGCGTTGGCGATGTCCATGAGTACCTGGGTCCGCTCCCGGGCCTGGGCGTTCTCATAGGTGACGGAGTGGTCCTCCGGGTCGTGGCCGATATCCCGGAAGTGGCTGCGGACGCTGTTTGAAATGTCCACCGTCCGCAGCGTGGCCCCCAGCCGCTCCGCCAGCAACACCGCGTTGGACTTGGTCCGGTCCGTGGTGCCGAAGCAGGGCATGGTGACGGCGATGATGTCGGAAGAGGGCCGGTCCAGCATCTGCATGGCCAGGGCCGTGATCAGCACCGCCAGGGTGGAATCCAGGCCGCCGGAAAGGCCCACCACGGCAGTTTTAGCCCTGGTGTGCTCCAGCCGCTTCTTCAATCCCAGGGCGGCGATACAGAGAATCTCGCTGCACCGCGCCTCACGGCTCTCCGCGTCCTCCGGTACGAAGGGGGTGGGGGAGACATGGCGGGTGAGCCGGGTCTTCGCCAGGTCCATGTCAAAAAAGATCCGCCAGAGTTCCGGCTCTTTTTCCGGAGAGGTATAGGTGTTCATCCGGCGGCGCTCTGCCACCAGCTTATCCACATCGATCTCGCTGATGGTCAGGCCCGTGGCAAAGCGGCGCTCGGAGAGCAGGGTACCGTTCTCGGCGATCATGTTGTGGCCCACGAACACCAGGTCGGTGGTGGACTCCCCCTCGCCGGCGTCGGCGTACACGTAGCCACACACCAGCCGGCCGGACTGGCCGGTCACCAGGGACCGCCGGTAAGCGGCTTTGCCTACGGTCTCGTTGGAGGCGGACAGATTCAATATGATGGTGGCACCCTGCTTTGCCAGGACGGCGGAGGGAGGCTCCGGCGCCCACAGGTCCTCGCAGATCTCCACGCCGATCACCAGATTCTCCTTGCCGGTGCAGGCAAAGATCCCATTGCGGCTGAGATTGACCTCCTGGCCGCAGAGGGTCACATTGTGGTCCACACCGCCAAAACCGCCGGAGGGCGTGAACCACCGCTGCTCGTAAAATTCTCCGTAATTGGGCAGATAGGTCTTGGGCACCAGGCCCAAAATCTCTCCTTTGTGTATAACTGCGGCACAATTATACAGTTTGTTGTTCCATTTATCCCGGACCGGTAGGCCCAGAGCCGTCACCATGTCCAGATTTTTGGTGGCCTCCAGGATGGTCTGCAGGCCCTCCTCGGCGCCGCTTAGCAGCGTCTCCTGCAAAAACAGGTCGCCGCAGGTATAGCCGGTCAGGCACAGCTCCGGCAGGGCCAGCACTTTGACCCCCTGCTTGTCGGCCTCCCGCATGAGGGTAAAGATCTGCTCGGCATTGTAGCGGCAGTCGGCCACCCGGATTTTCGGCGTACCGGCGGCTACGGTGACAAAACCATCTCTCATATACAAAACCTCCTTGTGGAAACGAATCTGATTCTGGGGCTTATTTTACACCGCCCGCCATGGATTTACAAGACGAAGCGGGGAGAAGGGGGGTTGATTCTTCTTCCGGTATCTGGTATGCTAAAAAACAGAATAACCGCTCCCCGTCACCGGATGGGGAGGCCGATGTGTCTGGAAGACTGCTCCGCAGGTGTTGGAAGGAGCTGTCCCCCAGGCGCTTTTCTTTTTTCGGGCCCGGCCCGGCAGATTTGAGAGGAGGTATCCCCTATGTCGTTCCAACTGCGCCCCTATACCCCGCCGGACTTTTCCACCCCTGCGCTCACAGCGGCGCCGGATGTCCGCCTGATTCCCGCCCCTGCTGACGGCGTGGCCCCGGAGGGCTATCACGCCATGAGCATCTTCCCGGAGTATTTCAAAGTGGAGGGGCAGTGGCATCTGGCGGAGGAGAGCCGGATGGACTGCGTGGCGGTCTGGCAGGCGGGCCGCTTCGACATCCGGGAATTCCGCCGCCTGAAGAAGGGGGACCTGGTGGCCGTCGGCCGCACGGAGCGGGGAGAGGAGGGCATCCTGGTCCATCCCGACGGCTTCGGCGAGCGACGGACAGGGGAGAAGGACCTGTTTGCCTTCCGCCAGGGCCGCTCCCGGGAGACCGCCTTCTCCCGGGACTACGACGAGCTGTACCAACTGCTGCGCCACGAGAAGGACCACGGCAAGGTGGTCTGGGTGCTGGGTCCGGCCTTTGCCTTTGACCACGATGCCAGAAACGCCTTCGCCCGGCTGATCCGAAACGGCTATGTCCAGGCCCTCCTGGCGGGCAACGCCCTGGCCACCCACGACCTGGAGGCCGCCTACCGCTCCACCGCCCTGGGCCAGAATATCTACACCCAGGAAAGCCAGCCTCTGGGTCACTACAACCACCTGGATACCATCAACCGGGTCCGGTTCCACGGCTCCATCCCTGCCTTTTTGAGGGAGGAACACATTCAAGACGGCATTATCCTGGCCTGTGAGGCCTGCGGGGTACCCTATGTACTGGCCGGGTCCATCCGGGACGACGGGCCCCTGCCGCCGGTGATCCCCAGCGTCTACGACGCCCAGGACGCCATGCGCGCCCAGGTCCGGGACGCCACCACGGTGATCTGCATGGCCACCGCCCTCCACACCATCGCCACCGGCAATATGACCCCCTCTTTCCGGGTCCTGCCGGACGGCACCATCCGCCAGGTGTACTTCTACTGTGTGGATATCTCGGAGTTTGCCGTCAACAAGCTCAGCGACCGGGGCAGTCTCTCCGCCCGGGGCATCGTCACCAATGTGCAGGACTTTATCGTCAATCTGGCCAAGGGCCTGCTGGGAGACGAATAAAAAAGGACACAAAAAAGACCGCCGGTGGCGGTCTTTTTTGCTGTGTGTGTTTTAGGAGGGAGAAAACGCATCGGGTTTGGGAGGACCCTTTGCTTGAGTATAAGATACCGGATAATTTTGGCCGAATTATGTTTATCATATGAACAGTTTGTGAATGTTTGAGAGGAAAACGATTACTTTTTCATACTTTCCGAAAGTTTTTTACTGGTATTTCTTCCCCCCGCCGAAATCTCCAGTCACATTGAGGAAGTCATCTGTACTTTCGGCTCTCCAGCACCGCCAGTTCGTCGCAGCGGTTTCGTCGCCCCAAAGTCCGCTTCGCTTTGTTTCCGCCTCCGGCGAAAACGCCGCCCGCTTCCTTGGGTCTCCTCTCCCCCCGGGACCCGCTTCGCTGGGCTCCCGTGGGGGCCCCATTTATTTTTACTTGTACTTCCGGCTCTCCAGCACTGCCAGTTCGTCGCAGCGGTTGTTGAACTCATTCTCCGCGTGGATTTCCCATCCGGCAAGCCGGATGGGAACCCTTTTTCATTTGACCCGCTGCGGGCGAAATAAATCCGCCCGGCGGCAGGGTCCGGCTTTGCCGGACGCCTGAACGGCGCGTCGCGCCGCCGCCCCTTTGGGGCGGTCAAGGGCCACGCCGCGAAAGCCTATTTATACTTCCGGCTCTCCAGCACCGCCAGTTCGTCACAGCGGTTGTTGAACTCGTTCTCCGCGTGGCCCTTGACCCAGTGGGTGCGGACGGTGTGGACCTCGCACAATTCCAGCAGCCGCTGCCACAGGTCCGGGTTCAGGGCAGGCTTCTTGTCGGATTTCACCCAGCCCTTGGCCCGCCAGCCCTTGGCCCAGCCCTTGTCCAGGGCGTCGATCACGTACTTGGAGTCGGACCACAGCTCCACGGCGCAGGGCTCCTTCAAAAGCTCCAGGGCGGAGATGACGGCGGTCAGCTCCATGCGGTTGTTGGTAGTGGAGGCCTCCCCGCCGGAGAGCTCTTTTTTATGGGGGCCGTACATCAAAATGGCGCCCCAGCCGCCGGGGCCGGGATTGCCGGAGCAGGCCCCGTCGGTGTAGATGGTAACAGTTTTCATGGTACTCCTATCATTGCCTTCCCCTGGGGGAAGGTGGCTGGCCGAAGGCCAGTCGGATGAGGGGACCGCTTTCCGCACGAACTGATCGATGGCAGTGCAGACCCCTTCAAAATTTTGTTCCACTTCCAGATTGGAAAAGCGCAGGACGTGCAGGTGTTTCTGCTGCTCCAGATATGCGGTCCTGGCCGCATCATATTGCGGACCGTCTCCCTCGTAGTGCTGGGAACCGTCCAGTTCAATGGCCAGCTTTGCCTTGTGGCAGTAGAAATCCACAATATAGGGCCCCACCGGCCTTTGCCGGAGAAACTGGATGGGGTAGGTCCGCAAAAAATCATACCAGAGATGATTTTCTTCCTTTGTGGCGTTCTTGCGCAGCAGCCGGGCACGGGCGCGCATGTCGGAAGATTCTGACATAAACGCCTCTCCTTCCTGGTTCCGTGTCGGCCCCTCATCCGTCATTTGCTCCGCAAATGCCACCTTCCCCGGCGGGGAAGGCTTAGGTTCTGCGGAAAACCAATAAGTGTGACGAGCCTGATGAGGGGAACCCGTTACCAGGTTCCCCTCTCTTTTTTCAACGTTTCAACAATTACTCCTGTACCGGAGCCTCCGGCGCGGAGGGTTCCGTTGTTTCATTGGGAGAAACGGGTGCCGTTTCGGCTTCCTCCTCGTCAGCCGTCTGCTCCTCATGGTCGGTCAGAGCCATGGAGATCACCCGGTCGCCCTCCTCCTTGAAGCGCATGACGATGACGCCCTGGGTGGAGCGGCCGGCGGAGCGGATATTCTCCACCGGGGTGCGGATCAGGATGCCGCCCTGGGTCACCAGCAGCAGGTCCTCGTTACCTTCCACCACCTTGATGCCCACCACCGGGCCGGTCTTCTCGGTAACCATATAGTTGCGGATACCCAATCCACCACGGTTGGTGATGCGGTATTCCTCCACCGGCGTCCGCTTGCCGTAGCCGTTCTCCGTAATGGAGAGCACGGTCTTGCCCGCTCTGGCCCGGGCGGCGCCCACCACGTAGTCGCCCTCCCGGAGCCGGATGCCCCGGACGCCCACGGCGTCCCGGCCCATGGGCCGGACATCGTTTTCATCAAAGCAGATGGCCTGTCCGTCGTGGGTGGCAATGATAACCTTGCGGGTGCCGTCGGTCTCCCGGACGGAGATCAGCCGGTCCCCCTCGTCCAGGCGGAGCGCCCGGATGCCGTTGTTGCGCAGATTCTTCAGCGTCCCCACCGGCAGCCGCTTCACGGTGCCGTTGCGGGTGAACATCATCAGGTAGCGGTTCTCCTCATCCTCGATGTTGCGGGTGTGGATCATGGCCTGGACACGCTCTCCCTGCTCCACCTGGAGGATATTGATGATGTTGGTGCCCTTGGCGGTCTTGCCGGACTCGGGGATCTGGTAGCCCTTCTTCCGGTAGACCTTGCCGGTGTCGGTGAAGAAGAGGATATAGTCGTGGGTGGAAGCAGTGAACACGTCCACCACGAAGTCCTCCTCCCGGGTGGTGATGCCCTTCTTGCCCATGCCGCCCTTGGACTGGGCGGTGTACTCGCTGACGGGGGTCCGCTTGATATACCCGGCGGCAGTCAGGGTGAAGACACAGTCCTCCTCTTCGATCAGGTCCTCGATGTCGATCTCGTCCTCCACATCCTGGATCTCGGTGAGGCGGTCGTCGCCGTACTTATCGGAGATGGCGGTCAGCTCCTCCTTGAGGATCTGACGGACCAGGGACTCGTCGCCCAGGACCTTCTCATACCAGTCGATTTTGGCCTCCAGCTCCTTGTACTCGTTCTCCAGCTTCTCCCGGTTCAGGCCCTGGAGGGCGATGAGCCGCATTTCGCAGATGGCCTGGGCCTGGATGTCATCCAGCCCAAAACGGCTCATCAGGTTCTCCTTGGCGTTGTCGTAGCTGGAGCGGATGATCTTGATGACCTCGTCGATGTTGTCCTGGGCGATCAGCAGGCCCTCCAGCAGATGGGCCCGCTCCCGGGCCTTTTTCAGGTCGTACCGGGTCCGGCGGACGATGACCTGCTCCTGGTAGGCGATGTACTCGTCCAGGATGTGCCGCAGGGACAAAATCCGGGGCTGCAGCTTGCCATCCACCTCCACCAGGGCCAGCATATTCACGGCGAAAGAGGTCTGGAGCTGGGTCTGGGCAAAGAGGCGGTTGAGCACCACCTGGGGGTTGGCGTCCCGCTTCAGCTCGATGACGATCCGCATGCCGTTGCGGTCGGACTCGTCCCGGATGTCGGAGATGCCTTCCAGCCGCTTGTCCTCCACCTGGTCGGCCATGTTCTTGATGAGCATGCGCTTGTTGACCTGGTAGGGGATCTCGGTGATGACGATGCGGGTGCGGTCTTTGCCGAACTCCTCAAACTCGTGGCGGGCCCGGATGACGATGCGGCCCCGGCCGGTGGCGTAGGCGGAGCGGATGCCGCTGCGGCCCATGATGATGCCTTTCGTGGGGAAGTCAGGTCCTTTGATGTGCTGCATCAGGTCTGCCAGGGTGGCGTTGGGGTCCTCCAGCACACAGATGCAGGCGCCGATCACCTCCCGCATGTTGTGGGGCGGGATATTGGTGGCCATGCCCACGGCGATGCCGGAAGAGCCGTTGACCAGCAGGTTGGGAAACCGGGAGGGCAGGACTTTTGGCTCCTTCCGGGTCTCGTCGAAGTTGGGGTCCCAGTCCACGGTCTCCTTGTCGATGTCCCGCAGCATCTCGTCGGCGATGCGGGACATACGGGCCTCGGTGTACCGGTAGGCCGCCGGGGGGTCGCCGTCCACAGAGCCAAAGTTGCCGTGGCCGTCGATGAGCATATAGCGCATGGAGAAGTCCTGGGCCAGACGGACCAGGGCGTCGTAGACGCTGGCGTCTCCGTGGGGGTGGTACCGGCCCAGCACGTCGCCCACGGCGGTGGCGCACTTGCGGAAGGGGTGGTCATAGGTCAGATTATCCTCGTACATGGCGTAGAGGATGCGCCGGTGCACCGGCTTCAGGCCGTCCCGCACATCCGGCAGGGCCCGGCCCACGATGACGCTCATGGCGTATTCAATATAGGATTTCTCCATTTCAGGAACCAGGGGAGAGATCTCGATCTTCTGATCGGGATACCGGATCTCCTCCGGATCATACTGGGGTTTTTTAGACATAGATGAAAGGCTCCTCCTTTGAGAGGTTTTTGATGTTCATGCGCCGTTCCGGCGGAAAGGGGGGGACCGCTGGATCAGTAGTCCAGGTTCACCGCATACTTGGCGTTCTTCTCAATGAACTCTTTTCTCGGCTCCACCTTCTCGCCCATGAGGATGGTGAAGGTCTCGTCGGCCTGGACGGCGTCGTCCAGGGTGATGCGGCGCAACGTCCGCTTCTCCGGGTCCATGGTGGTCTCCCACAGCTCATGGGGGTTCATCTCGCCCAGGCCTTTGAACCGGGAGATGTCCACCTTGGCATTGGGATTGTCACCTCGCAGCTCCGCGGAGATGGCGTCCCGCTCCTCCTCGGAGAAGGCCAGGCGGGTGGTCTTGCCCCGGGTCAGCTTGAACAGGGGCGGCACGGCGGAATACACGTAGCCATGCTCCAGCAGGGGCCGCATAAAGCGGAAGAAAAAGGTCAGCAGCAGGGTACGGATATGGCTGCCGTCCACATCGGCATCGGCCATGATGATGACCTTGTGATAGCGGAGCTTGTTCAGGTCGAACTCGTCGCCGATGCCGGCGCCGAGAGCCGTGATGACCGGCTGGAGCTTGTCGTTGCCGTAGACCTTGTCGGCCCGGGCCTTCTCCACATTCAGCATCTTGCCCCACAGAGGCAGGATGGCCTGGAACCGGGAGTCCCGGCCCTGGGTTGCGGAGCCGCCGGCGGAGTCGCCCTCGACGATATAGATTTCCGTCAGTTCCGGGTTATTTTCATTGCAGTCCCGCAGCTTGTCCGGCATGGCGGCACCGCCCAGCGCCGTCTTGCGGCGGATGGACTCCCGGGCCTTCTTGGCGGCCTCCCGGGCCCGGTTGGCGGTCAGGGCCTTGTCCAGGATCATCCGGCCCACCTGGGGATTCTCCTCCAGGAAGGTCTCCAGCTTGTCGGAGACGATATTGTTCACCAGGGTACGGATCTCGCTGTTGCCCAGCTTGGCCTTGGTCTGGCCCTCAAACTGGGCGTCGGTCAGCTTCACGGAGATCACGCAGGTGAGGCCCTCCCGGCAGTCCTCGCCGGAGACCTTTTCGTCGTCCTTGAGCAGTTTGATCTTGCGGCCGTAGGCGTTGAGCACATTGGTCAATGCCCGCTTGAAGCCCTCCTCGTGCATGCCGCCCTCGGGGGTGTGGACGTTGTTGGCGAAGGAGAGGATGGTCTCGTTATAGCCGTCGTTGTACTGGAGGGCCACCTCCGCCATGGAGTCGTCCTTCATGCCGGACATGTAGATCACATCCGGGTGCAGGGCGTCCTTGCTCTTGTTGAGCCAGGTGACGAACTCCCGGATACCGCCCTCGAAGCACATGTTGTCCTCTTGCTCCTGGCCGGGACGCTTGTCCACGGTGCGGATGCGAAGGCCCGCGTTCAGGAAGGCCTCCTCCCGCATACGGGTATGGAGGGTGTCGTAGTTATAAACCGTGTCCTCGAACATCTCGGGATCTGGCTTAAAGGTGACGGTGGTGCCGGTGTGGTCCGTCTCGCCCACCACGGTCATCTCCTGCGTCACATGGCCCCGGGAGAACTTCATCTCGTAGACATGGCCATCCCGGTGGACCTGGACGGTCAGCCACTCAGAGAGGGCATTGACCACGCTGGCGCCCACGCCGTGGAGGCCGCCGGAGACCTTGTAGCCGCCACCGCCGAACTTGCCGCCGGCGTGGAGGACGGTATACACCACCTCCAGGGCGGGCTTACCGGTCTGGGCCTGAATATCCACGGGGATGCCGCGGCCATTGTCCACCACGGTGATGGTGTCGCCTTCGTTGATCTGCACCAGGATGTCGGTGCAGTAGCCGGCTAGGGCCTCATCGATGGCGTTGTCCACGATCTCATAGACCAGGTGGTGCAGGCCCGAGGTAGAGGTGGAGCCGATATACATACCGGGGCGCTTGCGCACCGCCTCCAGCCCCTCCAGCACCTGGATCTCCGAGGCGTCATACTCGTTTTCCGCGTCCACGGCCGTGGAACGCAGGATCTCGTTTTCTTCCATAAATACTCCTTCCGTAACAAGGCAAGAAGAGCCGGGCCGGAGCCATTTCCGGCCCGTTTCTCCTTGCCTTATTCTCAATCTCAACTGGTTCGCTATTTTCTCAAAAAGAGACTGCAAAATTCCCAAAGGACCAGGACAGCCAGCGCCGCCGGTTCCAGGCGGAACGTGTTATAAAGGAACCCAAAAAGGCGCAGGATAGCTTCCTCCTTACAGCTCCAGCTCCCGACTCTCGGCCCGCTTTTGCAGCGTGGCGGGGGAGAGCTGGCTCAGGTACACGATCTGCCGGTGGTAGGGGTGGTCGCAGACCACAAAGGAGCGGGGGAGCTGGCCGGACACGTCCAGTACCACGCCTTCTTTTTCCGCGGCGGCCAGGTAGTCCCGGGTGCGCTTTTCATAACTGCACTTGTCCAGGTCAAAAATGCCGATGACACGCTGCTCCGGCACGATCTCGTTTTGTCCCAGATGAAGGTACATCCCGTCTCCTTTCCCGGAAAGGCCTCCGGATTTCAACAATGTGAGGAAGTTTGTGAAAAAAAGTCCCCGTCTCCACTCAAACCAGCGACCCGCCATGGACGTGCAGCACCTTGCCGCCCAACATCTCCGGCAGCCGGTCGTCCACCGTTGCGGCAGACGATTCCCGGCCCTTTTTGGGCCGCCAATCGTGCCGCTGCCTCGAAAGCGGCTCATTGCATTCGCCACCGGCGGCATTTCGCCGCTTTCCCTCGCAGCAGGTGATGCGCCGCAATGCGGCGCGGCGATCGAAAACGCGCTCTCGCGCGGCTCCCATCGCTCCGCTCGGCCGCGTGTTCATCACCTGCTCACACCAGCGACCCACCATGGACGTGCAGCACCTTGCCGCCCAGCATGGCGGGTAATCTGTCGTCCTCACAGCAGGTGATGAACACCTGGCCCCCGGCGATGCGGTTCAATACGAACTCCTGCCGGCGGGGGTCCAGCTCGCTGAGCACGTCGTCCAGCAGCAGCACCGGATACTCTCCGGTGGCGTTTTTGTAGATCTCCCGCTCCGCCAGCTTCATGGCCAGCGCCGCCGTCCGGGTCTGGCCCTGGGAGGCAAAGCTCTTGGCCTCCCGGCCATCGATGGAAACCACCAGATCGTCCTTGTGGGGCCCGGACAGGCACAGGCGGGAGGCCCGCTCGGCTGCCTGATGGGATTCCATGTGCCGGCGCAACTGCTCCGTCACCGTGCCGATGTCCGCCGCTGGGTCCGTGACTGCGGAGACGGTCTGATACTGAATGGAAAGAACCTCTTTTCCGCCGGAGCACTCCCGGTGGTGATTGGCGGCGTATTCATTCAGCGCAGCGGAAAATTGCTGGCGGTAGTGGATCAGCACGGCACCGAAGCGGACCAACTGCTCATTGAACTCCGGCAGCGTCTCCAGCAGGTCCGGCCGCTCCTCACTGTCCCGCAGGATGCGGGTCTTGTGGTCGTAGGCCCGGTTGTACTCCGTCAGGGCGGCGGCGTATCGGGGACGGAGCTGGCACAGTGCCGTGTCCATGAATCTGCGCCGGGCGGCGGCCCCCTCCCGGATCAAAAACAGGTCCTCCGGACAGAAGAACACCGTGTGGTACACCTGGCTGAGGGCAGCGCCGTTTTTGGCGGGCACCTGATTGACGGAGAGCTTTCGCCGCCGGTCCCGGTACAGCTCCGCCCGGACCCGGAATTCCCGCTCCCGGGCGAAAACCCGGGCCTCCAGCAGGGCAGAGGGGGCGCCGAAAGCGATCATCTCCCGGTCCGTCCTGGCCCGGGGGGATTTGCCGCAGGAGAGGTAGGCCACCGCCTCCAGCAGGTTGGTCTTGCCCTGGGCGTTTTCCCCGAAGATCACGTTGCAGTCCGGGTCAAAGTCCACGCTTTGGGCCCGGTAATTCCGAAAGTCCCGCAGCTCCAGGCCCTCAAGTCGCATAGTCCACCGTGTAGTGCTCCCCCTGGAAGCACACGTCATCCCCCGGGCGGATCTTCCTGCCCCGCATGGTGCAGATCTCGCCGTTTACGGTGACCTCCCCGGCCTGGACCCGCTCCTTGGCCTCGCCGCCAGTGGCCACCAGATTGGCAAATTTCAGCAGATCCTGGAGCTTGATGAACTCCGTGGTAATCGTAATGGTCTTCATGGTCTCACTCCGCGCTCTTCAGGCGCACCGGCAGCACCATGTAGAGGAAGTTTTCCTCACCCTCTGTGGGAACGATGATGGCCGGGGACACGCCGGTGTTCAGCTCGATCTTCACGGTGTCCGCCGGGGCGTACCGCAGGGCCTCCATTAAATAACGGTTGTTGAAGCCGATCTCCAGGCCCGTGCCGTCACCGCTGATGCGGCAGACGTCCTTGGCCTCGCCGTTACCGGTTTTGGCGGACAGGATCACCTTGTCGTGCTCGAACAGGCACCGGACCGGGCTCTTCTGCTTCTCGGAGATCACCACGGAGACACGATCGATACTCTCGATCAGGGTCTTGGTATCGGCGATGACGGTAATAGGATTTTTCCTTGGGATGGCGTTCTTGTAGTCCAGGAACTCGCCCTCCAGCCGGCGGCAGATCAGCTCCGTGGCACCCACCTCAAACAGGATGTGGCTCTTGCCCAGGGTCACGGAGGCCAGATCCTCGGTGTCGCCGCAGATGCTCTTGACTTCGTTGAGAGCGGAGCCCGGCGCCACGAAGGAGAAGGCACCACCGTCAATTTTTTCCAGGGGCTCCCGGCGGATGGCCAGGCGGAAGCCGTCCACCGCCACCATGGTCAGTCCCTTGTCGGTGATCTCGAACAGGGCGCCGGTGTGGATGGGGCGGCTTTCATTGGTGGACACGGCAAAGGCGGTCTCCTCGATCATGGCCCGCAGGGTCCGCTGCTGGATGGCCACGGAGAAGTCGTCCTCCACCACCGGCAGCTCCGGGTAATCGGCGGCGGAGAGGCCCAGAATGTCGAAGTCCGCGTCGCCGCAACTCAGATGGACCACCTGCTTCTCGTCGGCGGAGAAGGTGACCACGTCGTCGGGCATCCGGCGGATAATGTCGCCAAAGAGGCGGGCGTTGAGCACCAGCTCGCCCTCGCCGGTGACGTCGGCGGGAATCCGGGTGCGGATACCGGTTTGCAAATTGTAGCCGGAGATGGTCAGCTCCGTACCGGCCCGCAGCAACAGGCCCTCCAGGGCGGGGATGGAGCTCTTTTGCGCCACGGCCCGGCTGGTGACGGCGATGGCGCTTTGCAGCAGGGCCTTTTCGCAGGAGAATTTCATCATATGGACGCTTCCTCTCTATACATGGGATTTCGGCGCGAGGCCGCCCTCTTCAAAAAGAAAAGGAATTATTTTTTTAGAAAAAGCAGCGGTAGGCAAAAAAACTGTGGAAAAGAGGGGAAAGGGCTTGCAATCAGCGCCTTTCAGCCTCCACGGCCTTCGTGGAAAAATTGCACGGCTTTTCCACCCTCCGTTTGATGCGACAGTTTTCCACAGGGAAGTTTTTCTTTTCCACAAAAAATGTTGGAAAACCGCGAGCTTACCGCTTGGAGTTGATGTTGGTCTTGATCTCCTTCACCGTCTCGGCAAAGGCCGGGTCCTTCTTCATTTTCTTCTCGATCTGCTGGATGGAATACAGCACGGTGGAGTGGTCCCGGTTGTCGAAGACCTTGCCGATCTCGTCCAGGCTCAGATTGGTCATGGAACGGATCAGATACATGGCGATCTGACGGGCGGACACGGCGTCGCGGATCCGCTGCTGGCCCCGGATGACCGATTCCTCCAGGCTGTAATACTTGGAGATGTACTCCAGAATGGATTCCGGCGTGGGGATGTACTCATTGCTGCGGCGCAGCATGTCCTGAATGGCCCGGGTGACGGTCTCCTCGTTGGTGTCGTTGCCCAGCAGGTCCTTGTAGGCCAGGATCTTATTGATGGTGCCCTCCAGTTGCCGCACGTTGGCGGTGACGTTCTGGGCAATGTAGACGGTGATCTTGTCCGGCAGCTCCATGCCCAGCAGCGCCGCTTTGTTTTTGATGATGGCGATGCGGGTCTCAAAATCCGGCGGTGTCACGTCCGCCAGCAATCCCCACTCGAACCGGGTCCGCAGCCGGTCGTCCAGCAGCGTCATCTCAGAGGGGGGACGGTCCGAGGTCAGCACGATCTGCTTGCCGGACTCGTAGAGGGTATTGAAGGTGTGGAAGAACTCATTTTGGACCTGCTCTTTGCCGGCCACGAACTGCACGTCGTCCACCAGCAGCAAATCCGCCTCCCGGTACTTGGCCCGGAATTCGTTGCCCCGGCCGGCCCGAATCAGCTCGATGAATTCGTTGATGAAATCGTCACCCTTGATATAGACGATCTTGGCCTTGGGGTCGTTGCGGCGGATGACATTGGCAATGGCGTACAGCAGATGGGTCTTGCCCAGGCCGGAGTCCCCATAGATCAGCAGGGGATTGTAGTTCTGGGCCGGATGCTCCGCCACGGCCATGGAGGCCGCGTAAGCCAGCTTGTTGGAAGGACCCACCACGAAGGTCTCGAAGGTGAACTCCGCGGAGGTAAAGCGGTCACTCTGGCGGTGGGTCTCCCCGCCGTTGAACTCCGCAAAGGCCTGGTCGTCCAGGATCTGCACTTCAAAGTCCGTGGAGAAAATGTCGTGGAGGGAGGCCTTGATGTTTTTCATAAACAGGGATTCGATGTATCCCTTCTTGAAGTCGTTGGAGCAGTGGAGCAAAAAGGTATTGCCCCGGATGTCCACCGCCTCCAGCTCGTCGAACCAGGTGGCGATGGTGGTCTCCGATAGCTCGCCCTTCAGTTGCTGAAGGACGTTGTCCCACACGTCGGCGACGGAATTCAAAAAGAACACCTCTCTCTAGTAAAAAATAGACAAAATCGCATAGTATCAGTATAACAAAAAGACGAGAAGATTACAACACTTATTCTAATATAAAGAATGATTTTTTCCCTGGAAAGGGAAAACTAGATGTAGAGGTGAAATCGAGGCACGTCCACCAGATTTTGAAGGGATTCTCGATTTTTCTCCGACTGGAGCAAAAAACGGCCCCTTTTTTACGAAATTTCAAGTTATTCTTGACACATTTTGAAAAAGTCTGTATACTATTCTCTGCGTCGCAGGACGCTGAAATGTTTACTGCGTCTTTCCGCAAGGAGAGATGTCGAGTAAGCGGCGCCTGAAAGGGCGTTCGCAATTCTGACAGGAGGTGTCTCAAAAATGGCAACGAAGCGTACCTATCAGCCCAAGAAGCTGCATGGCCAGAAGGTCCATGGTTTCCGCAAGAGAATGGCTACCGCCAACGGCCGCAAGGTCCTGGCCCGTCGCCGCGCCAAGGGCCGCGCCCGCCTGTCCTATTGATCGAAACGGAAGCGCGGGAGACACTTGAACAGACGCCTTCAGGGACGGCGGGAATTTGAAAGGATTCCTCCGTCCCTCATCGAGTTTCTGTTCCAATTTTGCAAGGCGGGTTTGAAATGAAGCGAGCGGTGACCCTGAAAGAAAATCATGAGTTCCGGCGGCTGTATCAGAAGGGGACGTCGGCGGTGGGCGGCTGTATGGTGGTCTACTGCCGGAAGAACCGGCTGGGCCACAACCGCCTGGGGCTGACGGCCTCGGTGAAGCTGGGCCACGCGGTGGTCCGCAACCGCTGCCGCCGCCGTCTGCGGGAGGTGTACCGCCTTCATCAGGGCCGGCTGCGCCAGGGCTACGATGTGATCCTGGTGGCCCGGGGAAGAACGGTGACTGCCTCCTGGCAGGAGCTGTGTGACACCTTTTTGCGGCTTTGCCGCAAATTGGACATGCTGGAGGAACCGTCATGAAGCGTATTTTGAAGGCTTTGATCCGGTTTTATCAGGTGGCCATCTCTCCCTACCGGCCCCGCTGCTGCAACTACATTCCCACCTGCTCCCAGTACGCGCTGGAGGCCATTGAAAAGTATGGCGCTCTGAAGGGCGGCTGGCTGGCTTTTAAGCGCATCCTGCGCTGCAATCCGTTTCACAAGGGCGGCTACGACCCGGTCCCCTAGCGGCCGGAGCGGGGCCCATCCACCCCGCCGGTCCATCTCACTTTGGAGGAAGCATTTATGTTCTCAACCATCGGATACTATATCTGTGTCCCCTTTGCCGCGCTGATGCGCCTGTTCTATAATCTGACAGGCTCCTATGGCGTGGCCATCATCCTCTTCACCCTGGTGATCAAGCTGATCCTGCTGCCCTTCCAGATGAAATCCAAGAAGAGCATGGTCCGGATGAGCCGGATGTCCGGCAAGATCGAGGAGATCCGGAAGAAGTACGCCAATAACCAGGCCAAGATGAACGAGGAAATGCAGCGGTTCTATATGGAGGAGGGCATCAGCCCCATGAGCGGATGCCTGTGGAGTTTCATTCCCTTCCCCATTCTGCTGGCCCTGTACTATATCATCCGGGAGCCAATCGTCTACTTCATGAACTTCGGCGGCCGGGAAGCCGGTTTGGCTGTGGTGGAGGCCGCCAAGGAGCTGATCCAGGGGGCCGGCATCGAGCTGACCACCAACGCCGCCTATGAGCAGATCGAGATCGCCAACATCATCAACAGCCAATTCCCAGACTTCATCGCCCAGCATGAGGGGTGGGTCAACGTCAATTATCATTTCCTGAACATTGACCTGACCGCCCAGCCCAGCAGTGCCTTCGGCCAGCTCAGCAGCGGTGTGTCCTGGACCTTGATCGGCCTGATCCTAATCCCCATCATCTCCGGTGCCCTCAGCTTCCTGCTGAGCAAGATTTCCATGAGCCAGAACAAGGTGGAGGGCTCCGCCGCTGCCACCAGCAAGACCATGATGTGGCTGATGCCTCTCATGTCCATCTACATCGCCTTCATCATGCCTGCCGCCCTGGGTGTGTACTGGATTGCCCAGAGCGCTTTCTCCATCATTCAGGAGGCCGTTTTGGGCAAGTTCTACACCAACAAGCTGCAAAGCGAGGAAGAGGCCCGCTATCAGGCCCGGGAGGCCGACCGCAAGCGCCGGATGGAGGAGGCCAAGGTCCGTCAGGAGCAGCAGCGCCAGCAGACCGCCCAGAAGCAGAGCCTGAAGGATAAGCGCAGAGCAGCCCAGGAGGCCAAGGCGGCCAAGGCCAAGAAAGCCGCTACCAGCACCACCGAGGCCGGTCGTGTGGGGGACCGTCCCTACGCCCGGGGCCGGTCCTATAAGGCGGACCGCTATGACGATCAGTAAGGAGCTTGTTACGCCATGAGAGAGTTTATTGATGTAACGGGCAAAACCGAGGACGAGGCCATCCAGAACGCCCTGCGTCAGCTTGGCCTGGACCGTGACGATGTGTCCGTTGAGATTTTGGAGCGCGCCAAATCCGGATTCTTGGGTCTGGGAAGCTGCCCGGCCAAAGTCCGGGTCTATTACGGCGAAGAGACGGAGCCTGCGCCGGAGCCGGTCCCCGAGCCGGTAAAGCCGCCCAAGGCGCCGGAGAAAAGAGAGGAGCGGAAGGAGGAACGGCCCGCCGCTCCCAAGCCGCCCAAAGCCCCCAAGCCGGAGGTGAAGGAAGAGGCCGCTGCGGAGCCTGCCGCCCCTGCCCCTGCCGTGGATTACGGCGAGGAAGTGGACGACGAGAAAGCCCAGGCCATCCGCGCTTTCCTGTCCGGCTTGCTGGAGCAGATGGAGAGCCCCGCCCAGATCCATGTCTATCAGCCGGAGAAAGGCCGCTATAAGGTCATTCTGGAGGGCAAGAACCTGGGCGCCCTGATCGGCCGCCGGGGCGAGACCCTGGACGCCATCCAGCAGCTCACCAGCTACGCGGTGAACCGCAGCGGCGGTGGCCGGGTCCGGGTCCAACTGGACGCCGAAGGCTACCGGGAGAAGCGGGAGCAGAGCCTCCAGCATCTGGCCCGGAAGGTGGCCGCCAAGGTGACCCGCTATCGCCGGAACTTCACCCTGGAGCCCATGAACGCCTACGAGCGCCACGTGATCCACACGGCGCTGCAGGACGTGCCGGGCGTCACCACCTATTCCACCGGTACCGAGCCCAACCGCCGGGTGGTGGTGGCCTACGACCGGGACAAGAAGTAAATCGTTCCCTGAACGCCCGTCCGGGATGTCCCGGACGGGCGTTTTTGAACCTTCCGGCTTGACATTCCGGATAAAACATGGTACAGTACGCACGATACCCAACAAAAGCGCAACAGGGAACAGTATTCCGTTTTGGCCGGTGAAGAGAGAGGGCGGTCGGTGCAAGCCCTTCCGGGAGAGCGGAGGAAGGCCCCCTGGAGCTGCGGGGAGGAAATGCCCCGCCGGATACCGCCGTTACCGGAAAAGGAAGTGCGCATCAGCCAGATGCGAATTCAGGTGGGACCACGGACAGTTTTGTTCGCCCTGAGCCGAAAACCGGCTCAGGGCGTTTTTTGTCGTTTTGGGCCCAGAATTTTAGGAGGAAACATGAAAAACACCGAAAAGACCATGGAGAAGATCGTGGCATTGTGCAAGGGCCGGGGCTTTATCTTCGCCGGCAGCGAGATCTACGGCGGCCTTGCCAACACCTGGGACTACGGCCCCCTGGGCGTGGAGCTGAAGAACAACGTGAAGAAGGCCTGGTGGAAGAAGTTCGTCCAGGAGAACCCCTACAACGTGGGGCTGGACGCCGCCATTTTGATGAACCCCCAGACCTGGGTGGCCAGCGGTCACCTGGGCGGCTTCTCCGACCCCCTCATGGACTGCAAGGAGTGCAAGGAGCGCTTCCGGGCCGACAAGCTGATCGAGGACTGGGCCGGTGAGAACGGCGTGGACCTGGGAAAGCCCATCGACGCCTTCTCCCAGGAGGAGATGAAGGACTTCATCGAGTCCCACAACATCCCCTGCCCCTCCTGCGGCAAGCACAACTTCACCGACATCCGGCAGTTCAACCTGATGTTTAAGACCTTCCAGGGCGTCACCGAGGACGCCAAGAACACCGTGTACCTGCGGCCTGAGACCGCCCAGGGCATTTTCGTCAACTTCCAGAACGTCCAGCGCACCACCCGCCGCAAGCTGCCCTTCGGCGTGTGCCAGATCGGCAAGAGCTTCCGCAACGAGATCACCCCGGGCAACTTCACCTTCCGCACCCGGGAGTTCGAGCAGATGGAGCTGGAGTTCTTCTGCAAGCCCGGCACCGACCTGGAGTGGTTCCAGTACTGGCGCTCCTTCTGCAAGGACTGGCTGCTGGGCCTGAACATGAAGGAGGAGGACCTGCGGCTGCGGGATCACAGTCCCGAGGAGCTGTGCTTCTACTCCAAGGGTACCACCGACTTTGAATTCATGTTCCCCTTCGGCTGGGGTGAGCTGTGGGGCGTGGCGGACCGCACCGACTACGACCTGACCCAGCACCAGAACACCTCCGGCAAGGATATGACCTACTTTGACCAGGAGACCAATGAGCGGTATATTCCCTATGTGGTGGAGCCTTCCCTGGGCGCCGACCGCGTCACCCTGGCCTTCCTGATCGAGGCCTACGACGAGGAAGTGGTGGATCCGGCCAAGAACGACGTCCGCACCGTCCTGCACTTCCATCCGGCTCTGGCGCCCTTCAAGTGCGCCGTGTTGCCCCTGTCCAAGAAGCTCTCCGAAAAGGCCCGGGAGGTCCAGGCAGAGCTTTCCAAGGAGTGGATGGTGGACTTCGACGACACCGGCTCCATCGGCAAGCGGTATCGCCGCCAGGACGAGATCGGCACTCCCTACTGCGTCACCGTGGACTTCGACACCGTGGGCGACGCGGAGAAGGAAGGCGACAACTGCGTCACCGTCCGGGACCGGGATACCATGGAGCAGGTCCGTATGCCCATCAGCGAGCTGAAGGCGTACCTGGCCGAAAAACTGGCCTATTGAGAAAATGCTGTCCGGGCCGCGGGGAGACCCGCGGCCCCAGCGCTGAAGTGGAATGGAAATGAGCAAACGAGCCTTGAAAAAACGGAAGAAACTTCAGCCTCTGGGTCCCTGGTGGCTGCGGTGTCTGCTGTGCATAGCCGCCGCCTTCTGCATGGGCCTGGGTGCCGCGGTGGCCGTCCAGTGGGTGGCCACCGGCTCGCTGTCGGTGGTTTGGGAATGGTTTGTCAAGTGGCCTTCCTATCTGCTGCTGACGGCGGTGGGGCTTGGGGTCGTGGTGCTGGCCCTGGGGGCCCTGATGGGGCGGCTGTGGCCGGCGGGGATCCTGGTGGGCGCGGTGTCCCTGATTTTGTCCCTGGTGGATTACTTTAAAAACGCCATCAACGGCACGCCTTTGGAGCTGGCGGACTTCGGTCTGGCCTCCCAGTTGGGACAGGTGGCCGGGGTGGCGGGAGAGCTGAAGCCCCCGGTGGACTTCTGGATGGCCCTGATCGCTCTGGCCATCTGTGTGGGGCTGCTGGTGCTGACGGCGCCACTGACGGTCATTGCCGGACGGTGCCGCTTTCTGACCTTTGCCCTGTCTCTGACAGCGGCGATGGCCCTGTGTACCTCCACCGGTGCGGCCCGGGCGGCGGAGTGGTTTCAGGTAGATATCATCACCCGCCTGGACGCTGCCTCCAGCCACGACACCTACGGCCTGCTGCTGAGCCTGTGGCGGGACGCCTTTCTGCAGGCCAAGACCAGCCCGGAGGGCTACAGCCAGGCGTACATGGAGGACGTGCTGGACCGGATCGACCAGCTTCTGCTGGAGGACGGGGAAGGGGAGGCCACTTCCACCGCCTCCGCCACCCAACCCAACATCATCATGGTGCTGTCGGAGTCCTTTTTCGACCTGACCCGGCTGCCGGGTCTGGAATTTGACAGCGATCCCTTGGAAAACTTCCATGCCCTGGAGGACGAGAGCATCAGCGGCACCTTCCACAGCCACTACCTGGGCTATGGTACCGGCTATATCGAGATGTCCATGCTGTACGGCGTGGGCAGCCTGGACTTCGGCCCCGGCACCAATATCTGCTTCCTGGAGGACGATCTGTACCAGCGGTTTGACTCCCTGGCGGAGCAGTACACCAACAGCGGGGATTACCGGGCGGCCCTGCTCCACGGCTATGACGACAGCCTCTACAACCGCACCGTCACCTATCCGCTGCTGGGCTTTTCTGACCTGCTGTTCTCCGCCGACATTCAGGACCTGGGCATTGAGCGGGAGGACGGGGTCTACGGCGGTTACTATATGCGGGACAGCTACTTCTATCAGGGGATGCTGAACCGGATGGAGGCCATCAACGACGGCGGCCAGCGGGCTTTCCTCTATGGTATTACCATGGAGAACCACCAGCCCTTCAACCCGGACAAATTCGGCTACGAGTGTCAGATCGGCGTGAAGTGCGACAGCCTCAGCGACGAGGACATGGACATCGTGCGGGTCATGGTGGAGGGCATCACCCGGGCGGACCAGGCCCTGGGAGAGCTGACGGAGGCCCTGCGGCAGTCGGAGGAGCCCACCATCGTGGTCTTCTTCGGAGACCACCGGCCCAATCTCTTCATGACCGATGGGGACACGGTGTACACCAAGTTGGGCCTGTGCCCCGACAACGACACAGTGAACTGGACGGCGGAGGAGATCTGCGACCTGTATTCCACCGACTATCTGATCTGGGCCAATGACGCCGCCCTGCTCCAGGGTCTTACGGGCACAGAGCGGGACAGCAGTATCACCGCCATCGGTCCCCAGCTTCTGGAGCTGACGGGCCAGCCGGTATCCCGGTACTGGGGCCTGCTGGAGAAAGTCAGCCAGGTCTGCCTGACCAACACGGATTTGTACTTTGTGGACGGGGCGGGGAATCCCTCCTTCTCCCTGGCGGATTCCGCCCTGTCGGAGGAGGACCGGGAATTGCTGGCGCTGCGGGACGCCGTGATCTACGACGCTCTCTACGGCCAGCGGTATATCACCGCCGCGATGAATCAACCGGCGGGAACATGAGAGCTTGCGGGTCTCACAGAGACGTTTCCACAAGCTGCGCGCCGCGGGGCATCTTGCCCCGCGACGCTTTTCTGTCTTTGTGTGTTTTGTCAAAGGGGACAGACTCTTTTCCCCAATTTATTTTTGCCGGAGGTATTGTAAAAATGCCAAATGTACGCTATGATGTAAATATCGATTTTGTCCCATTTATACAAAGGTCAACCAATTGGCATTGAGAGAAAGAGGGAGTGAAACATGGAAAAGATCTTTCAGTTGCAAAAGAATGGTACCACCGTACGCACCGAGATCCTGGCAGGCTTGACCACGTTCATGACCATGGCTTACATCATCGCCCTGAACCCCAACCTGCTGACCAACTTTGACACAGGCTCCGCCCTGTGGAACGGCGTGTTTATGGCCACCTGCATCGCTTCGGCCCTGGCCATGTTCTGCATGGCGTTCCTGGCCAACAAACCCTTCGCTCTGGCACCCGGCATGGGCCTCAACAGCTTCTTTGCCGTGGTGGCCACCAACATCGCGGCTCTCACCGGTATGAGCTATGTGGCCTCTTTCCAGGCGGCCCTGGTCATCATCCTGCTGGAGGGCATCGTGTTCCTGATTTTGTCCCTGCTGAACATCCGGGAGAAGATCGTGGATGCCATTCCCCTGGGTGTGCGCCTGGGCATCGCCCCCGCCATCGGCCTGATGCTGATGAACATCGGCCTGGGCTCCAACGTGGGCGTCTACTCCGAGACCGGCGGCCCCTTCTATGTGATGCGGGACTTCTTCGGGGCCCTGACCCCCAGCGTGGCCCAGACCACCATGGGCAGCGGCTATGCCACCATGGTACTGACCGTGGTCACCATGTTTGTGGGACTGTTCGTCATCGTGATCCTGGCCAAGAAGGGCGTCAAGGCGGCGGTACTGCTGGGCATGCTGGTGGCCTCCATTATCTACTGGATCGGCGACTTTGTGGTGCTGGGCGTGAATCCCTTCGCTTCCCTGGCCACCGCCTCCTTTGTTCCCCCCTTCGCCGACATGGCGGAGACAACCCTGTTCAAGTTCAACTTTGAGGGCTTTTTGCAGATCGGCTGGTTCACCGCCGTGACGCTGATCATCACCTTCTGCATGATCGATATGTTCGACACCATCGGCACCCTGGTGGGCACCGCCTCCCGGGCCGGTATGGTGGATAAGGACGGCAACATGCCCAACATGAAGGAGGCCCTGCTCTCCGACGCCATCGGCACCGTGGCCGGCGCCTGCACCGGTACCTCCACCGTTACCACCTTTGTGGAATCCGCCTCCGGCGTGGAGGCCGGCGGCCGCACGGGCCTGACCGCCCTGACCACCGGTGTGCTGTTCCTGGCCTGCATCTTCATTGCCCCCATCGCCGCCATCATTCCGGCCGCAGCCACCTCCGCCGCACTGATCTATGTGGGCGTGCTGATGCTGATGGGTCTGAAGAATGTGAACTTCGACGATCTGGACCAGATGGTGCCTGTGTCTTTGATGCTGATCGCCATGCCCATCTCCAGTTCCATCGGCCACGCCATCGGCATCGGCCTGATCTCCTACACGGTTATCAAGGTCTTCACCGGTAAGGCAAAGGACGTCTCCGCCCTGACCTATGTGATCTCCGCGCTGTTCCTGATCAAGTTCTTCCTGATCGTGTGACGGCCTCATGTAAAAACAGACGCTCCCCGGCAGCACCGCTGCCGGGGAGCGTTTTGTGTTGGAGAGTCCAAAGGGAGTTCTTCCTGAGGAAGCGCGGGTTTCCGAAGGTAGCTTGGTAAAGGGCCACTGAATATGACACTTCTCAGAAGAACATGCCCATGAAACCATCCGGCCGCTCTGCCGCCTGGTCCCAAACCTCCCGGAACACGCCGGGGGCAATGGTCCGGGCCGTCACCTTACCGGGAACACTCAGCTCCCGCACGTCTGCGGGGAAGGGGGTGGGATTCAATGCCTCCTCCCGGCCGTGCTCGTCGCCATAGGCGAACCACAGACCATTGGGATACAGCTCCACCCGCCGGGTCTCCATATTCTCCCGGTCCAACTCCGAGTAGACCTGCCGGGCCTCATCCTCCTGGGGCTCGGCGTATTCCAGCATCACGTAGCGCATAGGGGTTCCACCTTTCAGGTCAGATTGTTGAAAAAGTCCCGGATCGACCCCTCACTGGCCTGGACGCTGCCCTGGGCGAAACCGTTCCGGCCACCCCCCCGGCCATGAAGGGCGCCGTTCATGGCTTTCACCTGGGAATTGATGTCGGCCCCGTCGGCGCGGAGCAGGGCGTAGTTGAAGTGGCCGTCCTCCCCGGCGAACACGGCGGTCAGGCCACCGCACTGATGGGCCAGGGCATCCGCCAGCCGCCGGACGCCGTCAGACCGCAGGGCTGGCTGGAATACCAGCACATTTTCCGCTCCGGCGTGCTCGGCGGCGATCCGCTGGAAGAGCTGGTCCTCCATAGCGGCCTCCCGGCCTTTCAAGGCCGTCTGCTCCTCCTCCAGCCGCTCCACGGCAGGCAGGATGTCCCCGGGCTTCACGCTGAGACGCTGGCCAACGGACCGGGCCTGGTCATACACATGGCCCAGATAGGCAAGAGCCCGCTGCCCGCTGACGATCTCCATGCGGACGCCTTCCCGGAACTTCTGACAGGACAGAACCTTGATGAGGCCTACCTGGCCGGCCCGGAGCACGTGGGTACCGCAGCAGGCGCAGCAGTCCGCCTCCGGAAAGGTGACGATGCGCACCTGACCGGTCAGGGCCTTTTTGCTGCGGTAGTCCAGGGCCTCCAGCTCCGCTGGGGAGGGGTAGGTGACCTCCACCGGGGCGTCGGCCCAGATCACTTCGTTGGCCTTCCGCTCCGCGTCCAGGGCCTGCTCCCAGGAGATGTCGGTGTTGTAGTCGATGGTCACCGTGTCGGCTCCCAGGTGGAAGCCCACGTTGTCGCAGTGGTAGTCATGGCACAGGATGCCGGAGAGGATGTGCTCCCCGGAGTGCTGCTGCATGTGGTCGAACCGCCGGGCCCAGTCGATGCGGCCCGTGACGTTTTCGCCAATTTCCACTGCTTTTTCGACAGTGTGGATCACC
The DNA here is from genome assembly GCA_900551885.1 of uncultured Oscillibacter sp. Lineage (GTDB taxonomy): Bacteria > Bacillota > Clostridia > Oscillospirales > Oscillospiraceae > Oscillibacter. Next base: position 27,047 of record URXS01000008.1, read on the forward strand.
ACGCCGTCTTTTTCGTGGACGTCGGTGACGGCCACGCCGTTCAGGGTTCCGTGGTCCGCCGGCTGGCCGCCGCCCTCCGGGTAGAAGGCGGTCCGGTCCAATGTCACCAGATACCCGGCTTTTCCCGGCTCACAGGTCAGGACCGTGGCGGTGAATTCCTTCAAAAATGCGTCGGCGTAGTATAGCTTTTCCGTTTCCATGTGGAAAACTCCCTTTCGTTTATAGGATGGACTGAATGAACCGCCAGACGGGCTCGATGGCAAGGGAGCCCGCTACGGCGGAGAAGAGATTGGCCAAAAAGCCGTAGGCGGCAGCCCGGGACCGGGGCTGACCGGTCAGCAGCAGGGCGTAGGCCGCCGTTTCCACCAGCAGAATCACCAGCTCTGCCGGGAAAATAGACAGGGCGGACCAGCCGGTGAGGCCGTGGAGCGAAAAGGTGTGGGCGGTCCAGATGGCAAGACCCCCCTGGGTCACCAGATTCACCAGCAAAAACACCAGCCAGTTCCGCTTTTGTTTCCAGAAGCCGAAGAGCACCAGCAAAAGGCCCTCGATGACCAGGGTGGTGGTCAGAGTGGTGAGGAGCTGTACGGCGTAGGCCCTCCACACCGGCGGCACCGTCACGGACTTGTCCGCCCAGTCCACGGTGACGGAGGACTGGAGGACAGTTCGCTCCAGCACGCCGGAGACCCAGGTGCTGCCGTCCTCTGCGGCCATGAGAATGCGGTAGGTGTCCGGCACGCCGAAATAGCTGAAGGTGTGGATCATGGTGTCCCCCTGGAGCTCACCGGTCAGATCCCCGAAAATTAAGTCGCCGTCCAGGATGCAGGCGTGCCAGCCCTCCGGAATGGCGGCTCGCAGGGCCTGCAGCAGGTCCTGGTCATAGCCGGCAAAGTCCTCCTCCGTCCGGTAGTCCTCGCCGTATGGGGGCCCCTCTGCCAGCAGGTCCAGGTAGTAAAGCCCCTCCGGGGCGTTGGCCACCTTCACCGTCAGCATGGGTTTGGGTCCCGAATCCGCCAGGGCGGAGACGGTCAGAAGACACGCGGCCAGAGCGGCCAGGGTCAGGATCCGCAGCGTTCGCTTCATGGGGGACCTCCTTTTTCATCCGATCTTCCAAAATGGACTGTCTGCAAAGAAGGACGGAAAGAAGACGCGGCAGGTTTCACAGCAGACCCAGATTCTGCTTCCATTGCAGCACCCGGCGGCAGGCGGTGTCGATGGTCTCCGTGGACAAGGTGCCGTTTTCCACCGCTTCGATGGCCTTGGGAATCTGAGTGCGGTAGTCGGTGGTGATCACCAGGTCGTTCCCGGCCTGGAGGGCCATAACCCCAACAGCGCCATCAGCGGCATAGGCCGCCACGGCGTCCATGGCCAGGTCGTCGGTCATGGCCACGCCGTCAAAACCCAGCTCCGTGCGCAGCAGGTCGTGGACCGCTGGGGACAGGGAGGCGGGCAGGGAATCGTCTACCGCCGTTATGATGTTGTGGCTCACAAGCACGGCGGTGGTGCCGTTTCCGGCGGCAATCCCGGCAGAGAAGGGGAGAAAGTCGCTCTGCTGGAAGCTCTCCAGACTCCGCTGGTCCACGGCGATGCCGGTGTGAGTGTCCACGTTGTTGCCGTAGCCGGGGAAGTGCTTGAGGACGCTGCCTATGCCGTCGGCGGCCATCTGGGCCACCACGGCGGTCACGCAGTCGGCGTTGCCTGCCGCATCCTGGCCGAAGGTCCGGTCGTAGATGAAGTCGCCGGGGTCCGTGGACACGTCCGCCACCGGCGCCAGATTCACATTGATGCCCAGGCCCCGGAGCAGGGCGTCCTTGTCCGCCGCGTCCGCCACCAGGGCCTCCATGCCACCGGCGGAGAGCAGCTTTTGAGGAGAGGGGTATTTTTCACTGCGCAGATGGGGATTGGAGCTGACCCGCACCACGGTGCCGCCCTCCTCGTCCACGCCGATCAGCAGCGGGATGCCGGTGTCCGCCGCGGCGGTGGACTGGTAGGAGCGGATGGTCTGGATCACGTCGTCGGCGGTCTTGTCGGCAAAATCCCGGCCAAAGAGGATATAGCCCCCCAGGTGGTAGGTGCCCACGTCCTCCACAGCACCGCTGTCGGGACAGCGGACGAAAAACAACTGGCCCACCTTCTCCTCCAGGGTCATGGAGGAGAGCAGGTCCTCGATCTCCTGGGCCGCCAGCTCCTCCGGCGTGGGTTCCGGGTCCGGCTCCTGGACCTCCGGCTCTTCAGTGACCGGGGGTTCCTCCTGGGTCTGTTCCGGTTCCATCGGGCCGCAGGCGGTCAGGGTCAACAGCAGCAAAGCGGCCAGGGCCGCCGCGAAACAGCGTCTCATGGGATGCGCCTCCCGAAAAGAAGTTGGGAACAGTATACCATGTTTGCCGGGGGAACTCCACCGTCTTTTTGTGAACGGAAAGAGGGTCTTGCCGGAGGCGGCAGTTTGTGGTATGATAAGCCCACCATAGAGAGTGCGCGAGAGACAAGCTCGTTGACCGCACAGCAACCTGCCCGGCGGGTAAGGTGCTAAGGCTTGAACGATGGGACCGGGCTGCGCTCCCATCCGACGATGGGGGCGATTTTTTTGCACTTTCTGTGGAACATCAGGAGGTGTGGACTATGAAAACCAATCTTTACGTCACCTGCGCCACGGACCGGGAACAGTTGGAGCTGCTGGAATTGCTCCATAGACGGGGCTACCGCTTCCCCGACGGAAAGGCCCTGCCTGTGGAAAACCTGCCCCGCCGGGGCGGGACGGCGGACCGGCTGCCCTGGGCCCTGGACACGAAAAACAGGGGGGCGGCGTATACCAGCGCCGGTACGGTGGGGTATCTCTGCCGCCTGCGGGGCATGACGCCGGTGCCCTTTTCCCGGCTGGACCGGGAAGCGGTGTGAGAGGGGGAAGCCGCCTGGGGAGAGAGGGGGATGGGGCCCCTCATTCGTCATTTGCCGGGCAAATGCCACCTTCCCCAAAGGGGAAGGCTCTGAGGCGCAGGAAAAGCAGCAGGCGGATATTGAATTCGCCTCTACAACCCGATGGGAAACCCATCAGCAACCGGCAAGCTAGCGCACAGCGAAGCGTAACGCGCGGAAAGAGAAGCAGATCAAATCCGGTTTTTCACCCTGTTTGCCCGCTTTGCCATCGGATGCGGAGACGGTGTCCTTTACGGAATGGGTCCGGCGCAGGGACGACGGGGCTTTCGACGAGAGCCGGACCGATTCGCACGACCCCCGTAATTACAAACAGGAGGACCATTCGGTCCTCCTGTTCGTTTCAGCGTTTTTTCTTTTGGACCGTCCACGGCCCATTTGTCTCCGGCCTAAGAGCCGCCGCAGGCAGCGGTTAGCCTCCGACACGCACCTGCGGGCGCAGTCTTTTGGGCAAGACCAAAAGAAAATGGAGGGTGGGAGCCACAGCAAGGGGCAGCCCTTGCAAAAAAGACGGGCCCACCGGCCCGCCTGCAAGTCATTGTTTTCTGGGATAAGGCGCTGTCTCATCGGTCAGTCCCGCCAGGTAGTCCATGCTGGTCTCCAGTGCCAGGGCCAGCCGACGGCACTGCTCAAAGGTCATGTTCCGTTTTCCGGTCTCGATTTTGGAGTAGTCGCTCTGGTCAATACCGGTGAGCATCTGGATCTTCACCTGGGAGTATTTCTTTTCCTTCCGGCGTTTGCACACAGGGGTCATACCATCACCTCAAGAAAATTATGCCCATATGACCTATTGAAAATAGGGTGAAATAGACCTACTTTTGGAAAGACGGTTCGTTTCCCTTGTCCAGGCGAAAAGCGTCTTACTACTCCGCTTTCCCGTCCGTTTGACGCAGATACTGTTCCTCCGCCTCCTGCTGGGCGGCAACCAGTCTGCTTTTTGCCTGCCCGAAATTTTGGCTTTCCAGATCATCTAGGGCATCTGTGCAGGCATTGAACAGCTTGTAGTAAAGAGCCTGATAGTCCACGGTCATTACCTCATATAGTCATTATAATTACTATAATGATTTTCGTCAAGTTCCATATAATTTGCATGAGGTGATTTCATGCCGATTTCATTCGCTCCCATGCGGGAATATATGAAAAAGCATCATATTTCCTATTACTATTTGGCCAATCAGGGAATTGAATCCGCCACCTTGCAAAGAATTCGGCATGATGAACCGATTACCACAGTGACACTGGGAAGGCTGTGCAAAATCATGCGCTGCCAGCCGGGAGATTTGACCTGCTATCTGGAAGAACCGGAAGAATAAACGCCCCACTCCTTAGAGAGTGGGGCGTTTTGCTGTTCCTTATTCCTGGGGTTTCACAATGGCGATGTGCAGCTCGTCCAACTGCTTCTGGGTCACGGCGCTGGGGGCGTCCATCATCACGTCCTGGGCGTTCTTGTTCATGGGGAAGGGGATAATCTCCCGGATGGAGTCCTCACCGGCCAGCAGCATGACCATACGGTCCACGCCCGGGGCGATGCCGGCGTGAGGCGGCGCGCCGTAGGTGAAGGCGTTGTACATGGCGGGGAACTTGGCCTTTACGTCCGCCTCGCCAAGCCGGACCATCTCAAAGGCCTTGATCATGATCTCCGGGTCGTGGTTCCGGACGGCGCCGGAAGAAAGCTCCACGCCGTTGCACACCAGGTCGTACTGGTCGGCGGTGATGGTCAGGGGGTCGATCTCACCCCGCTCGGCCTTCAGCAGAACCTCCAGCCCACCGGAGGGCATGGAGAAGGGGTTGTGGCAGAACTCCAGCTCGCCGCTCTCCTCGCCGATCTCGTACATGGGGAAGTCCACGATCCAGCAGAAGGCGTACTGCTCCTTGTCCATGTGGCCGGGAATGGCGGCGCCCAGGGTCTTCACCAGCACGCCGGCGGTCTTCTGGGCCTGGGACAGCTTTCCGGCGGACAGGGCCACGAAGTCATTGGGCTTCAAATTCAAAGCGGCCACCACGGCGTCCTTGATGGGGGAGACGAACTTGGCGATGCCGCCCACGATCTCGCCGTTCTCATCCAGCCGGAACCAGTAGGGCTTTCCGCCGGAGACTACCTCCACGTCGGAGAGGGTCTTGTCGATGAACTTGCGGGTCTCGTGGAAATCGCTGACCACCACGGCCTTGACCCGGTTGCCCTCAAAGGGGCCGAAGCCGCAGCCGCCCAGCAGGTCGGTCACGTCTTGGACCGTCAGGTCGATGCGCAGGTCCGGCTTGTCGGAGCCGTACTTCTCCATGGCCTCGGTGTAGGGGATGCGCAGGAAGGGGGCGGAGCTGGCCCGGTTGTAGGTGCCGAATTTGGCGAAGATGGGCGGCAGCACGTCCTCCAGCACGGCGAACACGTCGTCCTGGGAGGCAAAGGCCATCTCCATGTCCAACTGATAGAACTCACCGGGGGAGCGGTCCGCCCGTGCGTCCTCGTCCCGGAAGCAGGGGGCGATCTGGAAGTAGCGGTCAAAGCCGGAGGTCATCAGCAACTGCTTGAACTGCTGGGGGGCCTGAGGCAGGGCGTAGAACTTGCCGGGGTGGTTCCGGGCGGGCACCAGGTAGTCCCGGGCGCCCTCGGGGGAGGAGGCCGTCAGGATGGGGGTGGTGATCTCCAGGAAGCCGTGCTCGGTCATGGACTGGCGCAATGCCGCCACCACGTTGCAGCGGAGGATGATGTTCTTCTTGACCTCCGGGTTCCGCAGGTCCAGATAGCGGTACTTCAGCCGCTGGGCCTCGTCGGCCTCCCGGCTGCGGTTGATCTGGAAGGGCAGCTCGTTGTGCAGGCAGCGGCCCAGGACCTCCACCTTCTCCGGCACGATCTCGATGTCGCCGGTGGCCATTTTGGAGGACTTGCTGTCCCGCTCCCGGACGGTGCCCTCCACGGAGATGGTGGATTCCTTGTTGATGGACTTGAAGGTGTTGACCATCTCCTCGGTCTCCGCCACCACCTGGGTGGTGCCGTAAAAGTCCCGGACCACCACAAAGGCCAGGGCGGCGCTGACGGTGCGGACGTTTTCCATCCAGCCCACGATCTTCACCTGCTTGCCGGCGTCGTTAAGGCGCAGTTCCCCGCAGGTATGGGTACGATTTTGCATCATGGTTGATTGTTCCTTTCTATCTGTTGAAACTGAAAAGTTTGTGCGCTTGATCAGAAGCCCAGCTTTTCCAGGGTCTGGGCGATGGCCGCCACGTCCAGAGCGTCATAGGCGGCGGAGGTGGTCACCTGGGCGTCCTGGGCCCACTGGGCCAGACGGGCCTGGGCCGCCACGGAGCGGACGGAGGCCATCAGATCTTCATTGCTGGCCGGGTCCAGCTTGATGACCACCATGTAGAAATCCTCCTCGGCCAGCACGGGAGAAACCTGGTTCACGCCCAGATTCTTCAATGTCTGGAAGCTGGCGTCGGACAGTACGTTGGCAGGAAGCAGGTCCGGCGCGATGTTATAGTCTCCGCTGTACTTCCAGATGAGGAATTCCACATACTCCGGGTCGTCCAGGTGGGCGATCAATTTCTGGCGGACCGCCTCGGCGGCTGCTTTGGCCGCCTCGTCGCTCTCATAGCCGCCCCGCTCTCCCCGGTAGATGGCCACATATTGGCCGTAAATATATCCCTCCTCGGCCAGGAGCTCTGTCAGCTCCGGGGAGGTCAGTTGGTACCGTTCCACTATATTTTCCGCCAGAAGCATGGCCGTCAGCATCTCCCGGTAGAAGGCCTCGGAAAAGCCGTAGGAGATGCCCTGGGTGTTGAGGGATTCCTCCAGCTCCGTTTTCTGTTCCTGGGTGAGGGGATATTCCGTCTGATGGCTCATCAGCACCGCCAGCTCCTTCAGGTCGTCCAGGGTGTCCTGAAGCACCTTCTGGGCCGGGGACATGCCGCCCTTGTCGGGGGTGTTCCAGTCCACCGGCACGGTCACGTCGATGCCGTACCGCTCCAGCAGGAAATCCTCGAAGGAGCCGGTGTACGCCGAATCCGCCATAAATTCCTCCAGGTATTGGGGGTAGGTGTCGAAATAGCCGTAGGCCTGCTGGTCCTCCAGATCCTGAATATTGGTGGCCAGGAAATAGAAATACAGGTCGGCGGTGACAGCATAGCCGTCCACTGTCAGCACCACCGTATCCGGCTCCAGACCCAGGGCCTGCCGGGTGTAGCTGGGGGTTTCCAGAGTGAAAGCGACCCGCCGGGCCGGGTCCACAATCCGGGCCAGTATGGCGGCGGCCTGGCCCCGGGTCAGCAGGTCAAAGCCGTTGAAGGTGCCCTGGTCGTCGCTGCCGGTCAGGATGCCCGCCTGGTAGAAGCGGAGAACGTCGCCGTCGGTGGTGTCCGGCAGGGCGGAAATATCGTTAATGGGGACCAGAGCCTCCTCCGGCAGCACTGCCGCCAGATACCACACGAAGTCGTAGCGGTCGCAGGATTGATCGGCAAAGTTGTCCAGGTAGCTTAGGTCCTCCAGCAGGTACGCCGCCGCGTCGCTGTCTGCGTCTGCCAGGGTCTCGGTCAGGTATTCCGCGGCAGGCTGATACCAGGGCTCGCCGTCAGCGGCTGTGCCCAGACTGCCGTCGCCGCCGGTCAGCAGGTCCGAAAGCCGGGCTGTGATGACCGTGATCTGGGCGTAGGTCAGGTTTCCCTGGATGTCAAACCGGGCAGCAGACTTGCCCTCCATCAGACCCGCCTCATAAACGGTGATGGCCTCCTCCCGGCACCAGGTGTTCTCCAGATCTGTGAACTGTCCGGCATAGGTCCGTACTGCGGGCAGCAGGGCTTCCGGCTCCGCCGCCGCGGCGGGAAGGGCCAGAGACAGTGCCAGCGCCAGGGCCAGCAACAGGGAACACCAGCGTTTTTTGCGCATGATACACCTCCATAATAACAACTACTTGGAATATATAGACTGAATATTACGAATCGGAATTAAATTGCTGAGCCATTTCCCACAGGTCCACTGCCGTCAGCACTGCCGGAACACCGATGGCCAGAAAAACTCTCTTGCGTTTCGGTGTCCTGGTGCACTTACCTGATGATCACAAATAGTATTTTTACTTTAAACAATTACGGTTCGGATTCAACTGCCTGTGCTTTTTCCCACAGTTCGGCGCACAGGGCCTGGCCGGTTTCCTTGCTGTCGGTGACGGCCAGGTCCAGGGTCAGGTCCCGGCTGGTGTCCTGATACAGCCATTGGTCCACGTCGAACAGGACGGTTCCCGTCCGCTGTGTGCCGTCCTCTTCTGAAGCGGAGAGGGAGATGGTCAGGTGCTGGAATTCTCCGTCCTCCGCCTCCTTGTCGCGGCTGCTTTCCGGCAGGAAGGGCAGGGCGATCCGCAGCAGATTCGTGGGGGGACGGCGGAATTGGATCTCTTCCAGGCGTGCCAGCAGGTCGTCAAAGCCCTCGTCGCCTGTGGAGAGGGTCAGCTCCCTGGTCTCCATGCCCGTGGCCGCGTCCCGACGTTCCACGCTGACGGAGATGGTCTCCGGCTCCGCCACGCCGGTGAGTTCCCGGATATCCAGGGGCCGCTTGTACCACAGGGTCAGCACCAGCGCCGCCGCCAGCAGCACCAGGGCCACTACATAAAAGAGTTTTTCCCGTTTCATGGTCTCTCAATCGCCTCCATCCCAGCGCCCGCCGTCTCCGGCGGGGCGGGGGTTATTCCACAATGACAGCGCCCTTCTCCCGCTCCGCCAGGCCCGCCTTGATGCGGTAGACCGTGGCGGCGGCGTCCAGCTTGGTCTGCTCGCCGGTGGCCATGTCCTTGCAGGCCACCACACCGGCATTGATCTCGTCCTCTCCCAGGAAGATCACGTAGGGGATGCCCAGCTTGTCGGCGTAGGAGATCTTCTGCTTGAACTTCTTCTCCTCGCAGTGGAGCTGGGTGCGGATGCCGTTGTCCCGCAGGAGGGTGGCCAGGGAGATGGCGGCGGACAGGTCCTCGGTCATGGGCAGGATCAGCACATCCGCCGGGGCGGTGGGCAGCTCCGGGTTCAGCATGCCCTGCTCGCCCAGCACGTAGAACAGGCGGGTCAGGCCGATGGAGATGCCGGCGCCGGGGAGCTGGCGGTCGGTGTAGTACTCCGCCAGGTTGTCGTACCGGCCGCCGGAGCAGACGGAGCCGATCTCCGGGTGGTCCAGCAGGGTGGTCTCGTAGACGGTGCCGGTGTAGTAGTCCAGACCCCGGGCGATGGTCAGGTCCACGGCGAAGTTCTCCGCCGGGACGCCGAAGGCGGCCAGGTACCGGACCACGGTCTTCAGCTCGGAGAGGCCCTGGTCGAAGGTCTCATTCCGGCCCTGATAGGCCTCCAGAGCCCCCAGGACCTCCTCGTTGGAGCCGGTGATGGCGATGAACTTCAAAATCTCCCCGGCCTGGGCCTCCGTCAGGCCGCAGTCCTCCACCAGGATGGTCTTCACCTTCTCGGGGCCGATCTTGTCCAGCTTGTCCACGGTCCGCATGATGTCGCCGGATTGCTCCGTCAGGCCCTGCATGGCGTAGAAGCCGTTGAGGATCTTCCGGTTGTTGACCCGGATCTGGAACCGCTTGAGGCCCAGAGTGGAGAAGGTCTTGTAGATGATGGAGGGGATCTCCGCCTCATTGACGATGGACAGTTTGCCATCGCCGATGATGTCGATGTCTGCCTGGTAGAACTCCCGGAAGCGGCCCCGCTGGGCCCGCTCACCCCGGTAGACCTTGCCGATCTGGTACCGGCGGAAGGGGAAGGACAGGTCGTTGTAGTGCAATGCCACATACTTGGCCAGGGGCACCGTTAGGTCAAAGCGCAGGGCCAGGTCCGCATCGCCCTTCTGGAAGCGGTAGATCTGCTTTTCCGTCTCGCCGCCGCCCTTGGCCA
>URXS01000009.1 GCA_900551885.1 uncultured Oscillibacter sp.
CGCAGCCGCCGCAGCTCCCGCACATCCGCCTCCATGGCCAGCGCCTCTCCCCGCAGGGGCAGCACCAGCAGGAGGCCTGGAATTGTGGGCCGTCCGGCCCGGAGAAAGGCCCCCGCCAGGAGCCAGACCACGGTGGTCACACCCACCGCTGAGAAAAATGCCAACAGGCCATCATGGAGCAATACCATCCCAATCACCTCGGGACAGTATATTCCCCGCCGGGTGTAGAGGTGAGGGAACGATCACCGGAACAACCAATCAATGGTCCCACTGCCCCACAAACTTCCCGGCAATTCCCTGCTTCCCCAGTGCCGATGGATTTACTCCCGGGTAATGCCCAGCTCCGCCAGGATGGCTTCTTCCCTGGCGCGCATCTGCGCCTTCTGAGGCCCCTCGTCCAAGTGGTCGTATCCCAGCAGGTGCAGTGTGGAATGGACCACCAGATAGGAAAGCTCCCGCCGTTTGCCGTGGCCGTACTCCTTAGCCTGGGCCGCCACGTGCTCCATGGAGATCACCATGTCCCCCAGGGGCACCAAACCGGTGCCCGGGTCCGCGTCCTCCGGCCCGGGCAGCTCCCCGGGCGTCAGGTCGAATTCCGGAAAGCTCAGCACATCGGTGGGACGGTCCACTTGCCGCATCTCCCGGTTGATGGTATGGATGTGGGCGTCGTCGGTCAACAGCACGTCCACCTCACAGGGAAAGTCCACACCCTCTGCCGCCAGGGCGGTACGGATGACCTTTCGGATCAGGGCGCAGTTTCCCTCGCTGGCAGCGCCGGGGATGTCAGCGGTAACCGGGATATAGTGCCGCTTGGCCATCACTTCCGCCCCTTTCCGCCGTTTCTGGCATTCTCATACTCCTCATAGGCCGCCACAATCCGCTGGACCATCACATGGCGGACCACGTCGGCGTTGCTCAGCTCGCAGATGCCGATGCCCTCTACCTTGCGCAGCACCCGCATGGCCTCCTTCAACCCGGAGGCCTTGCCGTCGGGCAGGTCGATCTGGGTCACGTCGCCGGTGATGACGATCTTGGAACCGAAGCCCAGCCGGGTCAGGAACATCTTCATCTGCTCCCGGGAGGTGTTCTGGGCCTCGTCCAGAATGATGAAGCTGTCGTCCAGAGTGCGGCCCCGCATGTAGGCCAGGGGCGCCACCTCAATGTTGCCCCGCTCCAGGTACTTCTGGTACGTCTCCGCCCCCAGCATGTCGAACAGGGCGTCGTACAATGGCCGCAGATAGGGGTCCACCTTGCTCTGGAGATCGCCGGGCAGGAAGCCCAGCCGCTCTCCGGCCTCTACCGCCGGACGGGTCAGGATGATGCGGTTGACCTGCTTGTCCCGGAAAGCGGCCACGGCGGCGGCCACAGCCAGGTACGTCTTGCCGGTACCCGCCGGGCCCACGCCGATGGTGACGGTGTTTTTCAAAACGGAGGCAATATACTCCTTCTGGCCGATGGTCTTGGGCTTCACCGGCCGACCCTTGGCAGTGATGCACAGCACATCCCCGGTCAGCTCCGCGATCTGGGACTCCTTCCCGGCACGAACCAGGCCGATCACATACCGCACGTTCTGCTCCCCGATAGCCTCTCCCCGGGAGGAGAGGGTCAGCAGGGCCTGGATGGCCTTGCAGGCCAGCATGGTGTTCTCCGGCTCACCCTCCACCCGGAGCTCTCCGTCCCGGTTCACCACCGTGACGGAGAACTCCTGCTCCAGCAGGCGGATGTTCTCGTCAAAGGAGCCAAAAATGTTGACGGCCTGTTCCAGCCGCTCAATGCTGATTCTCTGTTCCAAAGTATCACTCCTGTGCATTTACGGGCGGTTTTCGTCCGATTCTTCCGTATAGATGGGCACTGACTGGCCAATCTGCTCCACGCACTCCGCCGACAGCGTCACCGTCAGTATATCCCCCCGCTGGCGGGAGGAACAGAGGGTGGAGGACACAGTCCCGTACCCATCCACCAGGCTGTGGAGATATTCTGTCAGCGCCTCCTCCGCCGCGGCCTCGGCGGAGGTGACGTCCACGGTGCTTGTTTCGGTCTCGTAGTACCGGCAGGTCTCCCGCTCCAGTGTCACCGGCAGCGGCAGGCCAAAGAAGGACCAGTGGGCCCTGGTGGTTATTTTATCATAAGAACCCGTCTCCATGCCACTGTTTGAGAAGAATTTTATTCGCTTGGTGCCGATGACCAGCGAGTAAAAGGTCTTCTCCTCCCCGGTATAACGCTTTACCGGCGCCGTCAGGGGCAGATCGGCGGTGAGGGTATACCAGGTCCGGGCCTCCACGGTGCCCATCCCGGTAAGGACCCGGGCGCCAAAGGTCTCCGTGTCCTCCACGCCGGAAATCAGAATCTGTCCCTGAGTCACTGAGGTCCCCGGCAACACGCAGGCGGCGCCGTCCAGCGCCTGGACCTTCAGCACCAGTCCGGCCCGGCGGGCCACCACATTGCTGGGCTGACGCTTGCTGACCAGTTCCGGCGCGGGAACCCGCTCCCGCACCTGGACCGTGGCCCGGCAGCCGGAGACGTTGACCGTGAGCCAGCACAGTTCCGGGATCTCCAGCAGCACATGGTTGCGCAGGTCCTCCGTATCCAGACCCAGGCCCAAGGTCCCCAGACCCACGCCATTTTTCTCCAGGGCCCGGAGGATCTCCTCCTCCGTGACGGTCTCGTTGCCCTCCACGGTAAAGTCCCAGATGAAGAAGGACCCCACCGTCACCCACAGAGCGCAGGCTGTCAGCCCCACCAGCAGCACCTGCCGGTGGCGAAACCGACTCAGAAAGAAGGGCACCCCCTCTCCCCGCACCACCGTCATAGAGCAATCCAGACCTTTCAGGGCTCTCCGAAGCCGCCCGCAGTCCCGGCGGCTGAGACGGCAGGTGAAGGCAGTCTCCGACTCCCAGGCCAGGTCCCAGAAGGCCAGGCCCCTGGCACTGCAAAGGTTCAAAATCCGCTCCGGGAAAGGGGTCTCCACCCGGATCCAGGTCTGGCCCCTGAAACGGTTGACAATCTCTTTCAGCATGGCCTACACCCACTCCACGGCGGAAATTCGCCCGCCGATCCGCAATTCCTCCGCCGTCATGGCCATCAGGGACAGCCGCTCTCCCCGCACTCGCAGCACGCCGGCGTGGGTATTGATATCGATCTGGTCCTCTCCATAGGCGAGAATGCCGGCATGGTGCTCCACATAGAGCTGGCGGCTACCCACCATCTCCAACCGGGGCAGTCCCGCCACCACGTCCGCCGGCAGGTCAAACAGCTCCGCCACAGCGTTCATCACGCCGTCTTCCCTATCTTTTCGCTTCCGCGCCATCCTCTCACCTCTCCCCGACTGTATGCGCCACCGGCGCGGAACTTGCGTGTCCACCCTTCCTGCGGCCAGCTTTCAGCCTCTCTTCTTCAAATTGGGACATGAATTGGCCATTTTCGCCCTATACAATTTTTCTTGATTTTTTAATAACTTAATGCCCCCGTCATAATTCCCTTTGACTGCAATAGGATAGGCAGGGAGGGATATGTATGAAAGGGCGTTGGCGGCTTCCCGCTTGTCTGGTGTTGTGCGGACTTCTTCTGTGGCTGCTGGCGGACGCCGCCGGGGTCCGGGCCTCTGTGGAAGAGGCTCTCAGTCTGTGCGCCCACTCCGTGGTCCCTGCGCTGTTTCCCTTCCTGGTGGTCACCTCCGCGCTGCTGTCCCTGGGCTTTGGAGAGCTGGCGGCCCCTTGGCTGGCGGGGCTGATGGAGCCGCTCTTCCGCATCCCCGGGGCCGGCAGCGCGGCCTTGGTGCTGGGCCTGGTCGGAGGCTATCCCATCGGCGCCGCCACGGCGGCCCGGCTGTACCAGGAGGGCTTGGTATCCCGGGAGGAAGGCGAGCGGCTGCTGACCTTCTGCAACAACTCCAATCCGGTGTTCCTGATCAGTGTCCTGGGGGTGGGGGTCTTCGGCAGTGTGCGGACGGGAATCTGGCTGTGGCTGATCCACCTGCTGGCCGCCCTGCTGACAGGTCTGGTATTCCGCGGCCAGGGAACGTCCACCCGGCGGCAGCCCCTGACAAGGTCCCCGGCTTTTCGGGCGGTATCATTGCCCGCCGCTCTGGTGGAAGCGATAGGCTCCTCCCTGCGGGGAATGCTGTCGGTGTGTGCCTTCGTCACGTTTTTCTACGTACTGGCTCAACCCCTGGCTTCCCTGGGGGGGCGGGCCGGAGCAGTGCTGGTGGGCTTCACGGAGCTGTTCTCCCTGACGCCCCTGCTGACGCCGGACGCCTTCGGCTTTGTGCTGGCCGCCGGCATGGCGGGCTGGGGCGGGCTCTCGGTGCTGTGCCAGACGGCGGCGGTGCTGGATGGCAGCGGTCTGCGGGCAGGTTTCTGCCTCCGGGGGAAAGTCCTCCAGGGCCTTCTGTCGGCGCTGCTGGCATGGCTCATGGCAGGGTACGTGCTGAATTGAGGATCTCTGCCTGTTTGCCCGTTTTCCTTCTCACCCTGTCAACGTACATCCTTTGATTAAAAAAGTCCCCCTCTGCAATTGGCAGAGGGGGACTTTTTCACTCTTCTGATACTGTGGAGTAGCCGAAGCTGTTGACCACCGCATCCAGTGGTTTTCCCTGACGGCAGAACGGGCACTGATCCGGCGGATAACTGGCGTAGTCCGGCAAATCTGTACAATCAAACAGGGACGCCACCGGTACGCCCTCCATCTCCGTCCGATGGCTATAGATGGCAGCCACCCCGGCAGGCCGGCCGCCGTAATAGCGGACGCATTCCATACCCCGCCGGGCCGTGGTACCGGTGGTCATGGAGGCTACCAGAATCAATACATTCTTGTCCTGGATCATGTGGCGGGCATTGTCCCGGATGAGGATCTTTCCCTCGCTGTCCGTCTCTGCCCGGAGAATGTACACATCCCGCCCCTCATTGATGGAGCGATAGGCGGACTGGGTCAACTGCCGGGCCAGACACGTACCGATGACCCGAGTGCTGTCCAAACACAGGATGGTATCCACCATGGTGTTTGCCAGGTGCCGCTCCGCCAGTTGCTGCGCCACAGCCTCCGCCTCCCGCAGGCTGGACTTCTGGGCGGTCACATCGATCAGGTAGTTGATATGGCTGTGGCGGGTGGCAAAATGTCCCCTGGCTACCCGCAGCGTCACATCTCCCACACAGACAGGGAGCTGAAAAAATTTCGGTTCCATATCGCACTTCTCTCCTTACCGTTGTCCCTTGTCTCAGGAAATACCCCGCCGCCGAGGTCCTCACTGCAGGACATTCTCATAGATTCAGCTTTCCATGGTCTTCACGGCCTTGACGATGCGGCTGGTGCCCAGGCGGGACGCCCCCAGGTTGATGAAGTCCTCGGCGTCCTTCAGGTCGGCGATGCCGCCGGCGGCCTTGATCTTCACATTGGGCCCCACGTGCTTGGCAAACAGGGCCACATCCTCCCGGGTGGCACCTCCTCCGCCAAAGCCTGTGGAGGTCTTGATGTAGTCCGCACCAGAGGCGGTGACGATCTCGCACATCCTGATCTTCTCCGCATCCGTCAGGAAGCAGCACTCGATGATGACCTTCAGGAGTTTGCCCTTGCAGGCGGCCTTCACCGCTTTGATCTCGGAGAGCAGGTCGTCCCACTTTTGATCCTTCACCCAACCGATGTTGATGACCATATCCACTTCTTCAGCGCCGTTGTCCACGGCGTCGGCAGCCATAAAGCACTTGGCAGCGGTGGTATCGTATCCGTTGGGGAAGCCGATGACGGTGCAGATCGGCAACTTGCCCGCTACATACTCCGCCGCCTGTTGAACGTAGCTGGCGGGAATGCAGACGCTGGCACAGCCGTATTTGATCCCGTCGTCGCAGATGGTCTGGATCTCACTCCAGGTGGCTGTCTGAGCCAACAGGGTGTGGTCGCATTTGCTGAGGATCTCTTTCAGCTCCATTTCTGTCCTCTCCTTTATTCTTGAGTTGTTCCTATGTCGGATGTGACGCAGTATTCATAGGTTCCGGCCCGATTCCGCCGCTCCACCTGTCCCCGAACCTTCAGATAATCCAAATGGGCCAGTGCTTCCCCCACGGCGAAGAATTTCTGTGTCACCGGGAAGTCCGCCCAGGTCCGGCAGCGGATGCTCCAGCGCATCCGGCCGGCGATCTGGTAGGCGGTGAGGCCCGGCTCCCGGCGGAGGATCTCCAGTACCTCCGCCAGTCGGCGGGCATGGTGCTGCCGCAGTTCCTCTACCCGGGCGGAGAGGTCACCGGTCTCCGCCCGGTGGGCCGGCAACAGCCGCGCCACAGGCAACATCTTCACTCGTTCCAGGCTCTCCAGATAATCCCCCAGAGAATCCGGCACGCCGCTCCAGCGGCAGATGTTAGGCGTAATGTGAAACAGCACGTGATCCCCGCAGAACAGCCAACGCCGCTCCGGTTCATACAGGCACAGGTGCCCAGGGGTATGCCCCGGTGTCAGCATGCAACGCAGGTGGTGGGAGCCGTAAGCCAGCTCCGCCCCATCCGCCAGAGGGGTATACAGAGATGGGTCCCAATGAGCCGCTCCGGCGTTTTGGGCAGGATTGCTGTGCCAGAGGGAGGCAGTCTCCTCCGAAGGGAAACCGTTCCGCTCGTAATCCCGATACAGTGCTCTCCAGCGGTCCTCACTCATGGCGTCCTCCAGGCCAGGCAGATCCACCTGGCTGATATAAACGCGGCAGCCAGGACGAACCAGCTCCGGTGCCAGGCCCGCGTGGTCACTGTGACGGTGAGTCAGAAAAATATCTGTTCTGTCCAGATCCACACCGATCTCCTGAAGCTGGCGGGTCATGGCCTCCCGGCAGGGGACCTGGCGAAAACCCGTGTCGATCAGCAGGTTCCGCTCTCCGGCAATCAGATAGCTGTTGAGGTTTTTCAGCGGGTTCCCCACCAGGGGGATATCCAACCGCCATAAGTCCGTTTCGATTTGCTCCGCCATAGATCCCGTCCTTTCTATACAGAATCAGTATATCAGTTTTCTCCCAGTCTGTCCAGAAACACTCACCCTTGCCAAAGGACGGGGCCGGTGCTAAAATAAGGTCGATTTTTCGTTGGAGGCAACCGTTATGAAAGCAAAACTGCTCGCCATTCTCTGCGCCCTGACGTTGCTGCTGGGCGCTGTTCCCACCGCCGGTGCTCTGGAGGGAGAATCCCAACGGGCTGCCGATACCCTGGCTACCCTGGGTCTTATCGATGAGACTGACAGCCTGACGGGACCCGCCACCCGAGCCCAAGCTGCGGTACTGCTGGTGGACTTGGCTGCCGCCGGCAAGGCGGCCGCTCATGACAACTGGATCTCCGGTTTCCGAGATGTGCCCGCCGAAGCTCACGACGCCGTCACCTATGCCGCGCACCAGGGTTGGATCACCGGCGTAACGGCGGTGGAATTTCGTCCCAATCAGGCCATCACCGCCAACGCCTGGAGTGCTTTTTTGCTGCGGATGTTGGGATACAGTGACAAGGACGGAGATTTCTCTGTCTCCGGCGCAGCCGCTTTCGCCCAGCGGATCGGCCTGCTGTCCACCTCCTGGGACGGCGCCCTGACCCTGGGCGGGCTGTATCAGATGGCACTGGACGCCCTGTCCTTCCCCTACCGGGATGGCAGTGGCACCGTGCTGGAGCGGCTGATTGAGGAAGGCTGCGTCTCTTCCTCTGCCGCCAATGCCCTGGGTCTGCTGAATACTGCTCTCACCGCCCGCCAGGTGGCGGACCGCTTTACATCCGCTGTGTTCTGCATTCAGGGCTATGAGACACAAAAGCAGGTGGAACAGAACACCCCCGCCAGCGACGCCAGCGGCTTCTTCATCAGCGCCGACGGTGTGGCCGTCACCAACTATCACTCCATTGAGGACGATATTTATGCCACCGCCACCTTGGTCACCGGTGACGTCTATGAGATCGAACGGGTCCTCTATTATGATGTCGGCATCGACATTGCAGTGGTGAAAGTCTCCCAGACCGCCCTGGAGGGCGATGACACCAGCGCCTTTGCCTGCCTGGAACTGGCCGGCACCACCGATGCCCGGCCAGGCGACACTGTCTACACCATCAGCAATCCCTTAGGCATGGGCGTGGCCATCAGTTCCGGTATTATCAGCGCCACGGACCGGCAGGTAGAGGGATATTCCCTGCCCTGCATCATGAACACCGCTGACATTTCCCATGGCAGCAGCGGCGGTGCCCTGCTGAACGGATACGGGCAGGTACTGGCTGTTACCACTGGTGCTTTCTCCGCCGGCAACAACATGTATTTGGCAGTACCTGTGGACCCGGTAATGTCCGCGGATCTGACTGTGGAAGGCTGGACCCTGGAAGAGGTTGACCAAATGCAGAAGGACGCCGCCTGAGTATTGCAAAGCATATCAAGCAAACAGCGCCCGCCCCGAAATCGGGGCGGGCGCTGTTCTTATGTATATTTGCGGCAGACAGATCATTGGGCTGTCAGAAATGCCTCCAGTTCCGCGGCAGTGTGCACCACCGCCACAGCTCCGGCCTGAGCCAGCTCACCGGGAGCAGCATAACCAAAAAACTCCACACCCACGCAGGCAATACCGCACGCTTTGGCTCCCAGCACATCAAACTTCCGGTCTCCCACCATCACAATGGAGGGCTTGTCGGCCTCAGTGAGCCCCAGACGGCGCATGGTCTCCCGAATCACATCTGCCTTGCCCCAGTCCCCCACCGGCGGACTGCCGGTAATCACCGCCAAAGACGGAGCAAAGCCGAACTTCTGGCAGATGGGTATACACATCTCCTCCGGCTTGGAGGAAGCTAGAGCCAGCACAAAGCCCTGCTCTTTCAGCCGGGCGCACAGCTCCGGCATCCCCGGTGCAGCGGCGTTTTCGAATTTTCCGATGGGCACATACCGCTCCCGAAACAACTCAATACCCCGAATGGCTTCCTCCGGCGTATAGCCGCAATACTCCACGAATGAATCCTGAAGGGGCGGGCCGATAAATTTCAGCAGAGTCTCCTCCGACGGTACCGGTCTGCCCATCTTTTGGAAGGCGTAACGCAGGCTGTTGAGAATTCCCTCCTTGGAATCTGTCAGAGTGCCATCCAGATCGAAAAAAATGTAATGATACATATTCATTTCTCCTCTTATCTCTCACGGAGAGAATTCTATCATGCCCGGGTGGCTTTCGCAAGGGGGCCGGCGGGGTTTTTCTGTCGGTCTCCGGCGTTCCTTTTTCTCTGGCATTGGCACAACAAAGTATGCCGGGATGGAGCAGCCCTCTCCATCCCGGCATGATCGCTCTTTTCACACCTGCAGACACATCTCACACCCCCCGGCAGATCCTCTGTGGAAAACAGAAGCCAACGCATGGGGAGACTGTATTTTTCCCTGCCAGTCGATTCCGCTCACTGTTCCAGGTCCGCCCGCAGCAGGTCCACCAGCACCCAGGTCAGGGGTAGCAGAGCCACCCAGATGGCCTTCCCCTGAATACGGCGGCACAGCACGGTGGAAAGGACGCCGCCCAGTACAAAGACCGCCAGCATCCCCAGATGGCACAGACTCCGGCGGACATATTGCCGCTCCCGGGTCCGCAGGGCCATACAGCAGGCAATGCCGGTCTGGCGCAGATGGTTGGTGCAGAAAGTGGTGGCCATAGGCACTCCCTCGGCCACCCGGAAAGTGTTGTATTGCATGGAGCAGATAAAATTAATGACCACCTGAGAGATTTGGAAGGGCGCCGTCTCCGGCAGCAGCCCCAGAATCAGTACTGCCACCATCTCCACTCCTACCAGCACCGTCTCCCACTGGGCCGGCAGCCGCCAGCGGTCGGAGGTCCTGGCGGCTTCTGACAGGAAGGCTCCCAAGAAGTAGGCACTCATGGGAATCAGATAATACAGGGCCTTTCCCCAGTGGGCGTCACCGGCCGCCATGGCGAACAGCACGAAGTTGGCGGTTTGGGCATTGCAGAACACGCCACCCCGGATGGTGTAGGTAAAGGCGCCGAAGTAGCCGCCAACAAACATGAGGATGGTGAAGATCCACCACCGCTGGCTCTCCGGATAATCCGTCCCATCCCTTTTCTTCAAATGAAGCATCGACAGTCCCTCTCGATCCGCCCCCCGACACCTGGGCGCTGAGCCGCGAGCGTCGGTCTTTTTCGGCATTTTTCTCCATGATAGTACGGCTTTCCGCCGGATTCAAGGAAAATCTGACTGAGGGCAGCGGCAAAAAAGGGGACCACTTTCGTGGTCCCCTTCAGCATACTGGACTTTGTCCGCTGCTTACTTGAAGTAACGCTCCAACAGGCCCTTGAATGCGCGGCCATGACGGGCCTCGTCGCGAGCCATCTCGTGGACGGTGTCGTGGATGGCGTCCAGGTTCAGCTCCTTGGCCTTCTTGGCCAGGTCGGTCTTGCCCTGGGTAGCGCCGTTCTCGGCGTCCACACGCATCTCCAGGTTCTTCTTGGTGGAGTCGGTCACGACCTCGCCCAGCAGCTCAGCGAACTTGGCAGCGTGCTCAGCCTCTTCCAGGGCAGCCCGGCGCCAGTACTCACCGAAGCCAAACGGCTTCGCCGTTCGGCGCCGGGGAACAGGTGAAAATCCCCTATTCACATAAAAAATCAGTTGCACATGTGCAACTTTTCACATGCTGCAATTCCCATAGAGTTGCACCCAAACTTGCACATTGGGAGGCAATCACATGGGAACTGAAAGCAGCGCAAGCGTATTCCAGCTTGCAAGCGGAATGTGGGCGTTTCGCTACACCTTCACCAAAAATGGGAAACGGGTATCAAAACAGGTCAGCAAAGATGAAAACGGAAATCCGCTGAAAAGTAGGAGGGCAGCAACCAGGGCGCGGCAAATTGCCATTGACAATGAATTGAATTCCCGCAAGCCAAAGCCCACGGTGTGGAAAACCGTTCAAGAGGTCTATCAAGAATACTGTGCTAATGGCCGAAGTGACCGGGCATACACCACCAAACGCAAGCAAGACAGTCTTTGGAAAAACCACCTTTGCGCCCGGTTCGGGGAGCGGTACATTGATGAAATCAGCGCGGCGGAGGTGGTAGATTACTTGACGGAGTTGTATTGCAGCCGTGGCCTCTCCTATCGCTATGTGGAGGGCTTCTTGAAGATGTTCTATCTGCTCTTCGGGCAAGCCTACTCCCGGAACTATCTCGACGTGGACAGCTATAACAAGCTCTGCGTCAACAAAGACACGAAAATCCACATGCCAAAACTGAAAACGGATGATGATTTGGATATTGTGTCATTCAACCGGGAAGAGCTTGTTGTGCTGGATGATTACTTCCACGGCACCAACGCGGAAACGGCGTACTTGCTGGGCCGGTATTGCGGTCTGCGTATCAATGAGTGCTACGGTCTGAAATGGTCGAATGTCGATTTGAAAAACGGCACGATTTTGATTGACCGGCAAATGCAATACCAACAGGGGCGTATCAAGCTGGTGTCCCTCAAAACCCGCAACGCAAAGCGGACAATCCAGATGTGCGACAAATTGAAAGCGTATTTTCAGAACTTGGCACGGCAGCGGGAACATGACCAGCTCTACCTTGCCGATCTACGGGAACAGAACCAGCGGATTATTGAGGATTTGGACGGAAGCAAAATCCCCTCCACTGAACTTGTGAACTGCCTGCCAGACGGGAAAATTCAGACGGTGAACTCCATGAAGTTCCACACGCGGGAGATTAAGGCCAAATACGGGATAATGTTCAAATATCACTACCTCCGTCACACATACGGGACTATGATGGCGGAAATGAATACCCCCACGCACCTTCTTTGTTTGCAAATGGGTCACGGCCACATACAAGTTACACAGCGGTACTATATCGCGCTGTCCAAAGCGGGGATTGATATTCTGCGGGAAAACCTCAACCGGCTATAACCAACAACTTTTGAAAAGAACGGGGCCAGAAGTGACAACTTCCGGCCCCGTTTCTTCAACTTTCATCATCTTGGTATCTTGTTTCAATATCTTCCAGAAACTTTTTCATACTCTCCACCACATCGGGAGGATTTATAATCGCTGCTCTTTTACGGAAACCGCAAACCCACGCAAAAAACTGGTCACTGACTTCCACATCGGCGGTTACTACAAAATGTTTTTCATCATCCTTCCTGTAAAATACATCGGAGCTTGTTCCAAAGCGTTCAATCGCCGTATCTAATAACTGACTGATAAAGCGGATACTGACACGCTTTTGCTTCCCGCCAAACATGGAGAACACGCGGCGGGTATAGCTCTCCATATCCAGCCCGGCAAACACCTTTGCGCCTTCTCGCGGTTCATCAATGGCCTTTACTTCCTTCATGCGGTCAACGCGGTATCTCCGTATCTCCTGGTATCTATCATCAAAAGCCAGCAGATAATAGTTGCCTTCATTTATCAGCAGCTTATAGGGACTGACTTTATAGGTAGCCCCTTTGCGGCGCTCCACCTGTTCGCCTTTATTTTGAAGTGTATATTTCAAATATTTGAAAGTGATTTTTTGCGGTGTGTGGGGCTTTCCGTCCTGCTTGGTAGCCATAGCCGCATAGATAATGCCAACAGTCAGCAAAATGTTGTTGCGGGTCGTTTTCACGCGGTCACAAAGGAACACTTCTTTTTGCAGCTCTTCCGCCTGGTAGATACTGCAAAACTCGCTGATAGTCTTTACAAGCTCCTTGGCCTTGGACGCGGATATAAATTTGGCGGCGTGGACACACTCAGCCAGCAGCCGCAAATCGTCAAATTCAAACTGGCGGGACAGCAGCCGATATTTGCCCCCCTGTCCCCCGTCTATGTCCATCCCGTACACATCGCGCAGGGCAGCTATATCCCGGTAGATGGCGCGGCGCTCCACTTCAATGCCGCACTCTTCCCGCAGATAGTCCACAATGTCCCCGGCGGTAATCGGGTGGTTCTCGTCCGAATTTTCCAGAAAGTATTTCGCCACAAAAAGCGTTTTTACTTTCTGCTTCTCTGCTCTTGCCATGTGTGCCGCCTCGCTTTCCCGGTCTTTATATCTAGTGTACCATAAAATCAGGGAAAAGGCAGCAGCGAAGTTATAGGGGGCCGCTCATAGTGAGCGGCCCTGCCTGTCAAATAAGCTGTGCGTGGTTCTGTATTGCTGTTTCTATCCGCTGTGGCTCAATGCCGATATAGCGCTGTGTCACGGCGGCGGAGCTGTGTTGTAGTAGCCTCTGCACCAGGGCAATATCGTAGCCGTTCGCCTTGTATATCTCGGTGGCGTACCACTTGCGGAAGCTGTGTGTACTGATACCCTCAAAGCCCAGGTAGTCGCACACGATATGGAGCTGTTTCTGTATGGCTCGCTCGGTGATGGGAAAAATCAGATCTTCACGGCGGATATTGTGGCGCAAGCAATAGTTCTCTATGTACTGCTGGATAACAAGCGGAACTGTGAACACGCGGCGCTTGCCTGTTTTCTGCTCGGTGATTTCCAGACGGTATCTGTCACCATCCCGGACAATATCACAAGGCCGCAGCTTCAATATATCGCTGATACGCAAGCCTAAATTCCCTTCCAGCACAAGGGCGGTGGCTATGCGCTCGTTGGGGCGGCAACCGCTGAACCCCTCGCGCATGGTCTGGATTATCTCTTTATATTGCTCGGTGGTGAGCGCCTTTGTCTTTTTGTTCATGGTGGCCTCCATCGTCAAAAGTTCGTTTTTTCAAGCGGGAAAGTTCGCATATTATGGGCGGCGGCGGAAAAGTCCCGTGATTGCTCGGTTTTGGTGTTCGTATTTGTGGGATTATACGAACTTTGGGGAATTGGGTGGGGATTGCTCCCCACCCTTCCCTGTCACCCTGCAAGCACCATCGGCTCGCTGCAATCTAAACAGGCTATGTGTACTTCCTTTGTGGCCCGGACAGAATTTCCGCAACAAGGGCAGATATATTTCCGTGTGCTGGACGTGCGCGGCGGCGGTGGTGTGGTGCCTGTTCCGCTGTGCGTCCCTGTCCCGGTGATATGGAACCCGGCAAACTCGTTGCGGCTTATGAGAATGTCGGTCAAACCGTTCTCCAATATGAAGTCCAGCAGCTCGTCAGAGGGGCTTGTGTGGCTCCACCCGTATTTGTCGCTATGCTCCACGATTAAACCGTGGGCCTCGGCGGCGGCTTTGAAACGGCGATTATGGTAGGTGTTGCCCCGGCTGCAATCTTGTATGCCGTTCTCGTAGTTGTAATAATGTACCATTTCGTGAAGCAGGGTCGCGGCTACTTCCTCGATGGGCCGGGCCAGCGTCCCGGCTCCTATATTGATTTCGTGGGTGCCGCCCAGCTTGGAAACCCAGGTATCTTCCCGCAGGGAGAAATGGCCGTAGGCGCGGGGCGTGGATTGAATGGTGATCGTCGGCCTTGAAAGTGCATTTTCAAAAAATTCGGCGTTCAGCAGATCGAAAACTTTGTTCAGATACCCGGCCACGCGGTTATAGCTTGTCAGTTCTTTCATGTCTTTTTCTCTCCTATTCTTGATTTTGGGGAGAGGGCAAGCTATAATGGTCTTGCCCTCTCCGTTGCGGTTTGGGTAAAGCTCTTTGTCCTCTGCTTTGGTCGGCGTGTGGGACAAGGGGCTTTTCTTTAGGCGCTGATGGAGAAGCGGCGGCTGGCGCTCTGCTTGGTGTACTCCTTATACAGTTCGCCGTGGGCCTTTTTGAAGGCCGTAGTATCAAACCGATTGGAGAGAACCGAAGTCCAGCGGACGATGTACTTTCCAGCAGTCATTTCCTCGGTGTCGCGCTCCATCATTTCGGCCTTGATGCTGTCCCGGATGGCCTCTGCCTCTGCTTTGGCTTCCTCGATAACGGCTTCCCACTCATTCAGGGCCTCAATTTTGGCAACCAGTTCGTTCTTGCTCATGTCCATTCTCCTTTGTTTTTTATTTGGGGTGTTCCCCTTAACTGATTATAGTTTACATCATTTTCTGTGTAATTTCAATTCGCAAATTACACAATTATCAGTGTAATTATTCGTACAACTTTTACATTGATTTCTGTGTAATTCTGTGTTAGAATAAGGACAATGGAAGAGAGGCGCAATTTTTGGAGCGCCCCGGAGGGAGGCCGAAATGCCAATTACTTACAAGCAGGATATTCTGGCAGCATTGAAGGAAGCCGGGTACAATACTAATCGGCTCCGCAAGGAAAAACTATTGTCAGAAGGTGTAATTCAAGCGCTGAGGGAAGATAAATACATCTCCTTGCAAAATGTTTCCAAAATCTGCGAACTTCTCAACTGTCAGCCCGGCGATTTATTGGAGTACGTCAGAGAGGCCCCGGGTGATAGGTAATTTATGGGAATTACGAAAGGCCACTAATGCGGATAACGATAGTACGAAAATCCAGCGCAACGCAAAAAACAGGAAGCGCGTCGTGACCTTCGCCACGACGCGCCCGGTTCAAGCGATACTTGGGAGGTACCGCCATGTTTGGAGATACGGATTTGCCCCTTGCCCTTATCATGGAAGAAATACTCGGCTGGGAAAAGAAGCCCGGCGAAAAAGATGAAGAAGAGAAGGAAAACACACAACTTTCATCAACTTCTAAAAAGTCTTGAACACAAAAAGAGAAGTCGGAGAGAAGATTTTACATCTTTCTCCGACTTCTTGATTTAACGATACATCTTTGTCAGATCAGCGCAGCTCTCATTTGAAATAAAGGCGAACTGTCTTATCTATTTTTTCTTTCACGGCCTTATCAAGCTCTTGTTCGGCTTTGACCTGTATCTCCTTAGCGCTGCTGTCTATCACGCTTTGGGCCAGGGCGTTCACCAAATCGCGGCGCTGCATGAGATAGTCATAGAACCTTTGGCGGCGGCTCTGTTCGTCCTGCCAGCCCTCCTTTGCCCTCTTGTAATTCTCTAAAGCAGTTGGAGCGGAACCGCTCTGTGCAGCAAGGACGCTTTCAATCCAGTGAGTACGGTTGGCCTTATCTTGGCGCTCGAAATCCTACAAAATTTGAAGTAATTCTTTGAACATTGTTGTGTTCCTCCTTCATTGATTTTTTTGAAAGTGTACTTTCAAGTGCGGAAGCGGAAACCCGGCGTACCCCGTGGGGATTATATCTTTCTCTTTTACCCCTTCGGGGCGTGCCGGGTTTCCGCTGGAATTACACTGAAAGCACCAAATAGTAACCTCGTTTTATCCTTTTTAGGACACCGCTATCAATCAGCCTCTTTCTCGCTTTATCATCGGTGTACCCCATTTCTACGAGCTGTTTCGTTGTCAAGGTATCGCCTACCTTTACTGCCCCACATGCGGCAGAAAAACGCTCCTGCACTCTTTTCTTGCCCTTCTCCTTGTTCCTGGCGGCGTTGGTTTCCTGATTGTATTTTGCCATCTCGCCGGGGGCCTTCAAATCCCGGTTGTCCACAAATTCAACCTCGGTGTTGTAGTCGATCACAAATTTGTAATCGGCGGCTGGTATTGCCCCGGACAGAGGAAATGGAGCGGAACCGCCCACAAAATATTCATTTATCCACTCTGTTATTGCTCTGCAATCCTCTTGTGTAAGGGTGAGGTATCTACCGTAATAGTCAAACTGATAATACATGGTGGGCCGAACCTATTTCCACATTTCTGAATAACTGTCTCGGCAGGCCCGGCACCGATCTAAAACTTCAATCAGCTTTACTTGCCAGCGCTCCCAGGTCATTGAGCTTCCCGTGAAAACTGCTCTGTCCTCCTGGTAGTCAACGGAATAGCACCACGTATGCTGTGCGGCACCATCCAGCTTCATCCCCACGCCAAAGGTCACCAGCTTGGCTAAACCGTTGGGCCAGTACAGGCGGGACAGTAAATCATCGGCGGTTTTATTGTCCTCTTCGCGCTGGCAAAGGCGGATTAAGTCAAAGCTGTCCTGTTCGCTCACTTCTTCCAATCCATACTTCCACGCTAAAATTTCATACATCAATTTGGTGCGCTGTCCGCCTGTCAGCCGCAGCACATCATCCGCAGCTTGCCCCAGGAACTTCACGCGCTTCTTGACTTTGTTGTACTGGTCAAGGAAGGCCAGCTTGAAGAACTCTTCCCGCTTGGAGCGGTTGCCGTTCCAGACAATCCAGTGCCCGGTTCTCTGCTTGCCGTTCTCTTCTGTTGTCACATTCTCCCAAGCAATCGGAAGGTCGCGGAATGTCGGCTCGGCGGCGGTTTCTTCCAGCGCGGCGGAAGTATCATCTTCAAGCGGCAGCGGGACTTGTGGCTCTGCGCTCTGACTTGGCTCTTCCTCCGCTCGGTCAAGGCCGGTTTGGTTTCCCCGCATAATATCGGCCCAATGGCTATCCCAAAGTTCACTGTCTGGCGCAATCTCACAAATATAGTCCCATTCATCCGCACAATCGTGTGGGCGGAACGTTTCACCTGGTTTACTCCAATACAGAAATACCTTCCCGCCCAAATCAGCACCAAACACATGGAAAATATCAATACCAACGGAAAGCCATCTGTTCTTTTTCCAGTGAGGCGATTTTGTCTTTATTAGATCGACAAAGACTTCTCGCTGCTCTGCGCTCATTTGCTGCAACAGCTCTCCTTCGGGAAGCTCTTCCAGCATGGCATAACTCTTGCCGCCTTTGCCGCTTGTGCGTTTACCCTTTCCGCTGCTCATAGGACGCGATAATTCAAAGTTTTCCTTGATAAGCTGGTAAAGCTCTTGCGTCTTATCGGTCAAGCCAATGGTATTGTCCCACGGCTCCCATTCGTAAATAAAGTGTCCTGTATCACAAAATAGATCGACTTTGTTTGCCCCGTCCCGTGTGATGGCCCCAGTTTTACATACAAAACTCGCAGCGTTCTCACTTGCCAATAAATTGATACTGTCAAAAAACGGCTCTGCCCTTTTCTTATCAACCCCATAGAACATGTGATAGCCGCCGCCCTGTGACCTTGTTATTTTATCTGCTAAACGGTGAGCTTCTTTGAAAAAATGGCTCTCTACGTCAAATTCGTCAAAGTCAATCACAAAAATGTGAAGGTTGCCAAACATGGCATTATCAAGCCAAAGACTGATGCGTAAAACTTTGCTGCTTTTCTCCCAGTTTTCACTACTCCAAAACCGATAATATTCTGTTCGGGCTTCTTCATAAGAAAGCTCATAGTATTTGCGTTTATCGCCGTTTTTACTGCCATACAAATTTTGAATTGTATCATCGTAATGGTCGATAAAAACAGGAACTTTTATCAGCCTTCCATTGTGCCAACACTTCTCACCCAAAGTAAAACAGTTGTTGTACTTCGGATTGTCCCCTGCTGGCAACAGGTTCTAATTCGCCATCTTGTACGCTTCCTTTCTTTGTAGATTTAAGCAAACAGTAGGAAGCGTGTTGCCAGCACTTGGCGTTGCTGCCCGGAAGCATAGAACGGAAGCGCTCTACAAGATGGAAGGCCGCAGCGCCTTCATCCTACTGCTTGTTTAAGCCTACAAAGGGAATGATGAATTACAAATCTCTTTTTCCTTTTTCTGTAAATATTATAACATAAAAATTTTTTTGTGTCAAAGAAACGGTTTCGGCCTTGTATTTGCCTCATTCTGCAACAAAGTTGTTGCCTTTGCTCTAAAAGTTGATGGTTCATCATACATAGTTGTCGCCACTTCTCAAAAGTTGTTTCGGAGTTGTCAGTTCTTCTCACAAGTTGAACTCTTACGCGTGGAGATCCATTTCTGAAAGTGTAGCTTCAATTTGGAGCGGAACCCCTGTTGCGAGCGGGTGAAGGAATTTCCCTCACAAGAAGGTCAAAGGGTAGGCTGGGAGTACCCCTGGTGGAGCGGAACAGAAAAGCGCCTCGCGGCGGCGGGGGATGGTTCCGGGAAAATACAGTTGTAATTTCCGGTGGCGGCTTTTTTTGGCACTTTTCCCGACCGCTGATAAATCACGGAAAGCACGGGCGAAAGCGGAAACGGCGGAAACAAAAAAGAAAAAGGGTGCAACTTCCACACCCTTCCATTACACTTCATCATCTTTGATATATTTCATAATATCGCCGACTTCGCAATCAAGAATTCGGCAAAACATTTCGATTGTATGGGTACTAACACTTTCATTCCTTTTTAGTCTGGTTATCTGTGCCGGGCTGATGTTATATTTCTTTATCAGTGCATACTGTGAAACTCCCTTTTCCTTCATTACATTCCATAGGTTATCGTAGGAAATCATAACATTCAAGCCTCACTTTCTACTTGAATGTTAACCGAAAACGATGTATAATAAGATTAACCAATATCGGTTAATGTATTCGTATTAGGAGGAAAGGGAACAAATGAAAAAACTACTGATACTCATGTTTGCCGCAGTCCTGTCCCTCTCGCTGGTGGCCTGCGGGGACAAGAGCGGAGAAACGGAATTTACAGATGCACCTACAGAAAGCTCTTACGTAGATATTACGTCTTGTGCCGAATATGCTATCGACCAATTAAAAAGCGTCCTCAAGAATCCAAACAGCTTAATTGTGAATAACCTATACGCGGTTGACGCAGATGATTGCTATATCTTTGCCATTGACTATTCCGCTGAAAATGGATTTGGTGGAATGAATAGGGACGAATTTTTTATAGCTGTAAATAGCGTTGAAAATGGTTTTGCTGTCCGTACATACGGTACAGGAGAATTTTCGGAAGCAGAAAACCAGATGTATTCATCCCAGGATTTTGAAAAATTCAATAAGGTTTCCGGGGCTTATATACTTGACCCGGAAACCTATCAGGTGACGGGAATCGATGAAAGTGGTATCGATTCGACCATCGATCAAAGGGTCGAACTTGTGGGAAAGATGAAAGGTGAAAAAAGCGACAGCACTGGCTATGGCGGCGCATGGGATTTTGAAGTGGATGGCGATTCGTTCTTAAAGGTAGTGTACTTTACCGAAGGAACTGATTTAAGCTGGTATGAGCAATTTACAGGGCTTCCTTACGAGATTACAATTTCAGCGATTAAAGATGCTGACGGAATTTACAGAGAAGCAGAAATTGTGGAGGACACAATCCGCGATTCAACGATTGAAGAGAGATTTCAGCGGTTTAATTATTATGACAGGACAATCCTCCAGAACACAATCGCTGATTCTGGGTTAGAGGTTATGAGCGGCGATGCCGTTAAAGCTCTGCTGACGGATGCGACGTTTGCCATGCGGAATAATTACGGCGGAGACGGGGACGGAACCCACACCATTACATTTCATGAGGACGGTACGGTGGATGCCAGCTATACATACGAAGGAGCAGAATACTCCATGTATGAGGCGTGGCGAATGGAAGGTGACAGCGTTGTCTGCACCCATAGCTACACCAGTAGCGGGGAACAGAAAACAACAGACTATTACTTTACTCCCTACCAGTACGACGAAACAAGATATTTGCTGCTTGCCCAAAACGGCGATTATTCCATGGTGCTTACAAAACAATAAAGCGCAGAGAGGACGGTACACCAGCAGTACCGTCCTCTCTCGTTTTGTATTCCATTGTTATCAAGCGCCCTTCTTTTCGTCCTGCTCCTGCTTCTCTTCCTGCTTCTTCTGGAAAGCCGCAAGGTCGATCACCTTGGGGGCATTGTTGCCGAAATCGGGCAGCTCCTTGTACTTGGGGAACTGGGTCTTGAACCAATTCAGCACGAACTTGTAGGGGCTGGGCTGCTGCTTGGAGCACTCCTTAACCACCTTAAACTGGGCCCGCAGCTCGTCGGCGTTCTTAAACACGCCCATGTACTGCTCCATGTGCTTGTAGGTCAGGTTCTTGGTGGGGCGGGCCTTCTTGGGGGCGCGGCGGGTCTTGCGGATAATGGTCAGGCCGGGGAAGTCGGCGCGGAGCTGCAGAAACAGCTTGTATTCCTCGGAGGCGGGATTGTTAAGGGCTTCCTCGAAAGCCTTGCTCATGGTCAGGGTGTTGTTCACAAAATCAATCTTGTAAGTGTTCTTCATGGTACTCTTCTCCTTTTCAATATTTGATATTTCTATTTAGTGTGCAAACTCTAACAGGTCGTTCCTGTCCACATCGGACATTACCTTTTCCCAAACGGCTTCATACTCTTCCTTTAGCTGGGTATCGGTCAGGGCCTCTAACCGCTTTTCCTGCTCCTGGTATTCCGGTTCGCCTTCATAGGCGGCAAGCAAGAAGTCAATCATTGAATTTCTATCTTTTTCCATAGTGTCAAGCTCCTTTTCTGGTTTTTGAAAAATACACTTCAAGCGGTCTGTTTCATTTCCGCCTCTTCGTTCTGATCGGCGGCGGCTTCGCTGGCGGGAGCGGCTTCCTCGGCGGCGGTGGCCTTGTCCTCGTCCTTCTTGTCCTCGTCCTCCTTCAATTCGGGGAAAGTATCAAGGAACCAGTTCAAGACAAAACGGTAAGGGCTTTTCTGAACAATGGAGAGTTTCTTCTGCGCCTCAAACTCCTTCATCAGCGCGTCGGGGTTCTCCTGCAAGCTGATGTACTCGGCCATCTTCTTATAGGTTCTGTTCTTGGCGTCGTTCTTCTTGTCCTTCTTTTTCTTAATGGTCTTGGTAACCATTTCAGTACCAGGGTTCTCCGCAAGGAAGGCTCTCCACTCTCTGTATTCGGGAGTTCCAAAGATACGGGCCTGCTTCGCAAAAGCCTTGGTGACCTGGGCTTGGGTGGCGTCAAGAATGATGATGGTGTTCTTTTTCATGGTGGTAATCTCCTTTTTCATTTTATTTTTTTGTTTTGAGGGGCTTTGTTTTTTTCTTGTTCTCTGTCCCTCTTTGTGCTTTAAGTATAGCACCGTCCAAAGAAAAACCTGTACTTTAATCAGCACATGTAGTATAATAAAAACAAGAAAAAAGCAGCCGGAAACGGCTGCAAAACGAAAGGAGGACGGTGAAAAATCCATCGGTGGCGGGGATTTTTTGCCCTGGCGGCTCAAAAATCGGTGAAAGTCGAGGAAAACGCTTCAAAACTTCTTGATTTTTGCCCCATCAAAGCAAAAACTTCTCAAAAGTTGTGTATTTCTCTTTATTTTTCGGTATTAAGCGGTCAAAACCGCTTGATATAGGTGTAATTCACGGGAGTTGCACATGTGAAAGTCAAAAAAGTGTGAAACGGGGAAAAGTTGCACACCAACTTGCACACCTTGGCGGCGGAAACGCAAAAAGAGAGGGAACCGGTTTCCCGGTTCCCTCTCAAAAAGTGCCTTATTATCCGGTTTGAATTAGCCGAAGTAGCGCTTCAGCAGGCCCTCGAAAGCCTTGCCGTGACGGGCCTCGTCGCGAGCCATCTCATGTACAGTGTCGTGGATAGCATCCAGGTTGTACTGCTTGGCCAGCTTGGCCAGCTCGAACTTGCCGGCGGTAGCGCCGTTCTCGGCCTCAACCCGCATCTCCAAGTTCTTCTTGGTGGAATCGGTCACCACGTCACCCAGCAGCTCGGCGAACTTGGCGGCGTGCTCAGCCTCTTCATAAGCAGCCTTCTCCCAGTACAGGCCGATCTCGGGATAGCCCTCACGGTGGGCCACACGGGCCATGGCCAGGTACATGCCGACCTCGGTGCACTCGCCCGCGAAGTTGGCGTTCAGGCCGTCAAGAATCTCCTTCTGAACCTCGGCGGGCACATTATCGCCAAAGGACTTACCCACGCCCACAACGTGCTCGGCAGCCCAGCTCATCTCGCCCTTCTGCTCCACGAACTTGGAGGCGGGAACACCGCACTGGGGGCACTTCTCGGGGGGATTCTCGCCCTCATACACATAACCACAAACAGAGCAAACCCACTTTTTCATTGTTATTTCCTCCTCAACATATTTTTTATGATTAATATTCTCCATTTTTCCGTTGCCTTTTGGATGGTCTCAGTATAACAGGATATTCGAATATTTGAAGTTGCTTATGCAACAGACGAGGAATTTTTTATTTTTTCTCCCGCTCGAAAATCAGGTCCACGTTGCTGATGCCCCCATGTCCGGTAAAGGCCACCGGGAAAAAGCCCACATACCGCCACCCTTCGGCGGCATAGCGGTCGATCAGCTCCCGATGTTCCCGGGAGCCGGAGAGAAATCCGCCGCCGGTTTCCACAGGCAGATATTTGTATTCGTACATTTGACTGCCTCCTTTTAAAAAGCGGCGGGACCTGGGGGTCCCGCCGTTTTGATGCAATATTGGAAATTGGGGATTACTGCTCCTCCGCCAGGGCCTTCGCCTCGGCGATGGCCTTCTCCTGGGCCGCAGGCGGGCAGTCCTCGTAACGGACGAAGTGGAACACGAAGCTGCCGCGGCTTTGGGTCATGGACCGCAGATCGATGGCGTAAGAGCCCATCTCGGCCATGGGTACCTCAGCAGTGATGACCTGCTCGCCGTCGCCGGTGGGATCCATGCCCATGACCCGGCCACGCCGCTTGTTCAGGTCGCCGATCACGTCGCCCATGTAGCTGTCAGGCACGGTGACCTTCAGCTCGCCCACCGGCTCCAGCAGCACGGGATTGGCCTCCGGCATGGCGGCCTTGTAGGCCAACTGGGCCGCGGTCTTGAAGGCGATTTCAGAGGAGTCCACCGGGTGGTAGGAGCCATCGTACAGCACGGCCTTCAGGTTCACCACCGGATACCCGGCCAGAGGACCATGGGCACAGGCCTCCCGCAGGCCCTTCTCCACAGCGGGGAAGAAGTTCTTGGGCACGGAGCCGCCGAAGACCTCCTCGGCAAAGATCATATCGTCCTGCTCAGTCTGGGGCTCAAAGCGGATCCACACGTCGCCGAACTGGCCGCTGCCGCCGGTCTGCTTCTTGTGGCGGCCCTGCTTCTGGACGGTCTTGCGGATCTTCTCGCGATAGGGCACCCGGGTGGGCTTCAGCTCCGCCTCCACGTTAAAGCGGTTCTTCAGCTTGCTGACCAGCACATCCACCTGCATGTCACCGGAGCCGGAGAGGACCATCTGATGGGTCTCGGCGTTGTTGGTGACAGTGAAGGTGGGATCCTCCTCATTGAGACGAGCCAGGCCCTGGGCGATCTTGTCCTCCTGGCCCCGGGTCTTGGGCACGATGGCCACAGAGTAGCAGGGCTCAGCAAAGGGAATCTGCTTCAGCGCCACCACCTTGCGGGAATCGCACAGGGTGTCGCCGGTCTTGACCTTGTCCATCTTGCCGATGGCACCGATGTCACCGCAGACCAGTTCCTTGACCTCGGTGGCCTTCTTGCCCCGCATGCTGTACAGACGGCCCAGCTTCTCGGTGGAGCCGGTGCGGGCGTTGACCATGGGCAGATCCGGGGTAATGGTGCCGGAGAGCACCTTCACGAAGGAGTACTTGCCGTACTGGTCGGAGACAGTCTTGAACACGAAGGCGGTGGGCACACCGCCGGGAGAAACCACGAACTCCTCGGTCTCACCGTCGGCTTTGGTGGCCTTGTGGTAATTGCCCTCCATGGGGTTGGGCAGCAGGTCCACGATATTGTCCAGCAGCATGAGAGAACCCATGCAGTTGACGGCGGAGCCACACAGCACCGGGAACAGGCTCAGCTCCCGGACACCCTGGCGCAGACCCTGGATCATCTCGGCATAGGTAAAGTCCTCACCGCCGAAGAACTTCTCCATGAACTCCTCGCTGGTCTCAGCCACGGACTCCTTCAGGGCGTTGTTGAACTCCTCGATGACCTCGCCCTTGCCCTCAGGAATCTCGATCTCCACCCGCTTGAGGTTCTGCATCTCATAGGCGCGCTTGTTCAGCACATCGATGATACCGGTGACCTTCTTGTTCTCATCCCAGATGGGGACCACCACCGGGGCAATCTTGTTGCCAAACCGCTCCCGCAGGGCCTCGAAGGTGGCATTGTAGTCGCTGTTGTCCTCGTCCGTCTTGGAAATATAAATGAAACGGGGCATGTTCCGCTCTTCGCAGTACTTCCATGCCTTCTCCAGGCCCACGGACACGCCGTCCTTGGCGGAGCAGACGATAATGGCAGCATCAGCGGCCCGCAGGGCCTCCATCACCTCACCGGCGAAATCGAAAGCACCCGGAGTGTCCAGCAGGTTGATCTTGCAACCCTTGTACTCCAGAGGAGCCACGGCGGTGGAAATGGAGATCTGGCGCTTGATCTCCTCAGAATCGTAGTCGCAGACGGTGTTGCCGTCGGCACCCCGGCCAATGCGGTCGATGGCGCCGGTCATATACAGCAAACTCTCCGCCAGGGCGGTCTTGCCGTTTCCGCTGTGCCCCAGCAGACAGACGCTGCGGATGTTTTGTACTGAATAGCTCATGTTCGTTCCACTCCTTATGTTGTGCTGCCGCCCGGCCCCGGCGTACCGCGGCGCGGGTCATGGTGCGGGGGAATGCCTAATGTAGAAATTATACAACGTTTGCCGGGGCAATACAACAAAAATTTTGGCATCTTTCACGTTTTGGGCAGGAGGGAGAAAAATGTAGGCGAAATTTTGTCACCCAGAGAGAAAAAATAATTTGCCTGGCTAGGAATCCCCTTGAGGGCTGTCCCCGGAAGCCGGCTCCACTTTCAGCATACAATTGAATCCCCCTCGGTTTTCTGTTGCCTGATGCGCTGGTAAGATGAAAGCAGACGCTCACAAGAATGTGGTGTCTGCTTTCATCTTAATCTATTCGTGGACTTCATAAGCGGAACGAGCGGCATTTCCATTGACAGCAATCAATGTGATTTCATCACCGTGCATTTCATATATTTACGCTATGATACTTTCATCAAAATCAGGGAGGTACCCTATGAATTCAGTGAAAAAACGGCGGAGAGCCTCTGTAGATCAAGCAGCCTGTGTGGCCTGCGGCTGCTGCGTAAAGGTGTGTCCTCTGCAGGCCATCGAGATCGTGCGGGGCATCATGGCCCAAGTGAAGCAAGAGAAATGTGTGGGCTGCGGGCGGTGTGCGAAGGAGTGTCCGGCCAGCGTTATTGTGATTGAGGAGGTGGAGGCGTGAAGAAACACTGGTATGACTATCTCTGGATCGCTTCCCTGCTGTACCTACTGCTGGGGTTCTTCAATATCCTGTTCGCATGGCTAGGTCTGCTCTGCTTCTTCATTCCGCTCATCATCTCTGTAACAAAGGGGACGAAGGGCTACTGCAACCGCTACTGCGGCCGGGGCCAATTATTTGCTCTACTTGGGGGTCGTTTCGGATTGTCACGAAAAAAGGATATCCCCAACTGGATGAAAAGCAAAGGGTTTCGCTACGGTTTCCTGATCTTTTTCTTCGCCATGTTTTTCTTGATGCTTTGGAACACCTATCTGGTTTTCGCCGGGACGCAGGATCTCAAGCAGGTGGTCACGCTGCTGTGGACCTTCAAGCTGCCCTGGAACTGGGCGTACCACGGGACACTGTTTCATTCCGGCGTGGCACAGTTCGCCTTTGGTTTTTACAGCGTCATGCTGACTTCCACCGTCCTTGGGCTGCTCACCATGGTGTTGTTCAAGCCTCGCAGTTGGTGTGTCTACTGCCCCATGGGCACGATGACGCAATTAATCTGCAGGGTAAAAAACAGGAATGGATAATGCACCAGCATCACGCTTTCTGCTCCTGCAATTCTTTCAATTTTACTTCATCCAGGACCGTCACGACACCCCGTGACAGCTTCACCATGCCCTCGCTCTGAAAATAGCGGAGCATTCGGGTAATCACTTCCCGGTGAGAACCCAGGTGGTTCGCGATCATCTCATGGGTGATCTTCAGTTCGTTGGTTCCTTCGATTGCGGATTCTTCCAGGAGAAATGCCGCCACACGCTTGTCCAGGCTTTTCCACATGATCTGTTCCATCAGCCACATCACATCGGAAAACCGGCTGGCCATCAGCTCGTTGGTATAATTTGCCACAGGTGCAGATTCTTTCATGATGCTTCCATAGGTCTCCGCAGGGATGACCCAAAGCTCCGTATCCTTCTCTGCCTCGATTGTCACCTCAAACTGGATCGAGCGCATGATGCAGGATGCGGAAAACAGGCACATGTCCATGTCGAATAGCCGGTAGATGGTGATTTCCCGCCCCTCATCGGAGAGGATGTACGCCCGAAGCTGTCCCGCTTTGATCAAAAGCAGCCCCGTGCAATCCATGCTCCCATTATGGAGAATCGTACCCTTTTTCACATTCCGGGTCATCAAACTGCCAAGAATTCGACTCTGCTGATCTGGATTCAGCTTATCCCAGACGGGAAAATAGTCCTGAAATGTCACAATACTCCCCTCCAACCATACGAAGCAGTATATCTTTTATATTGGCAGATGTCAATTAAACGGTTGGCATCTGCCAATCGTTCATCGTACCTAAAATCCGATCATGAATGGTAACGTCCAACCACGCAAACAAGGATTCCCTCCGTGGAACCGAAGGTGTCGGAAGCAGCAAAGGTACACTTTGATAGATGTCAATACCGGGAAAAACCACAATTTCCTGATTCAGAAAAAAGGTCAAAAAGGAAGCCCCCTATAATAGGGGGCTTCCTTTCACGTCATTGCGTCACCAGCGACGTCTCATATGGTGCGCCTGAAGGGACTCGAACCCACACGCATCGCTGCACGAGAACCTAAATCTCGCATGTCTACCAATTCCATCACAGGCGCATATTCAGTTTTTGGGAAAACGAGTACCGACAACAGGACGAAAAATCTTCACTGAGGTGACAGCGCCTGAATCCCGCACATTTACCGATTCCATCACAGGTACCGATTTCAGCAGGACTGACCGCCACATTTTTCCTGTGCGCCCCAGTCAGGCGCCCAATCCTCCCCTCGTCTATCTCCGGCATCGCCGTCCTTGGGAAAGGAACATATGCAGTATAACACATCCTCCGCTCTTGAACAATAGGAAAAACTGCGTTAAAATAGGACCCGCTATAAAGTTTTTCGCTGAAAAGAGGAAACACACCATGATGACACCTCGTGTTGCCGCCATCCACGACATGTCCGGCTTCGGCCGCTGCTCCCTGACCGTGGCCATTCCCATTCTCTCTGCCATGGGCATCCAGTGCTGCCCTCTTCCCACCGCCTTCCTCTCCACCCATACCGGCGGGTTCGAGGGATTCACCTTTCTGGACATGACTGACGAGATGCCGAAGGTTTCCGCCCATTGGAAACAGTTAGGGCTCTCCTTTCAGGCTCTCTACAGTGGCTTCCTGGGTAGTGAGCGGCAGATCGGGATTGTGGAGGACTTTATTCGGGACTTCCGCGCTCCCGGCACCGTGGTGGTCGTGGATCCGGTCATGGGAGACCATGGTAGGGTCTATCAGACCTATACCCCCGCCATGTGTGCCGGCACCGCTCACCTGGCCGCCCAGGCAGATGTGATCACCCCTAATCTGACTGAGGCGGCGTTGCTGCTGGACATCCCCTATGAGGACCTGCCCACCGGGGAAGCTGGCTGCCGGGAAATTGTGGAGCGGCTGAGCCTGGAGGGGAAACGCTCTGTGGTACTGACCGGTGCCTCTGCCGAGGAGGGGGAAACCGGTGCTGTCTGCTACGATGCCTCAACCGGCCGGGTCGAGGTAGTGGAGACCCAACGGGTGCCCCGGGAGTTCCACGGCACCGGCGATGTGTTCGCCAGTGTTCTGACCGGCGCGCTGGTACAGGGCGCCTCCTTGACAGAGGCCGCCCGGGCCGCCGTGGACTTTGTGCGCCTGTGTGCGGAGCGGACCGCCGCTGAGGGGCTGCCCATGCGGGAGGGCGTGGACTTTGAACCTTTGCTGGGAACACTGACAACCTGGGCCAGCCGAGGTTGAAAGGCAGTTTCCCTTTACGTCTTTTGAAAAAGCAAGCAAAAAGGCGGCGCGGAACCTTCCACGCCGCTTTTCCGCTATGAAGACCCACTCCGCTCCTGCACAAAACTTTTACTTGACCTTCCCCCAGGTGGAGGGTATACCCTATAGGCAGAAACCAGGCCGGGGCACCGGTCACGGCGCCCTCCGGGGCGGGAAAGGAAGAAAAACTTATGAAACTGCGAACCCGTTGGAGCGCCCTGCTGCTGGCGCTGACCCTGGCTCTGAGCCTGACGGTCTCCGCCGCCGCGGAGGAAACCGATGCGGCAGCGGACCCCGTGGAAACCGCCATCAATGCCGCAGCTACTTACGGTGGCGCTGTCAGCATCCAGTACGCACTGTGGCAGGACGGCCAGATCACCGATACCGGTGTCAGTGGCGTCTACTCCAAGACGGAGAACCGGCTTCTGACCACCGACATTCTCTATGGCATCGGCTCCGTCAGCAAAATCTACACCACCGTGGCGGTGATGCAGTTGGTGGAGGACGGGAAGGTATCCCTGGACGCCCCGGTCACCCGCTATCTGCCGGACTTCAAAATGGCCGACAGCCGCTACAAAAACATCACCGTGCGGATGCTGCTGAACCACTCCTCCGGCATCATGGGTACCAGCCTGTCCGGCGCCGTCCTCTTTGACGATCCGGACCCCTCCGCCACCGACAATCTGCTGGAAAGCCTGTCCACCCAGCGGCTCGTGGCCGACCCGGGCGCTTACAGCGTCTACTGCAACGACGGCTTCACCCTGGCGGAGCTGATCGTGGAGGCCGTCAGCGGCATGGACTTCATGGACTACGTGGACCGGGAAATCCTGGACCCTCTTGGCCTGGAGAGCACCTTTGCGCCCGGAGATGACTTTGACACCAGCCGCCTGGCCAAGACCTATTCCGGCACCAGCACGGAGGCTCTGCCTGTAGACTCCCTGAACGCCATCGGGGCTGGCGGCCTCTACGCCACCGCCTCCGATCTGGCGGCCTTCGGCGGCGCCCTGACCGGCAGCTCACTGCTGAAGGAGTCCTCTCTGGAGGCCATGGCCTATCCCGAGTACAGCCGCGGCATCTGGCCGGAGGACACTTTGGACTCCCTGGCCTACGGCCTGGGCTGGGACAATGTGGAGTGGTACCCCTTCTGCCAGAGTGACATCACCGCTCTGGCCAAAGGCGGCGACACCCTCCGCTACCACGCCGCGCTGGTGGTCCTGCCGGAGTACGACATAGCGGCCGCGGTGGTCAGCTCCGGCGGCGCCTCGACCTACGATCAGATGGCGGCCAGCCAGATTCTGATTGCCGCCCTGGCCCAACAGGGCGTGACCGTGGATCAGACCATCCCCACACTGCCGGAGACGGAGCCCGCGGCCCTGCCGGCGGAGCTGAAGGTTTACGCTGGATACTACGGCACCTCCTCCATCCAGTATCGAGTCGACCTTGCCGACGACGGCACCCTTACCTTGAGCTGCCCCACTTATCCCGCCACTGTTCCGACCCAGACCTTCACCTATAGCGCCGACGGCACCTTCCGGGATGTGTCGGGCCTGGCATATCTCTCCTTTGTGGAGGAAGACAACGGTGAGGTCTATCTGTATCAGAAGGCCATGTCCCCGGTGCCGGGGCTGGGCGGCCTGCCGGTCTCCAACTACGCGGCGGTAAAGATGCCGGACAACACCGTGACGCCGGAGGTCCAGGCGGTGTGGGATGAGATTCTCACCATGAACGTCTTGCCCATGAATGAGAAGTACGATTCGCAGATCTATCTGGCCCTGGGTGAGAATACCGCAGAGCCCTCCGAGCCGATCCCCGGCTATATGGGCCCCGACCGGATTGTGGACGCGTCCACCGCCCTCTTCGCCGTGGCGCTGCCCGGCATAGGCGGCCGGGACGGCATGGATTACATGAGAGAAGTGCGGGACGGTGTCACCTGGCTCACCGTCCAGGGGAACCTCTATATGGACGCCGCCGGCGCGCCGGACCTGTTTACCGGCTCCGGCTGGGCCTACTCCACCATCCAGGATAACGGCTACGCCCGCTGGTATCATGTAGGCAGTGCCGCCGGGAAAGCCATGACGGTCCAGGTACCGGAGAACGCCGGCTTCTGGGTCTATGACGCCGCCGGACAGGTGACAGCCTCCTCCGTTCTGGGGGACACCGGCGCCGTCACGCTGCCGGAGGGCGGTCTGGTGGTCTTTGCAGGAGATGCCGGTGCCCGGTTCCACCTGCGTTTCACTGCCTGAACAGCAAAGCACAGATAGGAAAAGAGCTTGGGAGCCATAAAGCTCTCAAGCTCTTTCTGCTTTCTTTGCACTGTCACCCTTCCGCGGGAGCTCATCGCTCCGAATGGGCCCAGGACTGGGGCTGGTTGTAGGGTTTGTAGGCGGAGGTGAGAACCTTTTCAAAGATGGGTGCATCGGGCTTTTCTACCCGCCGCAGGATCTGTTCTCCGGCAGCCTCACCCAGCTCCTCTACCGGCTGGATAATGGTGTCCATCTGGTCGGCGTACAGGGCATAGACATCGGAGTCATAGTCCACAAAGCTGACCAGGTCAATATCTTGCGCCAGTTGAATGCCCTTCTGGTGCAGATAGATGATGGTCTCCGAAGCCATCAGGCCCTGGCAGACGATAATGGCGTCACACTTTTGCTCCAGCAGCTCCTCCAGACAGCCGGCGGCACTCTTCTCCATGGAGTCGCCGTAGCGGATCAGGTCCGGGTCCTCCGGCAAACCGCAGTCGGCCATGGCCTGCTGGTAGGCTGAGATACGCTCTGTGGTGGTGGACAGGCGGGGCAATCCACCGATGATACCGATACGGCGATCGCCCTTCCCCGCCAGACGGCAGACAGAACGGTAAATGGGCTGGAAGTTGGACACGCAGACGGAGGAATACTTCTTTACGTCAAAGGTACGGTCCACCAGCACCACCGGAAATCCGGCGGGAATCAACGTGTCGAAGCGCTGAAAATCGTCCATGGTGCTGGCGATCAGAAGGCCGTCCACCAATCCGGCGGTCAACAGGCGGATGTTGGTCTCCTCCCGGTCCATATCCTCCTTGGTGTTGGCGATCAGGAGCTGATAGCCGTGGGCGGAGAGATAATTTTCCACTGCCTCAATCATCGTGGCGAAGAATTTATTGGCAATATCGGGCACAATAAAGCCAATGATCCGTTTCTTTCCGGTACGGAAACTGCGGGCGGAAGCGTCCGGCGTATAGCCCAGCTCCGCGATGGCCTTATAGACCTTCTCCTTGGTCTCATTGGAGACGTATCGGGTGTTGTTGATGGTGTGTGACACAGTGGCAGTGGAGACACCCGCCAGCTTGGCCACATCAGAAATGGTAACTTTCATGGTCCTCTTCCCTCTTTGCGCAAAGGAGTTTTGCCTTGCGTAAACAATTAGCTACTCCAGTATAGGACAGCTTGGCACTGCCGTCAAGGCCTTTTTCTGTGCTGGTTCTGGTTTTTTTTTCGTTTTCCGTGGTTTTCCTATAAAATATTCACAACTAACCGGAAAAAATG
Source organism: uncultured Oscillibacter sp. (assembly GCA_900551885.1). Classification (GTDB taxonomy): domain Bacteria; phylum Bacillota; class Clostridia; order Oscillospirales; family Oscillospiraceae; genus Oscillibacter. The sequence goes on from URXS01000009.1 coordinate 32,186, forward strand.
TTATCTGAAATGACGATTGTCAAATATCAAACAGTATGCTAGTATACTGATATAAACGATTACATGAAACGTTTGCGCAATCGTTTCAAGTGGGGCGCCGAGGGGGGCGTTCCCGTATTTGTGAAAGGAGTCTTTCCAGTATGAACACCAAAATCGGCATCAATGGTTTCGGCCGCATCGGTCGCCTGGTCTTCCGCGCCGCTCTGAATCGGGACGATGTGGAGGTTGTCGGCCTGAACGATCCCTTCATGAACCCCGAGTACATGGCTTATATGCTCAAGTACGACAGTGTCCATGGCAAGTTCCCCGGCGAGGTTTCCTCTCAGGATGGCGCTCTGATCGTCAACGGTAAGAAATATCCTGTTTTCACCGCCATGGAAGTCAAGGACATTCCTTGGGCCTCCGTGGGTGCTGAGTATATCTGCGAGTGCACCGGCAAGCACCTGACCAAGGACCTGTGCCAGGGCCACATCGACGCCGGCGCCAAGCACGTGATCATGGGCGCTCCCTCCAAGGACGACACCCCGATGTTCGTCATGGGCGTCAACAACACCAAGTACACCTCTGACATGACCTTCGTGTCCAACGCCTCCTGCACCACCAACTGCCTGGCCCCCATCGCCAAGGTCCTCAATGAGAACTTCGGCATCGTGGAAGGCCTGATGACCACTGTGCACTCCGTCACTCCCACCCAGAAGCTGCTGGATGGCGCTTCCCTGAAGGATTGGCGCGGTGGCCGCGCCGCTACCGGCAACATCATCCCCTCCTCCACCGGCGCTGCCAAGGCCGTGGGCAAAGTCATTCCCGAGTTGAATGGTAAGCTGACCGGCATGAGCATGCGTGTCCCCACTCTGGACGTGTCCGTGGTGGACCTGACCGCCAAGCTGGAGAAGCCCGCCACCTATGAGCAGATCTGCGAGGCCATGAAGGCCGCTTCCGAGGGCGAGCTGAAGGGCGTTCTGGGTTACACCGACGAGGACGTGGTGTCCTCCGACTTCCTGGGTGATCCCCGTACCTCCATTTTCGATGCCAAGGCCGGCATTGCTCTGACCGACACCTTCGTGAAGGTCGTCTCCTGGTACGACAACGAGTGCGGCTATTCCAACAAGATGGTGGACCTGATCCGCTATATGTCCTCCGTGGACCACAAGTAATCCAATTCCTGTTGTATTGTACAGTGCAGCGGCAGCCTGGACCGATCGGTCCAGGCTGCTGCATTTTTACCTCTTTTTATGCAGAGTACAGAAAGCCCACCGAAGAAATCCGGCGGGCTTGTGTAATTCAGGAGTTCTCCTCTTTCTCCGGCTCCGTTCCGTCAGCGGAGAAGCCGCAGTGGGTGCAGGAGAAATATAGAAATGAAAAGATATTGGCCTGTTTGGCCACCCAGGCACCGCACCGGGGACAGTGCATGGTCCACAGAGCCGCCAGCGACGGGATCAGAAACGCCGCTCCAACTACCAACACCGCAGGGGACCCTCCCAGCAGCGGCGCCGACAGCAGTGCCAGAATACCCAGTGCCAGACCCAGCAGGATCAGACGCACCTTCCGCCGGAAAGCGGCGGGAGAGGCAGCTTTCCGGGGGCCGGTCCGCAGTTCTCCGCCGCCGTGGGCCATGGAGGTATGGCAGTGGGGGCAGGTATAGTTCCACAACAGCAGGCCACTGCGCAGGTTCACCCGGGCGCCGCAGAAAGGGCAGTGGGCCAGTGTCAACGGTAAACACAGCCCTGCCAGCATCATCACGACCCCGGTGATGATTACCGAGAAGGGCAGATGCAGCAGCCCCTTGTAGCCACAGTAAACGGGCACCACACCCACGATCACCAGTACCGGCGACAGAATTACCCGCAGCCGGAAAAACCGTGCCTTGTGTTTCCGCGTGTCAGCCTCCATGGGGTCGCCGCCCTCTCTTTTTTACTAAAAAATACACCTCCTGCGGACCCCCTGTCAAGGAGAAGGCCTCTGGATGTGTTCTATCATCCCATATACATAACACAACCCCCCGCTCGCTCCAACGACGAACGGGGGGTCTACTCCTGGATCGGATTTTCCAATACTTCTTACCTCTTGCTTTCTTCGGTTACCGTTCGGATGCTGGGGAAACTTGCTGGGGTAAACGGGAAACTCGGGTTTGCCAATCCATAAAACATCAGGTACACGCAGACGTCTGCTCTGGTTCTTACCAAAACGCTTGTTCTCGTGTTGCTCATCAGAGTGAGGTGTGTTTCGTCTTTGGGTCTTCCGGAGTTCGCTGTTGTTTTGCTAAATCTTGAGGAATTCCTCTGTTCCGAACGGCGCTGGGATTCAGGATATTCTTGGGACCTCTGAGCTAACTAGCCCATTGGACTCACTCCTTTCCTGTGTCTATAATGTACAATACTTTTTCGATTTTGTCAATGCCTCTTGTGAGATTTTACAATTTTCACAAAGAAGCGGCCTTGGGAAAAGCAAACCGCACAAATCTGTGGGGCAAGCATTCATACCTCCTCCCCTACCTCCCGCAGCAGATGGAAATGGTTCTTGTGAAAGGTCAGCACACCCTCCCGGCGCAGCTTTCCCAGCACAGCGGACAGAGCACTGCGGTCCACCGCCAGATAATCCGCCAACTGTTGGCGGTCCAGAGGAATATCAAAGTCCGAACTGCCAGCCCGCAGGGCCTGGGCGGAGAGGAAGCTGAGCAGCTTATCCCGGGTGGTGCGGCGGGCCATATGCCCCATTTTCCGGGTCAGAGCCAGATTCCGCCCCGCCAGCAGGGCCAGCAGGTTCCGGGACAGTTGCGCATGGGCCGCGCAGCCCCGCCCACAACCGGCCACCGCCCGACCGGCATCCAGAAATAATACCTCCGTATCCGCCGCCGCTAAGGCGGAGACCTCCAGCGGCTCGGTACTCAAACAGGCATAGGACTCAGCAAATACCTCCCCGGGCTCCGCCAGGCCCACGATGGTCCGGTTCCCCCAGAAATCTTCCTTGACCACATGTACAGCTCCGGACAGCACCAGCCCCAGCCGCTCCACCCGGTCCCCCCGCCGTAGGATCAGCTCCCCTCGCCGGTAGCGGCGGCGGAGCGCCCCCATGCAAGTCAGCAGCTCGCCCAGGTCCTCCGCCGAAATCTGCCGGAACAGGGGCGCTGCCGACATTGCCGGTGTAATTTCCATGTGGTCTCCTCCTTTTTGTTGGAAATACAACAGACTATTTTCTCATATTGTAAGATACTGTACCCAGAAAAACAAGAGAAAACCTGTTTGAAATGAAAAAAAGGAGACACAATGATGTTACGCAGGATCATTGAAATCGATCAGGAAAAATGCAACGGCTGCGGCGCCTGTGCCGTGGCCTGTCACGAAGGCGCCATCGGCATGGTGGACGGCAAGGCCCGGCTGCTGCGGGACGACTACTGCGACGGCCTGGGCGACTGCCTGCCCACCTGCCCCACCGGAGCCATCACCTTTGTGGAGCGGGAGGCTGCCCCTTATGACGAAGCCGCGGTCCAGGCCAAAAAGGCCGCCGGGGATACGCTGCCCTGCGGCTGTCCCGGCTCTATGACCCAGACACTCCGGCCCGCCCATGGTGAACCGGCGCCCCAGCATTCTCCCGTTCCCCACGGCAGGGAGGGATCCGCACCCAGGCCGGTATCTCACGGAGGTGGCTGCCCCGGCTCTATGGCCCAGGCCCTGGCGCACGAAGCACCGGCACCGCTGGAGGAAGCAGGCCCAGCTCTCTCCTGTCTGAGCCAGTGGCCGGTACAGATCAAGCTGGTGCCGGTGGAGGCTCCTTTCTTCCAGGGAGCGAAGCTGCTGATCGCCGCAGATTGCACCGCTTATGCCCGGGCAGACTTCCACCGCCGCTTCATGGACCGGCGGATCACCCTGATCGGCTGCCCCAAGCTGGACGAGGGGGACTACGCGGAAAAGCTCACGGAGATCATCCGCCGCAACGACATCCGGGAGGTCACCGTGGTACGGATGGATGTGCCCTGCTGCGGCGGCATCCAGCGGGCCGTGGAAACGGCTCTGCGCAACAGCGGGAAGTTCATTCCCTGGCAAGTGGTAACACTGGGCCGGGATGGAAATATTCTGGATTAAAGGAGACTTGACTATGAACGCGATTGTCAGCGACGCCTGCATTGGCTGCGGCCTGTGCGCCGGGACCTGCCCGGACGTATTCCATATGGGAGACGACGGTCTGGCTCATGGCAGCGGTGTGCCTGCCGGCCAGGAGGATCTGGCTCAGGAGGCGCGGGACAACTGCCCCGTATCCGCCATCACCATCGAGGAATAAGCAGACGGAGGCCCGCGCCGAAAGGCGCGGGCCTCTTGCTGTTTTCCGGGCAGTTCCGTCGGTCAGTC
>URXS01000010.1 GCA_900551885.1 uncultured Oscillibacter sp.
TCCATGGCCCGGGGCACCAGGGTGTCGCTGACAGCCTGGGCAAAGTCCCGGGCCAGAGCCGCCCGGTCCAGCTCCTCCCCCACCTGCTGGGCGTGATGGGCCAGGTTCACCACCGCCGTCTTCAGGCCGGAGAAACTCATGTCCAGCTCCGCCCCGTCCACATGGGCGTGGGGCAGGTGGTATACGCCGCCCTGGGACTGCTGGGCCAGGGCGTCCATGGGCGCCCCGCCGGGATAGGGCAGGCCCAGCACCCGGGCCGCCTTGTCAAAACACTCCCCGGCAGCGTCGTCCCGGGTGGAGCCCAGGATCTCCATGTCGGTGTAGTCCCGGACATCCACGATCAGCGTGTTGCCGCCAGAGATGGCCAGGGCCAGGAAGGGCGGCTCCAGCTCCGGAAAGGCCAGGTAATTGGCGGCGATGTGGCCCCGGACGTGGTGGACAGGAATCAGCGGCACGTTCAGGGCGCAGGCCACGGACTTGGCAAAGCTGACCCCCACCAGCACCGCGCCGATCAGGCCGGGGGCATAGGTGACGGCAACCGCGTCGATGTCCTGCCGGGTGCAGCCGGCGTCCCGGAGAGCCTGCTCCGCCAGGGCGCAGATGACCTCCACATGCTTGCGGGAGGCGATCTCCGGCACCACGCCGCCGTACAGGGCGTGCATGTCCGCCTGGGAGGCGATGGCGTCGGAGAGGACGGTGCGGCCGTCCTCCACCACCGCCACGGCGGTCTCATCACAGGAGGACTCAAAGGCCAGAATTTTCATATCGGGTGAACCCTCTTTCTCTTCTCAGTCTCTCCGCTCACTGCTCCCAGGGCACCTGGGGAGACGGAGCGGCTCCCGGCGGCAGGGGGATGCGGACATAGCGGGCGTACCGCTCCGGGGTAAAGCTGTTGCGGTAGATGAAGCGGTGCTGATCCATCAGCGTCTCGTCGTCAACGGGAGACGGAGCCCAGTACAGCGTTTTGTAAGCCACCCCGAAGATCTCCGTGTCGTATCCGGCGGTGCGTGCGCTGTTGCGGGCATAAAAGCCCAGCCGCCGCTCCGCCATGGCCGGATCCGGCGCCGCGGAAGGCAGCTCGCTCTCCCCCAGGATCACGGTACCCTGCTCCTGCTCCAGCATCTGGGCCAAAATCAATGCGCCGGTACCGCCGTTGCGGTGGCCGGGGCTGACGCACAGATAGTCCAGCAGGGCCCAGCCGGGCCTGCCCAGCCACAAAAAGCATGCCCCGATGATTGCCTCTCCGTCAAAGAGGCACCAGGGCCGGTACTGGCCCTCCCGCCACATCTTCTGGATAGAGGCCAGAGGCTTTAGTTCCGCCGGCGGGAAGGAAGAACGCAGGTCCGTCTCATACACTGTCTCCAGTTGGGACGGGGTCGGCAGTCTCAGTTCCATCGTCAAACTCCTTTGTCATGATGAGCGCATCCTCCTTGGGATGCTCGTAGTAATTTTTCCGGCGGCCCACAGACCGGAAGCCCAGCTCCCCGTACAGGGCGATGGCGCCGTAATTGGAGGCCCGGACCTCCAGGGTCAAAAAGGCCAGGCGATGGCCCTGGGCGAAGTTCAAAAACACCTGCAGAAGCTGGTGGGCCACGCCCTGGCGGCGGCACTCCGGCCGCACCGCCACGTTGGTGATGGTGCCCTCATCCAGCACCACCTGGAGGCCGGCATAGCCGGCCACCCGCCCCTCGTCATCCAAGGCCACCAGGAAGGCGGAAAGGGCATTGTCCAGCTCCTCCGCCAGCATATTCCGGGACCAGGGATCCGGGAAGCAGATCCGCTCCAGCTCCGCCACCTCATCCAGGTGGTCCGCCGTCATGGGCACCACCCGTACATGCATCTGTTGTCTCATAAGCGGTTCCTTTCCGCCTCCGGCGCGGAGGCGCGGGTATACAGGGCAATGCCGCCCACCACGGCGGCAGCTCCCAGAATGGTCATCCAGCCGGGGCGCTCGGCAAAGAGCAGCAGCCCCCACACGGAGGACAGCACAGGCTCCAGCAGCTTGGCGGTGGAAATGAACGCCGCCGGCAGGTATTTCAAGCCCCAGCTAAACACGTTATGGCCCAGCAGGGTGCAGCACACCGCCATGCCCAGAGCCGTCAGGCCATTGACGGCTCCATAGCCCGTCAGTGGCGTGCCGCTGAGCAGAGCCACCACCAGCAGCGACACGGACGCCGCCAGATAGACCAGGAAGGTATAGACCTCGGTGGAAAGTTTGCGGCGGCACAGAGCGCCGATCATGGTGTACACCGCCATGGCGGCCGCGCCGCCCAGGGCGATCAGATCTCCCAGCAGGGCACCGCCTCCGGCACTGTCTCCCAATGCCACCACGGCGCTGCCGCCAAAGGCCAGGACCACCGCAGCCCAGGCCCGGCCTGACAGCCGCTGACCCAGCACCGCCGCCGAGGCCAGGGCCACGAACAGCACCTCTGTATCCACCAACACCACCGCCGCGGCGATGGAGGTCCGCTCCAGGCCGGCAAAATAAGCGGTGAAGTGGAGACCCAGAAACGCCCCGCTGACCAGGCACAGCACCACGTCCCGACGGGTCAGGGCCGTCAGCTCCCGCCGACGGGTCAGGGCAGGGACTGCCATAAGGGCGGCAGAGAGCGCCATCCGGTACAGGGCCAACACCAGGGCGGGAGCTGTGGACCAGCGGGTAAACACGGCGGACAAGGACGCCCCCGCCACGCCCAGCAATATTACCAGCCGCTTCATCCCTTGGCCTCCAGCCAGTTTTTGCCCCAGTGGGCCTCCGCCGTCAGAGGCACGGAGAGGGTCACCACCCGCTCCATCTCCTCCTCCACAGCCCGGGCCACAGCCTCCGCCTCCGCCTCGGGGCACTCCACGATCAGCTCATCATGGACCTGGAGGACCAGACGGGCCGTCGGGTGCTCCGCCCGCAGCCGCTTCCACACGGCGATCATGGCCAGCTTCATGATGTCCGCCGCCGTGCCCTGGATGGGCATGTTCAGCGCCACCCGCTCGCCGAAGGAACGCAGGTTGTGGTTGGAAGATGTCAGCTCCGGCAGGTCCCGCCGCCGGTGGAAGATGGTCTCCACATAGCCTGTCTCCTTGGCCTTCTCCACCACTTCGTCCATATACCGGCGGACGCCGGGGAATGTGGCGAAGTACGCCTCCATATACGCCTTGGCCTCCGCCACAGTGACGCCGATGTCCTGGCTGAGGGAGAAGGCGGAGATACCATAGACGATGCCGAAGTTCACCGCCTTGGCCCGCCGGCGCATCTCGTGGGTCACGTCCTGTGGCGCCACGTGGAACACCTTGGCCGCCGTCTCGGCGTGGAAATCCCCGCCGGAGAGGAAGGCGGACCGCATGGCCTCGTCACCGGAGATATGGGCCAGCAGCCGCAGCTCGATCTGGGAGTAATCCGCGTCCACCAGGACGCAGCCCTCAGCGGGAATGAACATCTTCCGGATCTCGCTGCCCAGGTCTGTCCGGGTGGGGATGTTCTGGAGGTTGGGCTCCGTGGAAGAAAGCCGCCCGGTGGCAGTCACCGTCATCTGGAAGGAGGTGCGGACCCGGCCATCGGCGTCCATTGCCTTCAGGAGACCGTCGGCATAGGTGGACTTCAGCTTGGCAAACTGGCGGTACTCCAGCACCGCCCCCACAATGGGAGCCTCGTAGCGGAGCTTCTCCAGTACGTCGGCGTTGGTGGACCAGCCGGTTTTCGTTTTTTTCCCGTGGGGCAGGCCCAGCTTGCCGAACAGGATCTCGCCCAATTGCTTGGGAGAGTTGATGTTGAATTCCTCGCCGGCCATATCGTAGATGGCCTTCTCCTTCTGAGCAATCCGGGCGGAGAGCATCTCTCCGAAGGACACCAGGGCACCCTTGTCCACCCGGCAGCCGGTCCGCTCCATCTCCGCCAGCACCCGGCACAAAGGCAGCTCCGCCGTTTGGAACAGGTCCCACAGGTCCTTCTCCCGGAGCTTAGGAGCCAGGGTCTCGTACAGGCCGTCCACAGCAGTGGCGTAGCTGTCGAAGCTGGCCTCCGCGGCAGCCGTGTCCCCCAGCAGGGAGAAGGCATCCTGCTCCAGATACAGGGGCTTGGGCAGCTCGGTATTGTAATAGGCCACATACAGCCGCTGGAGATCGTAGCTGCCCGCCGTGGCGTCCAGCAGATAGGCGGCCAGAGCTGTGTCGAACACGAAGCCGTCGGCGGGGAGATCGTTTTTCAGCAGCAGGCCCATCAGGTCTTTGACGTTGTGGGAGACCTTTTTGATATCACCGGAGAACAGCGCCCGCAGCAAAGCATTCCAGTCCCCCTGGTATTTGTTGAAGAACAGCTCCGCCGTCACGGCGGCAGTCTCCCCGGTCCGGCAGACCACCGACACGCCGGTCAGGTCTGGCAAAGCCAGCAGCGACACATGGTCCGCCTTCCGCCAGAGCTTCAGCAGGGTTTCCGCCTGCTGGGGCTCTGTCACCTGCTCCACCGTCACGGTGAAATCGGAAGGCTTTTCCGCCGACGCCTGGGCGGCGTTTTCCGCCTTCAGGCCGAACTTTTCGATCAGCTTGGTAAATTCCAGCCGCAAGAACAGGGGATACGCCTCCGGGCCGGGAGAGCGGACCAGGTTGTCCTCCGGCCGGAAGTCCAGAGGCGCGTCCGTGACGATGGTGGCCAGCCAATAGGAGTGCCGGGCACTCTCCTCCCCCGCCGCCAGCTTTTTCAAAGCGGCGGGCTTGGCCTCCACATCCGGCATCTTCTCATAGATGGTCTCGATGCTGCCGTATTTCTGGATCAGGTCCATGGCGGTCTTCTCCCCTACGCCGGGAACGCCGGGGATGTTGTCGGAGGAATCTCCCATCAGGGCCTTCAGGTCGATCATGTGGATGGGGTCGAAACCGTACTGCTCCCGGAAGGCCGACCGGGTCATGTCCTTGGTGGTGGTCTGGCCCATGCGGGTGGAGACCAGCTTCACCTTCGTCTGATCGGTGATCAATTGGAGACTGTCCTTATCGCCGGTGACCACCACGCACTCCCAGCCATCGGCCTCGCATTTGCGGGAGATGGTGCCGATCAGATCGTCAGCCTCCCAGCCCTCCAGCTCATAGCGGGGAATGCGCAGGGCGTCCAGGGCCTCCTTCAGCACCGGTACCTGCACCCGTAGCTCCTCCGGCATGGGTTTGCGGGTGGCCTTATAGGCCTTATCCGCCGTATGGCGGAACGTGGGGGCGTGAAGGTCAAAGGTGACGCAGAGGGCGTCGGGTTTCTCCTCTTCCCGCAGCCGCAGCAGCGTGGTGAAAAAGCCGAACACCGCGTGAGTGTACAGTCCGTCCCGGGTAGTCAGGGGCCGGATGCCGTAATAGGCCCGGTTCAAAATGCTGTTGCCGTCGATGACCATGAGCTTCATGGAACATTCCTCCTGCCCGCCCTCCGGCGGTAATTCACTAAATGTATAGTATATCCTATCTTTGCGCCGTTGGCAAACATCGTTTTGGGAAAGCCGTTTGCCGAACCGTCTTGACGGGCGGCGGATTTCTGGTACACTGTATGACAGTACGGCCCGCCTGGCGGGCCCATTGCAAAGGAGCTACTATGAAACATAATCTCGCCATTCTCAAGGCTGCCCGGGCCCTGGAGCTGACCGTGGCGGCCGTCATCCTGGCTGTGATCGTCTGCGGCGGGGCACTGCTGCTGTGGAACACCGGAAAGGCGCTGCTTCAGACGCCGGAAACCTTCTCTGTGGGGAACTTTCTCTCCAGCGCGCTGCTGCTGGTCATGGGGCTGGAGTTCGTCAAGATGCTGGCCCTGCACTCTGCCGGAGCCGTCATCGACGTGCTGCTGTTCACCATCGTCCGGCAAATGATCATCAGCCACAGCGGCGCCCAGGACACGCTGCTGGGCGTGGCCGCCGTGGCGGCCATCTTTGCGGTCAAAAAATTTCTCCAGGTACCGGAGACGGAGGAACACTGAACCGAAAAAGCCGAACGGGGATTCCCGTTCGGCTTTTTCCTGTTTGAAGGGTTACGAACTGCCTCAGCGTTCCTCCGGTCCCCGCAGACGCCGGCGCAGGCGGAATACCAGCCAGGCGCCGGTCCAGCCCAGAACCGCACCCAGAACCGCGCCGCCCAGCACATCGGTAGGCCAGTGGACATAGAGATAGATCCGGGACAGCGCGATCACCACCGCCAGGATCAGCGCCGCCCACCGCAGCCACTTGGGCGCCCCTCCAGCCCGCCACAGGGCCGTCACCGCCGTGAAGGAGGCCGCCGTGTGCCCCGAGGGAAAGGAGGCATCCAGGGGCGCCTGGGTCAGCAATTCAATGGCCGTGTTTATCTGAAAGGGCCGAAGCCGGCCGATCAGGGGCTTTAAAAAGCCGTTGCATACCACCAGGTCCAACAGCAGTGCCAGAGCCACGGAGAGCCCTGCCCAGCGGTGTTTTTTCGTCACCAGCAGCACCGCCGCCAGCAGAATCCAGATCTCTCCGTGGTCGCTGAGGCGGCTGATGATGGGCAGCACCGCATCCAGGAAACCACACCGCAAATGGGCCTGGACCCAGTCCAGGATGGCCAATTCCGCTGTCTGCATGTCCTCTCTCCTTTCCATTCCCCCGGCAGAGCCCAGGGCCCACCGAAAGAAAAAACGCGCAGATTGCGGTTATTATAGCACAGGAGTGCCGGTACGCATAGGGAAAAATCGCCGCATAGTATACAAATTTTGCCGCATTGGGCGGAAAAATGGTTGACAGGGCCGTGGGAACATGATAGGATACCCTCAAAATTGGATCGCTTAGATAGAGGCGCGAGGTTCATCAGTACCCTCCGGCAAGGCCAGGCAGCCGCCGGGCGGGAAAGGGAACATCGCCGAAGTGTTGCGGAGCTGCCTGGCTCCGGGACGCTGGGCCGTCGGGAAATACCCGCCGGACTGTCACAAAGACTTTGTGAAGCGCTATCAATGGCTGTCGGAATCTCTGTGCGTCATTCCGCCTTCTCCATGGACCGCTTGACAAAGCGGTCCATTTTTTCGTCTCTCCCGCCGGGCGGCGGCAGTGGGGAGAGATGCAGGTTCCGCCGCCGCGAAATCAGGAATTTTGGAAAGGTGATTGAACATGAAGAAGCTCTTGTCCCTGCTCATGGCCCTGGCCATGACGCTGTCCCTGGCTGCCTGCGGCGGCAGCGACGACACCGCTACGGATGACACCGCCGATCAGGCTGAGACTGAGACCGGCTCTGAGACCGGTGAGGTTGCCTCCGGCGTGGAGGACGGCGTGCTGACCATCGCCATGGAGTGCGCCTACGCCCCCTATAACTGGACCCAGTCCGACGACTCCAACGGCGCTGTGCCCATCAAGGACTCCACTGAGTACGCCAACGGCTACGACGTGATGATGGCCAAGAAGATCTGCGAGGCCAACGGCTGGGAGCTGGAAGTGGTCCGCACCGACTGGGACTCCCTGGTGCCTGGCGTCCAGTCCGGCATCTATGACGCCGTCATCGCCGGTCAGTCCATGACCGCCGACCGCATGGAGCAGGTGGACTTCGCCGGTCCCTATTACTACGCCTCCATCGTCTGCGTCACCAAGGCCGACAGCCCCTATGCCAATGCCCAGGGCATCAGCGACCTGTCCGGCGGCACCTGCACCGCACAGATCGCCACCATCTGGTATGACTCCATGCTGCCCCAGATCGAGGGCGCTCAGATCCAGACCGCCGCGGAGACCGCTCCCGCCATGCTGATGGCTCTGGAGACCGGCACTGTGGACTTCATCTGCACCGATATGCCCACCGCCATGGGCGCTGTGGCCGCCTATCCCGACATGAAGATTCTGGACTTCTCCGACTCTGACGACAACTTCGTGGCCGATGAGGGCGACATCAACATCGGTGTGTCCGTCATGAAGGGCAACACCGTCCTGAAGGACGCCATCGACAGCGTTCTGTCCACCATGACCGTTGACGACTTCAACGCCATGATGGATGAAGCCATCGCCATCCAGCCCCTGAGCGAGGGCTGAGCGCAGCACTGATTTCCGGGGCTGGGAACGGTCAACCGTTCCCAGCCTTGAGACCCGTCGGAGGGGGGACCGCTCCCCGGTCCCTCTTCCGATGCGCCTCGCACATTATATAAAAAGGAAGGGAGCTTTCCCTCATGGAACGATTCGTACAATTGGGTGCCGACATCGTCAAACTCTGGCAGCGGTGTGGCGGCGACTACCTCAACGGCATCAAAAATACCCTGATCCTGGCGCTGGTAGCCACAGCCATCGGCTGCATCATCGGCTTGATCTGCGGCATCCTGAACACCATCCCCTGCTCCAAGAATGATCCCCCTGCCAAGCGGTTTGTCATCAAGCTGATCCGGGCCATTGTCCGGATCTACGTGGAGGTCTTCCGGGGCACGCCCATGATGCTGCAGGCGGTGTTCATCTATTACGGTCTGCCCTATTTCACCAACAACTCCGTCCAGTGGCCCAGTGTGTGGGCGGCGGCCATCCTGGTGGTCTCCATCAACACCGGCGCCTATATGGCCGAATCTGTTCGGGGCGGCATCATCTCCATTGACCCGGGCCAGACCGAGGGCGCCAAGGCCATCGGCATGACCCATGTGCAGACCATGACCTCCGTCATTCTGCCCCAGGCCATCCGCAATATCATGCCTCAGATCGGCAACAACCTGATTATCAATATCAAGGATTCCTCCGTGATGTTCATCATCTCCTTTACGGAGTTCTTTGCCGCCCACCGGGGTGCTGTGGGAGCCACCTATCTGTACTTCCCCTCCGCCACCATTGAGATGATCGGCTATCTCACCATGACCCTGATCGCCTCCCTCATCCTGCGGTGGGTGGAAAAGCGCATGGATGGCAGCAGTGACTACGAGCTGGTCCAGACGGACTCCCTGACCATGACCGCCGGAACGTACAACTACCCCGACCGGGGCACACCCTTCGACGAGCACAGCAAGGAATATCGGGAACGGGTCCAGCAGGAACTCAAACACGGACGGAGTAGGGGGGATCGCTGATATGAACGATATGATTTTGGAGATTCGCCACCTGTCCAAATCCTTTGGAACCCATGAGGTGCTGCGGGACATTGACTTCTCCGTTGCCAAGGGTGACGTGACCAGCATCATCGGCGCCTCCGGCTCCGGCAAGTCCACGCTGCTGCGGTGCGTAAACCTGCTGGAAACCCCCACCAGCGGCGAGATCCTCTACCACGGGCAGAACGTGGCGGGTGCTGGGGTCAACGCCGCCCAGTACCGCTCCCACGTGGGCATGGTATTCCAATCCTTCAACCTGTTCAACAACATGACCGTGCTGGAAAACTGTGTGGTGGGTCAGGTGAAGGTCCTGAAAAAAAGCAAGGCCGAGGCCCGGGACAACGCCATGCGCTATCTCAATCAGGTGGGCATGGCCCCCTATATCAACGCCAAGCCCCGGCAGATCTCCGGCGGTCAGAAGCAACGGGTGGCCATTGCCCGGGCTCTGGCCATGGAACCGGAGGTATTGCTGTTTGACGAGCCCACTTCCGCTCTGGACCCGGAAATGGTGGGCGAGGTGCTGGACGTCATGAAGGCCCTGGCCCAGGAGGGTATGACCATGCTGGTGGTGACCCATGAGATGGCCTTTGCCCGGGATGTCTCCAGCCATGTGGTTTACATGAATGAGGGCGTCATCTGTGAGGAAGGCGCGCCCGCCGATGTCTTCGGCAACCCCCAGCGCCAGGAGACCAAGGACTTCCTCTCCCGCTTCCGCAAAAACTGAGCACTTATACGGAAAAAGGAAACCGGACCGTTTTCAAGCGGTCCGGTTTCTTTTTGCGGTTCTCTGCGGCAGAGGCGGAACTCTTTTTCCCATCTGTTGCAACCACCACTTGTCCTTGTGGTCCTTCCAGTCTACAATAACAATATCTTGAATATTCTCGTGAGATCAGGTGAGACACGATGCGGATTTGCGGACTGCAAAAGTTATCCATGGTGGACTATCCCGGCAAACTGGCTGCCACGGTGTTTACCGGCGGCTGTGACCTCCGATGCCCCTTCTGCCACAACGCCCTGCTGGTGACCCGGCTGACGGAGAGCCCTGTCCTGACGGAGGATGAGGTGCTGGAATTCCTGAAAAAGCGCCAAGGCCTGCTAGACGGGGTGGTCCTCTCCGGCGGAGAGCCGCTGTTGCAGCCTGGAGCAGCGGATTTTCTGGCGATGGTGCGGCAAATGGGCTTTGCCGTGAAGCTGGACACCAACGGCTTCCATCCCCAGGCCCTGGCGGAAATTCTGGAGCGGGGACTGGTGGATTATGTGGCCATGGACATCAAAAACCGGCGGGAGAAGTACGGCGATACCTGCGGCGTGCCGGGGCTGGACCCGGCTCCCGTGGAGGAGAGCCTCCATCTGCTGATCGGCAGCGGCGTGGACTTTGAACTGCGTACCACTTTGGTCCGGAACTTCCACACACCGGAGGACCTGGCCGCCATGGGCCGGTGGGTGGCGGGTTTCTTCCCGGAGGGAACGACCCCCCGGTATTTCCTTCAGAAATTCGTGGACTCCGGCAATCTGATTTCCACCGGCTGCCGCGGTTTTGATGACAGGGAAATGGCCGCCATGGCGGAAAAAATCCGGCCCTTCCTTCCCCGGGTGGAGCTGCGGGGCGTGGAATGACACAGACAATCTTTGGTGATTCCCACGAAAGTAATCACAAGATATTGTGGTTTCGTCCATTGACTTTCCTACAGCATGTGGTACAATTGGTTGCATGGGGCCAATGGCCCCATCAGCGTGTAAATTTAGAGAAAGCAGGGAGTCCTTCATGTATCAAGTTGTGAAAAGAGACGGCCAGATCGCGGAGTTCAATCTCTCCAAGATCAGCGCGGCCATTACCAAGGCCTTCGAGGCCACCCATAAGGAGTACAACCCGGATATCATCGACCTGCTGGCCCTGCGGGTGACCGCGGATTATCAGGACAAAATCCAGGACGGCAAGGTCTCCGTGGAACAGATCCAGGACAGCGTGGAGGATGTGCTCAGCCAGGCCGGCTATGCTGATGTGGCAAAGGCTTACATTCTCTACCGCAAGCAGCGGGAGAAGATCCGCAACCTGAATTCCACCATGCTGGACTACAAGGAACTGGTAAACAACTATCTTCACATCAACGACTGGCGTGTGAAGGAGAACTCTACTGTCACCTATTCCGTGGGCGGATTGATCTTGTCCAACTCCGGCGCCATTACCGCCAACTACTGGCTCAGCGAGATCTATGACGAGGAGATCGCCAAGGCCCACAAGGACGGCGACATCCATCTCCACGACCTGAGCATGCTGACCGGCTACTGCGCCGGCTGGAGCCTCAAGCAATTGATCCAGCAGGGCCTGGGCATCCCCGGCAAGATCAACTCCACCCCTGCCAGTCACCTGTCCACCCTCTGCAACCAGATGGTCAACTTCTTAGGGATCATGCAGAACGAGTGGGCCGGCGCCCAGGCATTCAGTTCCTTTGATACCTATCTGGCCCCCTTTGTAAAAGTGGACAACCTCACCCAGAAAGAGGTCAAGCAGTGCATCCAGTCCTTTGTCTTCGGCGTCAACACTCCCAGCCGCTGGGGCACCCAGGCGCCCTTCTCCAACATCACCCTGGACTGGACCGTGCCCAAGGACCTGGAGAACCTGCCGGCCATCGTAGGCGGCAAGGAGCAGGACTTCACCTACGGCGACTGCAAAAAAGAGATGGACATGATCAACAAGGCCTTCATCGAGATCATGACCGAGGGCGACGCCGACGGCCGGGGTTTCCAGTATCCCATCCCCACCTACTCCATCACCAAGGACTTCGACTGGTCCGACACAGAGAACAACCGCCTGCTCTTTGAGATGACCGCCAAGTATGGCACGCCCTATTTCTCCAACTACATCAACTCCGACATGGAGCCCTCCGACGTACGCAGCATGTGCTGCCGTCTGCGGCTGGACCTGCGGGAGCTGCGGAAGAAGTCCGGCGGCTACTTCGGCTCCGGCGAGTCCACCGGCTCCGTAGGCGTGGTCACCATCAACCTACCCCGGATCGCCTACCTGTCCCAGACACCCGAGGAGTTCTACGAGCGCCTGGACCACATCATGGACATCGCAGCCCGGAGCCTGAAGACCAAGCGCACGGTCATCACCAAGCTGATGGACGCGGGCCTCTATCCCTACACCAAGTACTATCTGGGCACCTTTGAAAACCACTTCTCCACCATCGGCCTGATCGGCATGAACGAGGTGGGCCTCAATGCCAAGTGGCTGCGCAAGGACCTGACCCATCCGGAGACCCAGGCCTTTGCCAAGGATGTGCTGAACCATATGCGGGAGCGCCTGTCCGATTACCAGGAGATGTACGGTGACCTGTACAACCTGGAGGCCACCCCCGCTGAGTCCACCACCTACCGTCTGGCCAAGCACGACGTGGAAAAGTTCCCCGATATCATCACCGCCGCCAAGCACCCCGGTGACACGCCGTACTACACCAACTCCTCTCACCTGCCTGTGGGCTACACCCAGGATATCTTCGAGGCCCTGGCAATACAGGACGATCTCCAGACCCTCTACACCTCCGGCACGGTGTTCCACGCCTTCCTGGGCGAGAAGCTGCCGGACTGGAAGGCGGCGGCCAACCTGGTCCGCAAGATCGCAGAGAACTTCAAGCTGCCCTACTACACCATCTCCCCCACCTATTCCATCTGCCAGGACCACGGCTATATCGCCGGCGAGCACTTCACCTGCCCCACCTGCGGCAAACCCACCGAGGTCTGGAGCCGGATCACCGGCTACTACCGTCCCATCCAGAACTGGAACGACGGCAAGGTGCAGGAATTCAAGGACCGCAAGGAGTACGAGGTGGAAAACTCCCGTCTGGAGGGCCGCCGGCTGTGCGACCGGGAGAGCACCGCTTCCGCTGAGGCGGCCGCGCCTGCCGTATCCGCCTCCGCCGGAGAGGACGAGCTGTTCCTGTTCACCACCAAGACCTGCCCCAACTGCAAGATCGCCAAGAGCGAGCTGGAGAAGGCTGGTCTGCATTATCAGGTAATGGACGTGGGCGAGCACATGGACCTGGTGAGCCAATACGGCATCCAGCAGGCCCCCACGCTGATCGTCCGCCACGGAGATCAGGTGGAAAAGCTGGTGAACGCCTCTGTCATCAAGAAGTTCGCCACCACCCACGCGTAAATCCAAAACGCCAAAAAGGAGGGACCTGTGTCCCTCCTTTTTAATCTCATTCTTTCAGGTGATCTTCATGAACGAACATTTCGACATTCTCATCGTGGGCGGCGGCCCCGCCGGTCTCACCGCCGCCATTTACGCCCGCCGGGCGGGAAAATCCGTGCTGGTGCTGGAGAAAGAGGCCTTCGGCGGACAGATCGCCTCCTCCCCCCGGGTGGACAACTTCCCCGGCTGCTATGGCGTCTCCGGCGCGGAGCTGGCAGAGCGGCTGTTTGCCCAGGCGGAGGCCCTGGGCGCCCGGGTGGAGCTGGAGGAGGTCCTGGCCATTCAGCCCGGTACGCCCCACGTTGTCACCACCGACTACGGCGGCTACACCGCCTCTGCTCTGATCCTGGCCACCGGTATGAAACACCGCTCATTGGGCCTGCCCGGGGAGGAGACCCTGGCGGGCGTCTCCTACTGTGCCGTGTGCGATGGGGCCTTCTACGCCGGGAAGGATGCAGCCGTTGCCGGCGGCGGCAACACCGCCCTGCAGGACGCCCTGTTCCTCTCGGACCTGTGCCGCCACGTGACGGTAATCCACCGGCGGGACCAGTTCCGGGGTGACCCCATCCTGGCGGAGGCCCTGGCCAAGCGGGAAAACGTCACACTGCGCATGAACACGGTAGTGACCGCTCTGCTGGGCCAGGAACACCTGACAGGCCTGGCCCTGCGGGACACTGTCACCGGCGTGGAATCGGAGCTGGAAGTGGCGGGGCTGTTCCAGGCGGTGGGCCAGCAGCCGCAAACCCAACTAGCCGCGGCTCTGGGGCTCACCGGTGCGGACGGCTTTCTTCCCGCCGGAGAGGACTGCCTCACCGCGGCCCCCGGTGTGTTTGTGGCCGGGGACTGCCGCACCAAGGAGGTCCGCCAATTGACCACTGCCTGCGCTGACGGTGCCGTGGCAGCTCTGGCCGCCTGCCGCTGGGCCGAGGGCCGTTGATTCTTTCTTCCGTCAAAGGAAACACCCCTTGTCTCCCTGCCCTTGGCAGCTCTGATAGAGCTGCCAGGGGCTCTTTTTGTGTCTTGCGCCCGTTGTTCCGCCCTGCCAGAGCGATTCAAGCTCCACAAGCTACACCGGAAAAGCCGTTGGCGAACTGTCGATTTTGTCTATTGCGGTCGTGCCGCAAATTCGATAGAATAAGGTATGACCTTTTTATTGGTACTACCTATTGAGTTTGAAATTGAGGTGAGTCTATGAGCACGCAGCCGTCCCAGTCCAAGACCATCCGCCTTCAACTGCTTGCTGACATGAAGGAGGGGGCCTATGCTCACTGTGAGCGCCTGCCCCGGGAGAGCGTCCTGGCAGAAAAGCTGGGCATCAGCCGCACTCAGCTTCGGGACATTCTGGCCTCTCTGGAGCGGGAAGGCTTCATCACCCGGCGCCACGGCGTGGGAACCATCATCAACCGCCACGTACTGGAGGCCACAGCCCGTATGGACATTGAGGTGGAGTTCCTGGACATGATCCGTCAGAGTGGCTACAAGGCGGAGGTTGCCTACGTCCGGGTATCCGACGGCACCGCTGACGCCAAAATCGCCAAGCAGTTGGCCATCGAGGAGGGCACGCCAGTCATCCGCATCGCGCGGCTCTGCACCGCCGACGGCCGCCCTGCCATCTACTGCGAGGATGTGATGGACAAGTCCCTGGTCAAGGGCAATTACACCATCAAGGATCTGAAGCTGCCCATCTTCCACTTCCTCCAGCAGTTCTGCGGCATTTACCCCTATCTGGACCTGACGGACCTGAAACCCATTACGGCGGACGCCGCCCTGGCGGAGACGCTGCAGATATCCATCGGCGCCCCTGTGCTGTACATGGACGAGGTGGATTTCGACATCGACGGCAAGCCGGTGTTCTGTTCCCAGGAGTATTTTGCGGACGGGTTCTTCCGGCACACCGTCCTGCGCAAAAAGCTGTAAGGAGGACTTTCCCATATGAAAAAAGTCGCTGTCATCATGGGCTCTGATTCCGACTGGAGCGTGGTCAAGGGCGCCTGCGCCCAACTGGAGGCCCTTGATATTCCCTTTGAGGCCCACATTCTCAGTGCCCACCGCCCCCCTGCCGCTGCCGCGGAGTTTGCCAGGGGCGCTCGAGCCAACGGCTTCGGCGTCATCATTTGCGCCGCCGGCATGGCGGCCCACCTGGCCGGCGCCTTCGCCGCCAACACCACCTTGCCGGTCATCGGCATCCCCATGAAGGGCGGCGCCATGGACGGACTGGACGCCCTGCTGGCCACCATCCAGATGCCCAGCGGCATCCCGGTGGCCACTGTTGCTTTGAACGGCGCCAAGAACGCCGCCATCCTGGCCGCCCAGATCCTGGCGGTGGAGGATGCAGCCCTGGCGGCGCGCCTGGACGGGGAGCGGACCGTCATGGCGGAGCAGATTGCGGAAAAGGAAGCCAAACTCCAGGCGGAGCTGGGCCGGTAAGAACCAAAACAATCATATTTTTATAAAAAATAGGAGGACAACTGTCATGCAGAAGTTAGAGCAGGTCTACGAGGGCAAAGCCAAAAAGGTGTTCCGCACTGATGATCCCACGCTGTACATTGTAGACTATAAGGACGATGCCACCGCCTTCAACGGTGCCAAGAAGGGCACCATCGTGGGCAAGGGCGTCATCAACAACCAGATGACCAACCGGCTCATGGCCCGCATGGAGAAGGCTGGTATTCCCACTCACTTCGTCAAGGAACTCAGCGAGCGGGAGACCCTGGTGAAGAAGGTTTCCATCGTCCCTCTGGAGGTCATCATCCGCAACATCTCCGCCGGCTCCTTCGCCAAGCGGTACGGCGTGGAAGAGGGCATCGTCTTTGACGCCCCCACCATCGAGTTCTCCTACAAGTGCGATGCCCTCGACGATCCCCTGCTCAACAGCTACCACGCCCTGGCCCTGAAGCTGGCCACGGCGGAGGAGATTGAGACCATCAAGAAGTACGCCTTTGCCGTCAACGACGTGCTGAAGGCCTTCTGGAACGAATGCGGCGTCACCCTGGTGGACTTCAAGCTGGAGTTCGGCCGCCTGCCGGACGGCACCATCGTCCTGGCCGACGAGATCAGCCCCGACACCTGCCGCCTTTGGGACTCCAAGACCCACGAGAAGCTGGACAAGGACCGCTTCCGCCGGGATCTGGGCGGCGTGGAGGACGCCTACGCCGAGATCATGAAGAGGCTGCTGGCCCATGACGCTGACTGACGCCCGCACCGCCCTCCGCCCGGCGGAGGAGGCGGAGAGTGCCCTGCTGCCGGAGCGCCACCTCCACGAGGAGTGCGGCGTCTTCGGCGTGTGCGCCCAGCCCGGCACGGACGTGGCCTCCCTGGCTTATTACGCTCTGTATTCCTTACAACACCGGGGCCAGGAGAGCGCCGGCATCGTGGTCAATGACGACGGCCTCTTCCGTTCCTGCATGGACGTAGGTCTGGTCAACGAGGTATTTCCGGTGGAGCGGCTGAAGGCCCTGGGCACCGGCAACATCGCCGTGGGCCACGTGCGCTACGGCACCACCGGCTCCGACAACAAGCGCAACGTCCAGCCCATCCTGGTGAATCACTACAAGGGCCGCATGGCCCTGGCCCACAACGGCAATCTCACCAACTCCCACGCCTTGCGGCTGGAGCTGGAGAGCCAGGGCTCCATTTTCCACACCACCACCGACTCGGAGGTCATCGCCTACGTCATCGTTCAGGAGCGGCTGAAGGCCCCCTCCATCGAGGACGCCGTCTCCGCCGCCATGGACCGGATCGTGGGGGCCTACTCTCTCGTGATCTCCTCCCCCAGCAAGCTGATCGCCGTCCGGGACCCCCATGGCTTCCGCCCCTTGTGCATGGGCCGGCTGCGGGACGGGTCCGTGGTGTTCGCCTCGGAGTCCTGCGCCCTGGACGCCATCGGCGCCCGGTTCGAGCGGGATGTGCGTCCCGGTGAGATCATCGTAGCGGACCAAAACGGCGTGAAATCCATCGAGACCCACTGCGGTCAGGCGGAAAAACGCCTGTGCGTGTTCGAGTTCATCTACTTCGCCCGGCCGGATTCCGTCATCGACGGCAGCTCCGTCCACATCGCCCGGCAGCGGGCCGGAGCCTTTCTGGCTCTGGAGCATCCCGTTCAGGCGGACATCGTGGTAGGTGTGCCGGACTCGGGATTGGACGCCGCCCTGGGCTACGCCCGCCAGTCGGGCATCCCCTACGGCATCGGCTTTATCAAGAACAAGTACATCGGCCGCACCTTCATCTCCCCCACCCAGACCATGCGGGAAAACGAGGTCAACATCAAGCTGAACCCCGTCCGCTCCGTGGTGGAGGGGAAGCGGGTGGTGCTGATCGACGACTCCATCGTCCGGGGCACCACCTGCCGCCGGACCATCGACCTGCTGCGGCGGGCCGGAGCCAAGGAGATCCACATGCGGGTCAGCGCCCCGCCTTTTGTGGCCCCCTGCTACTACGGCACCGACATCGACGATGCCAGCAAACTGATCGCCAACAACCACTCCGTGGAGGAGATCGCCCGGATCATCGGCGTGGACTCCCTGGGCTATCTGAGTCTGGAGGACGTGGTCAAGCTGGCCGACAACACCAAGGGGGGATTCTGCACCGCCTGCTTCGGCGGCGGCTATCCCACCCCCATTCCCCCTAAAGGCGGAAAGGACCGCTTCGAATTCCCCATCAGCAAGCATGTGAAAGAGGAGGATACCTGATGCGCAGTTTCTCCGACAGTTACCGCCAGGCCGGCGTGGATATTGAGGCCGGCTATGAGGGCGTTCGCCTGATGAAAGCCCACGTGGACCGCACCATGATCCCCGGCGTGGTATCCGATATCGGCGGCTTCGGCGGATTGTTCGCCCCGGATCTGACCGGCATGACGGAGCCGGTGCTGGTCTCCGGCACCGACGGCGTGGGCACCAAGCTGCGCCTGGCCATTTTGATGAACAAGCACGACACCGTGGGCATCGACTGCGTGGCCATGTGCGTCAACGACATCGTCTGCTGCGGCGCAAAGCCGCTGTTCTTCCTGGACTACATCGCCATTGGCAAAAACGAGCCGGAGAAGGTGGCCTCCATTGTCTCCGGCGTGGCCGAGGGCTGCGTCCAGGCGGGCTGTGCCCTGATCGGCGGCGAGACCGCCGAACACCCCGGCATTATGGCCCCGGACGACTACGACCTGGCCGGCTTCTCCGTGGGACTGGTGGACAAGGTCAGGGTGGTGGACCACAGCGCCATGCGCCCCGGTGACGTGGTGCTGGCCCTGCCCTCCTCCGGCCTCCACTCCAACGGGTTTTCCCTGGCCCGAAAGGTCTTTGACGTGGAGCACGCTGATCTGGGCGCCTACTGCCCTGACCTGGGCCAGTCTCTGGGCGACGCCCTGCTGACCCCCACCCGCATCTACGTCAAGCCCGTGCTGGCAGCCCTGGCCGCCGCGGAGATCCGCGGCATCAGCCATATCACCGGCGGCGGCTTCTACGAGAACATTCCCCGCTGCCTGCCCGATGGTCTGACTGCCAAAATCGAAAAATCCGCCCTGCGGGTACCGCCCATCTTCCCCCTGCTTCAAAAAACGGGGAACATCCCGGAGCGGGATATGTTCAACACCTTCAACTGCGGCGTGGGGATGGTGGTCATCGCCTCCGCCGCCAGCGCCGACAAGGCCCTCTCCGCCCTGCGGGACAGCGGCTGCGAGGCCTACCCCATCGGCGAGATCGTCCGGGGAGAGGACCGGGTGGTATTATGTTGACCCGCGCCCGGATTGCCGTTCTGGTCTCCGGCGGCGGCACCAATCTGGAGGCGCTGCTGCGCTCCCAGGAGCAGGGCAGTTTGTCTCACGGAGAGATCGTGCTGGTATGCGCCAGCCGCCCCGGGGTCTATGCCCTGACCCGGGCCGCAAACCATGGTGTGCCCGGCGCAGTGGTCTCCCGGGCCGGCAGAAGCCAGGAGGATTTTGAAGCCGAGCTCCAGGAGCAGCTTCTCCGCTATCAGGTGGATCTGATTGTTTTAGCGGGCTTTTTGTCTATTTTATCGGCAGATTTTGTCCGTCGTTGGCCGGACCGCATCGTCAACATCCATCCTTCTCTGATTCCCTCCTTCTGCGGCAAGGGCTATTACGGCCTGCGGGTCCATGAGGCCGCATTGGAGCGGGGCGTGAAGGTCACCGGCGCCACGGTCCATCTGGTCAACGAAATCCCGGACGGCGGCCGCATTCTGCTGCAAAAGGCGGTGGAAATTCTTCCGGAGGACACTCCGGAAATCCTGCAGCGCCGGGTCATGGAGCAGGCGGAATGGATTCTGTTGCCCCAGGCGGTTGAAATGTTATGTAAACAAATTTCCGAGGAGGGAGCTTCTCGCTCATGAAAGAACTGGAACTGAAATACGGCTGCAACCCCAATCAAAAACCCTCCCGCATTTTCATGCGGGACGGCAGTGATCTGCCCATTACCGTGCTGAACGGCAAGCCCGGCTACATCAATTTTCTGGACGCACTGAACTCCTGGCAGTTGGTGCGGGAGCTGAAGGCCGCCACCGGTCTTCCCGCCGCCGCCAGCTTCAAGCACGTCTCCCCCGCCGGCGCCGCCGTGGGCGCCCCCCTTTCTGATGTGGACCGGAAGATCTACTTTGTGGAGCCCGGTGCGGAGCTAAGTCCCATCGCCTGTGCCTATATCCGGGCCCGTGGGGCCGACCGGCTTTGCTCCTACGGTGACTGGGCGGCCCTGTCCGACGTATGCGACGCCGCCACTGCCCGGTATCTGAAGTACGAGGTGTCCGACGGCATCATCGCCCCCGGCTACACCGACGAGGCCCTGGAGATCCTGAAAACCAAGAAAAAGGGCAGCTACAACGTGGTGCAAATCGACCCGGACTACGTGCCCGCTCCCCAGGAGTATAAGGACGTGTTCGGCGTCACCTTCCAGCAGGGACGCAACAATTTCAAAATTGATGCGGAACTGCTGGACAACATCGTCACGGAAAACAAGGACCTGCCGCAAGCGGCCAAGATCGATATGATCGTGGCGCTGATCACGTTGAAGTACACCCAGTCCAACTCCGTGTGCTACGTGAAGGACGGTCAGGCCATCGGCGTGGGCGCCGGCCAGCAGAGCCGCATCCACTGCACCCGTCTGGCCGGCTCCAAGGCCGACAACTGGTGGCTGCGCCAGCACCCCAAGGTCCTGGGGCTCCAGTTTGTGGAGGGCATTCGCCGTCCCGACCGGGACAATGCCATCGATATCTACACTTCCGACGAGTATGAGGACATTCTGGCAGACGGCGTGTGGCAGCAGACCTTTACCGTAAAGCCGGAGGTGCTGACCGCGGAGGAGAAAAAGGCCTGGATTGCCACGCTTTCTGGTGTCACCTGTGGGTCCGACGCCTTCTTCCCCTTTGGGGACAACGTAGAGCGGGCCCGGAAGTCCGGCGTGCAGTACATCGCCGAGCCCGGCGGCTCCATACGGGATGACAACGTGATCGAAACTGCCAATAAGTACGGCATGGTCATGTGCTTTACGGGAATGCGGCTGTTCCACCACTAACTCGTCGCAAGCTCCGTATCCTTTGCTTCCGGGCAAAGCCCGAAAGCGCACTCACTCCGCTGCTCCTCGTTTTCCCCGGGCAAACGCTTTGCTGGTTTGCCCGGGGATATGGGACGGAGAATTGCGCAAGCTCCGTATTCTCTGCCTTGGAACAGAACCCGGATATGGAAACATTTTGAGGAATATCTTTTAACCTTTGATGAATTTGGGAGGTTGCCATGAAACTTCTGGTGGTTGGCGGCGGCGGCCGCGAGCATGCCATCATCAAAAAGCTCCGGGAGAATCCGGCGGTGGAGACCATCTATGCCCTGCCGGGAAACGGCGGCATCGCCGCTGATGCCGTGTGCGTGCCAGAGATCGGCGCCAAGGACATTGACGCGATCGTGGCCTTTGCTGTGGAGCATCGGGTAGACTTCGCCGTGGTGGCACCGGACGATCCTCTGGCTCTGGGCTGCGTGGACCGGCTCCATGAGGCGGGCATCCCCTGCTTCGGCCCTGACGCCAAGGCCGCCCGGATCGAGGCCAGCAAGGTCTTCTCCAAAAATCTCATGAAGAAATACGGCATTCCCACCGCCAATTATCAGGTTTTCGACGACCCGGCCAAGGCCCTGGACTACCTGCGTACCTCCTCCTTCCCCATCGTGGTGAAAGCCGACGGCCTGGCCCTGGGCAAAGGCGTGCTGATCCCCCAGAATCTTCAGGAGGCGGAGGCTGCCGTGAAATCCATCATGGAGGACAAGGTCTTCGGCGCCTCCGGCAACGAGATCGTGGTGGAGGAGTTCCTCACCGGGCCCGAGGTCAGCGTTCTGGCCTTTACGGACGGAACCTCCATCGCCCCCATGGTATCCTCCATGGACCACAAGCGGGCCGGGGAGGGCGACACCGGCCTCAACACCGGCGGCATGGGCACCATTGCCCCCAACCCCTGCTACACGCCGGAGATGGCGCGGCTCTGCATGGACACCATCTTCCTTCCCACGCTGGCCGCCATGCGGGCGGAGGGCTGCCCCTTCAAGGGCTGTCTGTACTTCGGCTTGATGCTGACAGCCAAGGGGCCCAAGGTCATCGAGTACAACTGCCGCTTCGGCGACCCGGAGACCCAGGTGGTGCTGCCGCTGCTGAAAACCGACCTGCTGACCGTCATGCAGGCGGTGGAGAACGAAACCCTGGGTGATCTGACGGTGGAGTGGCGCAACGGCGCCGCCGCCTGCGTCATTCTGGCCTCCGGCGGCTATCCCGGCCACTACGAAAAGGGCAAGGTCATTACCCTGCCAACTTCCCTGCCGGAAAACGTCACCATCTATCACGCCGGCGACACTCTGACGGCAGAGGGACATCTGGTCACTTCCGGCGGACGGGTGCTGGGCGTCACCGCCGTTGCGGACACCCTGGTGGAGGCCCTTCAGGACGCCTATACCACCGCCGACGCCATTGACTTTGAGGGAAAGTACCTGCGCCGGGATATTGGCCGTCGGGCTCTGGCTGCCGCCCGGAACTAGAGCATCGGGCCCGCCCCATGATGGCGGGCCTCTTTACGCTGAAAAATAGCGCCTGCGGGCGCATGGAGGTTTTTCGATCATGGTACGACGCATCTATGTGGAGAAGAAGCCCCCCCTGCGGCAGGAAGCTGAAGCACTGCTGCGGGAACTGCGGACCTTGCTGGGCATCACCGCCCTGACAGGACTGCGGCTGATCAACCGCTATGACGTGGAGGGTCTGGATAGTGCGGCCTTTGACCGTGCCGTCCGGACTGTGTTCTCAGAGCCCCAGGTGGACGACGCCACCGCATCACTGCCCGCCGGAGATTTCACCGCCTTTGCGGTGGAGTATCTGCCGGGTCAGTTCGACCAGCGGGCGGACTCGGCGCAGGCCTGCATCCAGTTGATGACCCAGGGAGAGCGCCCCCGTCTCCGCACCGCCAAAGTATATCTGCTGTCTGGGCAGCTCTCTCCCGCCGACGTAGAGAAAATCAAGGCCTATGTCATCAACCCGGTGGAAGCCCGGGAGGCCGGGCTGGAACTGGTGGAGACCCTGGAGACCGCCTGGGAGACCCCCGCCATGGTGGAAACTATACAGGGCTTTACCACTCTGGACCAGGCAGGTCTTCAGGCCCTCTTGGACCGGCTGGGCCTGGCTATGGATCTGGACGACCTGGCCTTCCTCCAGAGCTACTTCCGGGATGAGGAAGGCCGGGATCCCACCGTCACCGAAGTGCGGGTGGTGGACACCTACTGGTCCGATCACTGCCGTCACACCACCTTCTCCACCCATCTGGATCGCCTGGATATTGCCGATCCCGCCGTTCAGGCTGCCTACGACCGGTATCTGGCTCTCCGGCAGGAGGTCTACGGCCCCGAGAAGGCCGCCGCCCGGCCCCAGACCCTGATGGACATCGCCACTCTGGGCACCAAGGTGCTCAAGAAGCGGGGACTGCTGCCGGAACTGGACCAAAGCGAGGAGATCAACGCCTGCTCCATCCACGTCCCCACTCAGGTGGACGGCAAGGAGCAGGACTGGCTTCTGATGTTCAAAAATGAGACCCACAACCACCCCACGGAGATCGAGCCCTTCGGCGGCGCAGCCACCTGCATCGGCGGCTGCATCCGGGACCCCCTGTCCGGCCGGGTGTATGTCCACCAGGCCATGCGGGTCACCGGCTGCGGTGACCCCCGGACACCGGTGGACCAGACCATCCCTGGCAGACTCCCCCAGCGAAAGATCGCTCAGACCGCCGCCGCAGGCTACTCCTCTTACGGTAACCAGATCGGTCTTGCCACCGGCCTGGTCAGCGAGGTCTATCACCCCGGTTATGTAGCCAAGCACCTGGAGTGCGGCGCAGTGGTGGGCGCGGCTCCCGCCGATCATGTGCGCCGTGAGGTGC
Organism: uncultured Oscillibacter sp.; assembly: GCA_900551885.1. Classification (GTDB taxonomy): domain Bacteria; phylum Bacillota; class Clostridia; order Oscillospirales; family Oscillospiraceae; genus Oscillibacter. The sequence goes on from URXS01000010.1 coordinate 23,592, forward strand.
CTGCCCCGGGGGATGTGGTAATCCTGCTGGGCGGGCGCACTGGCAGGGACGGCATCGGCGGCGCCACCGGCTCTTCCAAGAGCCACAATCTGAAATCCCTGACCACCATGGCCAGCGAGGTCCAAAAAGGCAACGCCCCCGAGGAGCGGAAGATCCAGCGCCTGTTCCGCAACGGCCAGGTGACCCGACTGATCAAGCGGTGCAACGACTTTGGCGCCGGCGGCGTCAGCGTGGCTATCGGCGAACTGGCCGACGGCCTGGAGATTGATTTGGACGCAGTGCGGAAAAAATATGATGGTCTGGACGGCACGGAGCTGGCCATCTCCGAGTCCCAGGAGCGCATGGCAGTGGTGGTGGCCCCCCAGGATGCGGCGGCCTTGATCGCCGCGGCGGAGGCGGAAAACCTGGAGGCCTATCCCGTGGCCGTGGTCACCGAAAATCCCCGGATGGTAATGACCTGGCGAGGCCAGACCATCGTGAATCTGAGCCGTTCCTTCCTCAACACCAACGGCGCCGTAAAGCACGCCGCCGCGGCAGTCCCCGACCTGCGGGCGGGGATGAAGGCGGCCAAACAGGCGCAAGCCGCGACTGGCAACCCGCTGCGGGAAACAGCAGAGCGCCTGTCGTGCGCCAGCCGCCGCGGGCTTGCGGAGCGGTTCGATTCCACCATCCGTGCGGGCAGCGTCCTGATGCCCTTTGGCGGCAAATACCAGCGCACCCCCGCCCAGGTCATGGCCGCTCTTCTTCCTGTGGAGCCGGGCCAGGAGACCGACCAGGCCAGCGTCATGGCCTGGGGCTTTGACCCGGAGGCTATGACGGCCAACCCCTATCAGGGCGCTTACGACGCTGTGACAGTGTCTCTGGCTAAGCTGGTAGCCGCCGGAGCCGACTACCAAAAGGCCTATCTCACGCTTCAGGAGTTCTTCGAGAAGCTGCGGGACGACCCCAAGCGGTGGGGCAAACCCCTTTCCGCCCTGTTGGGTGCTCTGGACGCCCAAATGGACTACGGTGCGGCGGCCATTGGTGGCAAGGACTCCATGTCCGGCACCTTCAACGACCTGGATGTGCCCCCCACCCTGATCTCCTTCGCCATCGCCCCCATCCGGGCCGGTGAGGTCCTCTCTGCCGAGTTCAAGACGGCGGGCCACCCGGTGTATCGGTTCGGCGTCGCCTGTCCTGACGACGCCAGTGCCCGGAAGGACGCCTGGACGCAGTTCCACACCCTCTGCGCCCAGGGGAAGGTGGCAGCGGCCTGGGCGGTGGAGCACAGCGCGGCGGAGGCCGTGATGCAGATGTCCTTCGGCAACCGGATTGGCTTTGCCTCTGACCCTGACAGTGACACCGCCTGGTGGAGCCCCTGCCCCGGCATGATCATTGCCGAGCTGACCGAAGAGATTTCCCTGCCCTGCTGCGAGAAGATCGGCAGGACCACCGCTGAACCCACCATCTCCATCGGCACGGCCAGCGCCTCCATTGAGGAGCTGCTTACCCTGAATGAACGTGTCCTTGAGAACGTATACCCCAACCAGGCCGACGCTGCCGGCCAGGCTCCACTGCTCAGCGCCGCAGCCGCTCCCCGGATGGCCCCCAAGGCCGGCACGGCCAGACCCCGTGTATTGGTTCCCGTGTTCCCCGGTACGAATTGCGAGTACGACAGCGCCCGAGCGGTACTGCAGGCCGGGCTGGAACCGGAGATTGTGGTGCTGAACAACCAGTCTGCCGCCGGTGTGGCGGACTCTGCCGCCCGATTTGCCAAGGCGGCCCGCCAGAGCCAGATCATCTTCCTCCCCGGCGGCTTCTCCGGCGGCGACGAACCCGACGGCTCCGGCAAATTCATCACCGCCTTCTTCCGCAATCCGGAAGTATCCGACGCCGTCATGGACCTGCTGAAGCACCGGGACGGGCTGATGCTGGGCATCTGCAACGGTTTCCAGGCCCTGATCAAGCTGGGGCTGGTGCCCTTCGGCGAGATTCGGGACATGGATGCGGACTGCCCCACTCTGACCTACAACGTCATCGGCCGCCACCAGTCCCGGATCGTTCGGACGCGGGTGGCCTGCAACCGCTCCCCCTGGCTCAGCCGGATGGAAGTGGGCCAGATCGTCTCGGTGCCCATTTCCCACGGCGAGGGCCGGTTCCTGTGCCGCGACGAGCTGCTGGAACAGTTGGCTCAAAACGGGCAGATCGCCACCCAGTATGTGGACCTGGAGGGCCGCCCCTCCATGGATGTGGACTTCAACCCCAACGGCTCCGCCTGGGCGGTGGAGGGCATCACCTCCCCGGACGGCCGTGTCTTCGGCAAAATGGGCCACGCCGAACGGGTAGGCCCCCTGCTGTATCGGAATGTCCCCGGCGACTATGACCTGCATCTGTTCGCCTCTGCCAGAGATTATTTTCACCTGTGACGTTGCAATTCCCTGAAAATGTGGTAACATGATAAAAATTCTATGAAACGAGGTGGCCGCATGGCTTACTTTTTCCCAGAGCCCTCCCGGACCTTCAGCGAGTATCTGCTGGTACCTGGCTATTCTTCCTCAGAGTGCATCCCCGCCAACGTCTCTCTCAAGACGCCGGTGGTGAAGTACCGCCGGGGAGAGGAGCCCTCCCTCACCATGAATGTGCCCATGGTCTCCGCCGTCATGCAGGCGGTCTCCGGTGAGAAAATGGGCATCGCCCTGGCCAGAGAGGGCGGCATCGCCTTCATCTATGTCTCCCAGCCCATCAATGAGCAGGCGGAGATGGTGCGGAAGGTGAAAAACTACAAGGCTGGCTTTGTCACCAGTGATTCCAATCTGCGTCTGGAGGACACCCTGGCGGACGTGCTGGCCTTGAAGGAACGCACCGGCCACTCCACCATGGCGGTGACCGACGACGGCACCGGCACCGGCAAGCTGTTGGGCCTGGTCACCAGCCGGGACTACCGGGTCAGCCGCATGGACCCTGCCACATCGGTCAAGGAGTTCATGACTCCGGCGGAGAAGGTCATCTCCGCCCCGGAGGGCACCAGCCTGAAGACTGCAAACGACATCATCTGGGATCACAAGCTCAACGCCCTGCCTATCCTGACGGCGGACGGCCATCTGGTCAGCTTCGTGTTCCGCAAGGACTATGACTCCCACAAGGGCAATCCCCTGGAGCTGCTGGACAGCCAAAAGCGCTATGTGGTAGGCGCCGGCATCAATACCCGGGACTATGCGGAGCGGGTCCCTGCCCTGGTGGACGCCGGGGTGGACGTGCTGGTCATCGACTCCTCCGAGGGCTACTCCGAATGGCAGGCCCGGACCCTGAAGTGGATCCGGGACCACTATGGTGACACCGTGAAGGTGGGCGCCGGCAACGTGGTAGACGGCGAGGGCTTCCGCTTCCTGGCGGACGCCGGGGCTGACTTCGTGAAAATCGGCATCGGCGGCGGCTCCATCTGCATCACCCGGGAGACCAAGGGCATCGGTCGCGGTCAGGCTACGGCGGTCATCGACGTGGCGGCGGAGCGGGACCGGTACTTTGAAGAAACCGGCGTCTATGTGCCCATCTGCGCCGACGGCGGCATCGTCCAGGACTATCACATCACGCTGGCCCTGGCCATGGGCGCCGACTTCTGCATGCTGGGCCGGTACTTCTCACGGTTCGACGAGTCCCCCACCAGCAAGGTCCTCATCGGCGGCAGCTATATGAAGGAATACTGGGGCGAGGGCAGTGCCCGGGCCCGGAACTGGCAGCGCTACGATCTGGGCGGCGCCGCCAAGCTCAGCTTCGAGGAGGGCGTGGATTCCTATGTGCCCTATGCCGGCGCTCTGGCAGACGGCATGGCCACCACGCTGTCCAAGATCCGCTCCACCATGTGCAACTGCGGCGCACTTACCATTCCGGAGCTGCGGGCCAAAGCCAAGCTGACTCTGGTCTCCTCGGTCTCCATCGTGGAGGGCGGGGCCCATGACGTGCTGCTGAAGGACACCACTAACTCCGGCAATCGGAGTTAAGGCCGTACCCACAAAGTTTACTGTATTGGGGAAAGGTCTGAGATCCAGCGTTAAAAAAGAGGCTTCATCCACATGGACGAAGCCTCTTTTTCCTGACGTGAGCCACTCTTCACGGAAGTCTCCTTTTTTCGACTTTCTAATTTGTTTAATCGTTTTTCTGTGAAGTTCCGGCAAAAGGCTTGCAATTTCCGCGCAATGCCTTATAATAGAGAAAACGATTACCTTAACAGGAGTTTCAACGTCATGCAGAGAAAACCGTGCATCTTAGTTGTGGGCAGCTTCGTGATGGACGTGATCGCCACCACAGAGCGAATCCCCGCCGCCGGCCAGACGGTCTACGGCAAATCCTTCCACACCGCTCCCGGCGGCAAGGGAGCCAATCAGGCTCTGCAATGTGCCCGACTGGGTGCCCAGGTCACCATGATGGGCTGCGTGGGCGACGACCTATTTGGCCGTCAGCTTTTGGAGATTCCCCGCCAGGCCGGGGTGGATGTAAGCCATGTGGTGACCCGGCCAGGCATCAGTTCCGGTGTGGGCCATGTGGTTCTGGAAGTGACGGAGCACACCGCCCAGAACCGCATTGTGGTGATTCCCGGTGCCAACCAGACGTTGACTGTGGAGGACGTGGCCTGGCTGAAACCGGAGATGGATTCCTTTGACATGGTAATGCTGCAGTTGGAGATACCCATTGAGGTCAATCTGGCTGTGGCCGGCTGGGCCAAGGAGGCCGGCGTCCCCGTGATGCTGAATCCTGCCCCCGCCACGGACCTGGATGACCGGCTGCTGAAGCTGGTCACTTATCTGACGCCCAACGAGCAGGAGGCTTCCGTGGAAACTGGTCTGCCCCTGCGGATGGACCAGCGGGGCATCCAGCGGGACGACCTGAAGAAGATCGCCGCCGCCCTGTGGGCCAAGGGTGTGAAGAATGTTATTATCACGCTGGGCGGCAACGGTTCCGCTGTGGTGGGCAGCGACGGCATCCGGTACATCCCATGTGTCCACATGGATCACGTGGCGGACCCCACCGCCGCCGGTGACTCCTTTGTGGCAGCCCTGTGCGTGGGGCTCTCCATCGGTCTACCTCAGACGGAGGCCCTGGCCTTTGCCAGCCACACTGCCGCCATTACCGTCTCCCGTATCGGCGCCATGCCGGCGCTGCCCACTCTGGAGGAAGTGACCCAGCTCCTGCGGGAGCGGGATTACCAGGGCTTCGATTTGGCCGTTCTGGACACTCTTCGGTAAAGTTTCTTCCATAAAAGCGCGCCGCTCTGTGAAAGGCGGCGCGCTTTTCTCTTTCATAAACTCCAGGAAAACAAACCAGCGGCAGTCCGATGGACTGCCGCTGGTTTTCTTTTTAGTTCATATGCTGACGGAGAGTCTCCAGATTCCCCTCCATCAGGGAGATATAAGTGGCACCTGCCTCCAGGTCGTCAGCGGAAACATTGTGGCAGGAGTTGAACAGTGCGGTCTCCGCGCCGGTGGCCTCGGCAATGCTGTCGGCCACCAGGTGGTTGGAGAACTCGATATACCACACCGTGGAAATTCCCTCCTGCCGGACCTTGTCGGTCAGAAAGGCGATGGTTGCGGCAGAGGGCTCCGTCTGGGTGCTGCAACCAGGGAAAGCGGCGTAATATTCGATGTCGAATTCATCAGCGAAGTACCGCAGGGGGAACCGGTCACCGAATACCATGGTCCGGTCAGAGACCCCGGCAAAAAAGTCGGAGAACTGCTGGTCCAACTCCTCGATCTGAGTGGCATAGTCCTGGGTGTTGGCGGCGTAGAGGTCGGCATTGTCCGGGTCCAGGGCCTCCATCCGTTCCCCAATGGCCCGGGTGATCTGGGCGGCGTTGCGCGGAGCGGTCCACACATGCTCGTCATAGCCCACCACTTCCCCAAGGCCCAGGTCGTCATGGTCATGTTCGTCCTCGTGGTCCTCCATACCCTCCACGGTCTCCTCCTCCAGCAGATCCACGCAGTCGATCATCCGCAGGGTCTCGCCCTGGGGCTCCACAGACTCCAGAATCGTCTCCACCCAGGTGTCCGACTCACCCCCCAGGTAAATGAACAGGTCGCACTGCTGGACCGCCAGAATATCGGCTGGAGTGGGCTCGTAGGAGTGGCTCTCGGCCCCCGGCGGCAGCAGCAGCGTTACCTCTGCCTCCTCACCACCTACGGCACGAGCGAAATCATAGGCCGGGAACACCGTAGCCACCACGGTCAGCTTTTCCGGTTCATCGTTATCCTCCTGAACTGTGCCCTCCTGGGTTTCTCCGCAGCCGGACAGCAACAGCGCCGTTGCCAAAGCGGCGACGGCAAACTGGGTAAAATGCTTCTTCACAGGTAGTCTCCTTTTCAATTTGAGAATAATTTTCAAATCACACTATACCATCCCCGCCCGGAAATTGCAAGAGGAAGCTGCTGGGGGATGAAACTCTCCGCGCTTCTGTCCCTCCCGTTCCCCCTGCTTGCCAGCAAAATTGTAAAGGAACCTTGACATCCATGCTCCCCTGTGCTATGGTAAATGTAAAAGAAGCTTTACGATTGGAGGCGCCTATGGAAAACCGGGTGGAGGAGTTGCGGAGACAGCGGGGACTGAGCCAGGAGGCCTTTGCCAAGGCCATTCGGGTCTCCCGGCAGACGGTCAGCTCCATTGAAAACGGACGGTACAATCCCTCTCTGGACCTGGCCTTTACGATCGCTGATTTTTTTGACCTGTCGGTGGAGGAAATTTTTCTGCATGAAAGGAGAGCTCCTGATGAAAAAACATAATCTTTGGGTGGGCTTGACTGACATCATTCTGGGCCTGGTCTTCTTTGCGGCGGCCTTTTTCTGGGCAGAGGGCACCCTAGGGAGCCTGCTGTGCGGCCTGGGCGGCGGGTTGCTGGGTGGAGGCGGCATGCTGGTATGGAAGTACTGGAAGTGGACCCGGCCGCAAAATGTGGATCGCTACCGTGAAAAGCTGGAGCAGGAGGAGATCGACCTGCGGGATGAGCGAAAGGAGCTACTGCGCTGCAAGGCGGGGCGGTATGCCTATCAACTGGGTTTTGCTGTGTGCTGCCTGACGGCCTTTCTGGTGGCACTGCTGGGAGCTCTGGGAGTCATGGAGCACTATCTGCCCCTGCTGTACTTTCTGGCGGCTTATCTGGTGTTCCAGTACGCAGTGGGACTTTGGATCTACCGCCGGTTGGAGCGAAAATATTGATCAAAAAAAGCACCGCTCCTACCACCGGTTAAAACGACATCTCGTCAAGCGCTCAGGATAAATTGCTGTGTTGAAAGAAAGCGCCCTCAGTTCTGTACAAAACGGAACTGAGGGCGCTTTGCTGATGAATCATTGATTTACCTGTCGATTGCATGGTGTCCGTCTTTTTTCCGTCACGCGATAACCTTTCGGACGATCTCGATGGCCTTCTGCATACCGGGTGTCAGGTATTTGTTTTTGTGACACAGAAGAAAGTAGGTCCGCTGAAACACGGCGTCGGCCACCACCAGTTCCCGGACCTTCCCCTCCCGGAGAGGCATCTCCGTCTGAGACTGGGGCAGAATGGTGATGCCGGCTCCCGCGGCGGCGCAGGCCAGCAGCGCCGAGGCGCTGATGCTCTCCAACACCGGCGTGGCCTTCAGTCCCGCGGCTTGAAACACCGCATCCACGCTGGACCGGGTGCCGCTACCACTCTCCCGCAACAGTAACCGCTCCGTTGCCAGCTCCGCCAAAGTCAGCTCCGCCCGCTCCGGCTGATGGGATGGGGCGCAGACCACCGCCATGGTCTCCCGGAACAGCGGCATTACCCGCTGACTGCGGGAGGCGGAGGACACATTGTCCACCAGGGCAAAGTCGATCTCATTTCGCAACAGCATTTCCTCGGTTTCCCGGGAGTTCTGGATAGAGGCCGCCACATCCAGTTGAGGCAGCTCCCGCTCCAGCCGGTTCAAAATAGAGGGCAACCAAGTCTCCCCGATGGTAACGGTCATACCAAAGCGACAGCGCCCGTGAGCGCCGCCCTGACGCAGTACCTGCACAGACTCCTCAAACTGGGAGAGGACCGTGTCAGCGTACTGCAAAAGACTGCGGCCTGCCTCAGTGATGTAAAGTCGGCGGTTCATCCGCTCGAATAGCCGCACACCATAAAAGACCTCCAGTTCCTTAATGGCCATACTGACGGCAGGCTGGGTCATGTTGAGCTTTTCCGCCGCCTGGGTCACACTCTCATGGGCGCAGACCGCCCGGAAGATTTCCAGATGCCGCAGGGTCACTCGATACCGCCCCCAATTCATAAGTAATTTATTATGTATTCTATATTAACATAAGAATTGAAAAATGCAAGCATCCGGAGTATTCTCTCAGATAGAAACAGGGAAGGAGTGAATTGGCATGGGAATGAAAGAGCGGTTTTCAATGAATTGGAGGCTGTTCTGGACGTTTGCCAAAATGGGGGTCATGACCTTCGGGGGTGGAATGGCCATGCTGCCGATCTTGCAGCGGGAAGTGGTGGAAAATAAGCACTGGGCCACAGGGGAGGAACTGACGGATTATTACGCCATCGGTCAGTGTACGCCGGGTATCATTGCAGTCAACACTGCCACCTTTATCGGACAGAAGTACGGCGGCGCCATCGGCGGCATCGTGGCTACCCTGGGCGTGGTGTTCCCCTCTCTGGTGATCATCACCATCCTGGCGGCGTTCATCAACAACTTCGCCCACATCGCCTGGGTGCAGAACGCCTTCGCAGGGATCCAGGTGTGCGTGTGCGTGCTGATCTTCAACGCGGTGCGCAAGCTCCTGAAAAAATCCGTGGTGGATAAGCGGACGGCGGTCATCTTTCTGCTGGTGCTGGCGGCGGGTGTGTTTTTGACGGTGTCGCCGGTGTGGTTTGTGCTGCTGGCGGCCCTGGCAGGCATCGTACTGAAGAATCTGGAGGCGAAACGGGCATGATCTATCTTCGGTTATTCTATGAGTTTTTCAAGACCGGCCTGTTTGCCATCGGCGGCGGCATGGCGACGCTGCCCTTCCTCCATGACATCGGGGAGACCACCGGCTGGTACACCCAGACGCAGCTCATGAACATGCTGGCAGTGTCCGAGTCCACACCGGGCCCCATCGGTATCAACATGGCCACCTATGTGGGGTACACGGTGGGCGGCATTCCCGGCGCGGTCATCGCCACCATCGGCGAGGTGACGCCCTCCATCATCGTGATTTTGATCGTGGCGATGATGCTGAAGAAGTTCCGGGACAGCAAGTACGTCAATGACGCCTTTTATGGTCTGCGCCCGGCCTCCACGGGCCTGATCGGGGCGGCGTGTGTGTCGGTGATCCTGGAGGTGCTGACGGGAATCGAGACGGTGAGCCCGGAGAGCGGCATTCTGAACGGCTTCGCCCTGCCGGGCGGCTGGGAGAGCCTGTTCAACTGGCGGGGTCTGGTGCTGGCGGCGGTGCTGCTGGTGCTGACCAATGGCGTGAAGAAGGTAAAGGACTGGCATCCCATCGTGTTCATTGCCCTTTCCGCCGTGGTGGGCGTTGTCTTCGGCTTTGCCGGGGTATGAAATGAAGAAACGGGGACCGCAATGCGGCCCCCATTTTTTTACAGGAAAGGCCATCTGTTGAAGGGCAGCTTCCCTTACTTTTTTCGATTCTTCGACACAGATGCGGTATGCCGTCGCCTTCTTTTCTGCTTTTGTTGCGATGGACAACCAGAATGGGATTGCGATGGGGCGGTACTTTGGGGTATACTTTACCCATCGAGCAACAAGAGGAGGAACTTCCATGGCAGTTTTGGGTCAACTGGAACCCCGGCGGGTGTTCCATTACTTTGAAGAACTGTGCGCCATTCCCCATGGTTCCGGAAATACCGGCGCACTCAGTGACTGGTGCGTGGACTTTGCCCGGGCCCGAGGCCTGGAGCACTACCAGGACAACGCCGGCAATGTGATCATCATTCGGGAGGCCTCGTCGGGCTATGAGGCGGCGGAGCCGGTGATTGTTCAGGGACACCTGGACATGGTGTGTGAAAAGGAGCCGGGCTGCTCCAAGGACATGGCCCGGGAGGGTCTGGACCTGGCTGTGGAAGGTGACAGTGTCTATGCCAAGGGCACCACTTTGGGCGGTGACGATGGCATTGCCGTAGCCATGGGCCTGGCGCTGCTGGAGGATGAGGAGCTTCCCCATCCACGGCTGGAGGTGGTGCTGACCACCGGCGAAGAGGTGGGTATGACCGGCGCGGCGGTACTGGACCTGTCTCCTCTGCAAGGCACACGCCTTTTGAACCTGGATTCTGAGGAAGAGGGCATTTTCACCGTCAGTTGTGCCGGCGGCAGCATGGTCCGCTGCACGCTGCCTCTGACCCGGGCGCCCTTTGATGGTGCCGCTCTGGCCGTGTCGGTCCGGGGCCTTACCGGAGGTCATTCCGGTACAGAGATTCACAAGGGGCGCGCCAATGCAGTTATGGCTCTGGGACGGGTACTACAGGCTATGGCGATGGCATCGGAGATTCGTCTGGTGTCCGCCTGGGGTGGTACCAAGGACAATGCTATCCCCGTGGAAGCCCAGGCCCTGGTATTGACAGAGGACGCCGCCCTGGCCCGCTCTGCAGCGGAGGCCATGGGAGCGGCGCTGGCGGAGGAGTACCGCCTGGCGGACCCGTCCCTGGCGGTGACAGTAACAGCGGCTGAGACGGCGGAATCTGCTCTGGACGCGCCGTCCACCAGCCGGGCCCTGTGTTTTTTGACGTGTCTGCCCAACGGTGTCCAGGCCATGAGCCAGGATATTCCCGGACTGGTGCAGACCTCTCTGAACCTGGGCATTCTGACAACAGAGGCGACAGCCATGACCGCCTCCTTCTGCGTCCGCAGCTCCGTGGAGAGCCAGAAAGAGATGCTCCACCGGCGTCTGCGGTGCCTGACAGAGCAATTAGGCGGAACGGTCTCCATCTCCGGAGATTATGCTCCCTGGGCCTACCGCCGGGAATCCCCTCTGCGGCAGTTGATGACGGAGATTTTCCGGGAGCAATACGGTCACGAACCCCGGATCGAGGCTATTCACGCCGGGGTGGAGTGTGGACTGTTGGCCGGCAAGCGGCCGGAGCTGGACTGTGTGTCCATTGGCCCGGATTTGACGGAGATCCACACACCTCGAGAGCGGATGAGCATATCCTCTGTTCAGCGCACATGGCGGTTTGTGACGGAGATTTTGCGCCGTGCCCGGTGAGCCGAAGTGCGTGAACTGTGGCTGGAGGCCGCCCATAGGGCGGCCTCTTTTTGCATAATATCCGGTCGGGCCTTCATTGACAAAGCAACAGAAAAAGGACTATACTGAAGGCGCTGAAAAGCGCAGAAAACTGGCGGATTTTCAAGCGATCTCCCCCTGATGGGAGAGATTAGAAGAGGAGGAACGAGGAATGAAAGACATCGTGGAGATCCGGTGGCACGGCCGT
>URXS01000011.1 GCA_900551885.1 uncultured Oscillibacter sp.
GGGCGTCAGTGCGGACAATCGCTGGCGGTACCGCCGGTTCTTCTCCCGGGCAAAGGCAGCCTTCTCCGCATCCGTGTAGGTCTCCATTGCCCCTTCCAGCACGATCTCCAGACTGGCCATCCGGGACACGCCCCGGCAGCGGTCCCCCTGCTCCCTGGTAAAGGGGATGCCCAGCCGGTCCGCCAGCTCCTTCCAGGCCTGAAAGTGGAGAATATCGGTGGTGACCAGCACTCCGTCCAAGTCAAACAAAATGGCACTTATCATATCGCTCCCCCCCTGCTCAGCGGCTGGTGTCCTGGTATTCAGAGGGGCTGACTCCCACCAGCTTCTTAAAGGTGGCGGAGAAGTAGGTGATATCCTTGTAACCCACCTGCTCGGCCACCTCATAAATTTTCAGCCGGCAGTCCCGCAACAGCTCCATTGCCTTGTGGATGCGGTAGCGGGTGAGGTAGTTGAGCAGGGTGTAATCCGTTTCCTTTTTAAAGGTATGGCTCAGATGTCCCTCGCTGAGGCCCAGATGCTGAGCGATCTGCCCCACGGTAATGCCCGGGTCCTGATAATGTGCCCCGATATACTCCATGGCCTGGAGAACATATTTGCTCTTGTCTCCCTTTTTCAGTCCGGGCATGGGTGGTGGAACCGCCGCCTCCCGGCCCTCTATCCGGCAGCGGAGGTTCCGGACCGCCTGCTCCAGCTCCCCGTCATGAAATGGCTTCAGCAAAAAGTCCACAGCCCCCAGGCGCAGTGCACTCTGGGCGTAGGCAAAGCTGTCGTAAGCGGTGAGGATGATGACAAAGGCGTTGTTTCCCTCCTCCCGCAGGCGGCGCAACATCTCGATGCCGTCCATCTTGGGCATCTTCAGATCGGTGATGATCAGGGAGGGCTGGTACCGCTCCACTGCCTGCAGGGCCTCCTCCCCGTTGGCAGCCTCGCCCACCACCACACAGTCCAAGGCCGCCCAGTCCACCGCCAGCACGATGCCCCGGCGGATCATCTCCTCGTCCTCCACCACCAATACCTTCAGCATTCCGACTCCTCCTTGTGCAGGGGCAGCGTGGCTGAAATTTCCGCTCCACGCCCCCCGGGTCCGGCGGACAGATACAGCCCAAAGTCCGCCCCATAGTATTTCCGGAGAATGGTATCCACGTTGTAAAGGCCCAGATGCCCACGAGACAGCTCCCGTCCGCGGTGACTGTAAGCGCCCTCCATATCCGGCGGCAGCCCTTTGCCGTTGTCCGACACAGTGATCTGAAGGAACCCCTTCTCTGTGCGTCGGGCACTCACCCGGACGGTGCCGCTCTCCGCTCCCTCCAGCCCGTGGAGGATCGCATTTTCCACGATGGGCTGCAGGATCATTTTGGGCACCATGCTGTCCTCCAACTCCAGGGGGACGTCCGCCTCAAAGGCAAAGGCTCCGGAGAGGCGGATCTTCTGGATTTCGATATACCTCTCCAGAATCTGTACCTCCCGCCGCAAAGGAACGAACTCCTCCGGTGAAATGCAAAAGCGCAAGATGTCCGCCAGATTGGTGGACATCAGGGCCACCTGAGGAACCTGGTTGATCTTGCTGATCCACTTCATGGTGTCCAGGGTGTTGCACAGAAAGTGGGGGTTCAATTGGGCCTGGAGCATCCGGATCTGGGCCTGGTTCAGTTCCCGCTGGTTTTCCACCAGCTCCTGCTGATTGTGTTTCAGAGCCACCAGCATCTCGTTGAACCGTCGGGCCAGTTGGCCCAGCTCGTCGTTTTGCGTGGTGGGGACACACACATCCAGGTTGTTGTGCTCCACCTCACCAATGGCGGATTGCAGCCTCTGGATGGGCCGGAACATCTGCCGGCTCAGCTTCAGGCTCATCAACACGGAGATACCCAGGCAGAACAGGGCACTGCCCGCGGCCACGGTGTAAAGCAGAATCGTGGTATCCCGGGTCATGGACTGAGGCCGCTGGAGCACCAGATAGAGCTCCATGTTCTGATGGTATTCCACCGTGTACAAAAATCCCTCCGCCGCACCGTCCAGAGGCTGTCCCGCCAGTACCCGGCTGCGCAGCTTTGGTCCCAGGGTCTCGGCCAAAGAGGCCTGGGCGCAGTAGACAGGTCTCCAGTAGCGGCTGAACAGCATCAGGTCATTTTGAACACCATAGACCCCCTCCAGCAGCCGCCGCAGATGGTTTTGATACAGGCTGATGACCAGAAAGCCCGCGGGTTTCCCATCAGCCCCCTTCAAAATAGCCGCGCCTTGCAGCAACGGCTGTGTGGCGTCGGTAATATCCTCGCAGGCCACGAACTCCAGCGGTCCGCCATCCAGCGCCTGCTGGAGTACCCCCCAATTCGTGGGCAAATTCATCTGGACCAGGCCGCTCTGTGTAGAATAGCGGCCCGCTCCCGCCAGATCACACAGGTCAAAACGGGCATAGTCCCGCAGCCCCTCCGTGGCGCCGAACAGGCGGCTGTAAATCTGGGTCCTCTCAGTCTTTTCGCCTGACAGGGCGGCAGATACCAGGGGATCTTCCTCCAGGGCGGAGGCTGTCCGCAACAAACCCTCGTACAGGGTATCCAGAGAGTGGGAGACGCTGTGGAGACTGGTTTCCGCCTGGCTCTGGGCCGAATCCGCCAACCGCAGCCGGAAGATCTGCAACAGCATGGCCGAGCACAACATCAGCGGCACCAGGGACACGGTCAAAAAGGCCACGAACAGCCGGCGCCGAAAGGATCCTGACAGCAGCTTCTTCATGGCACCGCCTCCCCGCCCAGGTAGAAGGCCCAGGTCATCAGCAGCCGGTCCCGATTCTCACTGGCCCAGCTTATGTTGTAATCCACCATGGGGATCTCCTCCAGTGCGATCAGTTCCCCGCCCGGGGCCACATCCTCCCGCACGGAGCGGCGGTAAAACTGGTCGGGCAGCAGTTGCTGCACATCCCGGCTGACGGTGAAGTCCAAAAATACCTGCGCGTTGTCCCGATGGGCCGCGCCTTTCACCAGGGCGGAGCCGTCAGGCACCAGGCTGGTGCCGTCCGTCGGGTAAACCATGGCGATATCCTTTCCGGCCGCGATCTGCTTCAGAGCACTCTCCTCCAGCGTGATACCCACCCAGTCGGTCCCACCGGCCACACAGGTGAGCACATCCCCGGAGCTGTCCAGTTGAATGCCCTCCAGATTGGCGGCAAATTCCCGCATGACATCGTCAGGTTCTCCGCCCAGGGCATACAGCAGCGTCACAAGACCCGTGAAGGAAGAGCCGGAGATCCCCGGGTCGGAGAAAGCGATTTTCCCCCGGAAGCGGTCCTCCAGCAAGTCGCTCCATTTGGTCAGCCACTCCGGCTCCACCAGCTTGGTGTTATAAATCAGTACCACCGGCAGAGCGGAAAAGGGCGTCCAAAGTGCCTCCGGCGAGCAAAACCGCTTCTGAATCTTCTCCGCTCCGGCGCAGGTATAGGGCTCAAAATACTGGCTGTACGCCTCCAGATTCTCCACACCGCCGCCAAACATCACATCGGCTCCGGGGGCATCGCCCTCCTGGGCGATGCGCTGCAGCAGCTCATTGGTACCGCCGGTGACCACGTCCACCCAGATACCGGTACGCTCCTCAAACTCCTTGACAATGGGCCACCACACTTCTTCCTTGTGGGAGGTATAGACCACCAGGCAGTCCTCCGCCGCCGGGGTGTACTCCGGCAGTTGTCCGCTCCGGTCCATGCACCCGGTTAAAAGAAGTACCATGGTCACCATTGCTGCCGCCAGCCGCCTTTTCATGGAAGCTCCTCCTCTCCACTGCCAGACGCTCTCAAATTTGGACTAAATTATAGCACACATGCTTCTGGCTTTTCATCCATGTCACACGAAAATCGCAGAAGAAAACAAAAAACCGCAGTTTTGTCCCCTGTTTTTTCCAGCGGTTGCCCCATACAATAAAAGTAACAGGCGAACCGCAAAAACGCGGCCTCGTTTTGTGGAAACTGATGAAGGAGGACCCAATATGAAACGTTTTTTGTCTCTGCTACTGGCCGGAGCCCTGAGCCTCACCCTGGTGGCCTGTGGTTCCAACGACGCCGATCAAGGCACCACGGACACCGCAGATGACCAGCAGCCCTCCGCCGAACTGACCGCTACCCAGCAGATCATTCAGGAAGCCCAGGGCATGACCCTGGAGGAGCTGGCCCAGAAGGCCATTGAGGAGTCCAACGGCCAGATGTTCTATGGCGTGGGCAACTCCAGCCGCGGCAAGAGTGCCCTTCCCCTGTTCATCGAGTACCTGCAGACCATCGACCCCTCCTACAACATGGAGTTTGAGTGGCAGCAGCCCAAGAACAACAAGATCTTCGACCAGTTGACCGCCGACTCTCTCAAGGACACCGGCACCTTTGCCATGACCCTGATTCAGGACGGCAACCAGATCGAGTCCAAGATGGTCCAGACTGGTATTCTGGACACCTTCATTCCCAAGGACTGGGCCGATGCCAACGGCACCACCGCCGAGGAGTACACCGGTTACCTCCCCCTGCAGACCCTGAACAAGGTCTTCATGTACAACAACACCGGCTCCAAGACCTACGACAACTGCTGGGATTTCGTGGCCGAGGGTGAACACGGCCTGTTCATGGATATCGACTCCGAGATCGTGGGCAAGAACTTCCTGTACATGCTGACCCGGGACGACTACGCCGCCTGGCTGAAGGAGGCTTTCGAGGCCCTGCCCGCCGAGGAGCAGTCCTACTTCCAGCCCACCATCACCGCCATGGAGTCTGAGGCTGCCGACCTGGGCCTGGGCGCCGACGGTGCCTATGCCCTGGCTTGGATCAAGCTGTGGGTGGAGAGCTACAACGCCCAGACCGACGACGGCCCCATCTGCAACACTCTGGTGGACAAATCCGCCACCGACCAGTTTGGCCTGCTGGTGTACTCCAAACTGCGCTCTGTGGAGGAGTCCGCCTCCGTCTCCAAGAACAACATCAACGTGGCGGCCTATGAGGACGGCTACACCGGCATCGGCGGCTACGGCTCCTGCCACTACCTGTTCGTCACCGACAACAGCCCCCTGCCCTGGACCGCCTGCGCCTTCATCGCCTACATGACCTGCACTGCCGACGGCTTTTCCGCCTGGGGCAAGGACATCGGCGGCTACTCCTCCAACCCCGAGGTGGCCGCTGAGAACGAGGAGATCTATCATCACCAGACCGGCGGCATGGCCGAGGACGGAACCACCGTGGAGTTCCCCGCCCTGAACGATGCCGGCTACGACTGGTGGACCACCGACGGCAAGCTGGTGCTGGAGGATCCCGAGTACTGCGCCTCCGTCTCCTTCACCGTGGGCAGTTGGATCGAGATGCTGACCAAGTACAGCGCCGGCTGAGGACCGCTCCGTCCCCGACCGTCCGTCTGCCCGGGCGTTGCTGAACCGCGCGTCTGAGTGACATCAGCACCAAGGCGCCCCTGGACACGGGCGAAATTCGCCGCATCCAGGGGCGCTTTCCCATCCCGGCCAAAAGGAGAGATCGTATGGATCAATCAAATATCCAGCGGGCCAATCCGTCCGCCATCCGTCTCAACAGGATCAGGACCTTCTTTTCCAAACCCCACAATGTGATTCTGCTGCTGATGGGCATTGTGCTGACCTTCAGCACTGTGGCCCCCATTGTGGCCATCGTGGAGGACACCTTCAAAATCCACCCCGGCACCATCGACGCCCACCTGACCGGTCAGGCCAGCGGCTACACGGCGGTAAACTACATTGACCTGTTCACAAGCCAGATGGCCAAGACCAACCTGTGGACGCCCCTGCTGAACACGGTGCTGCTGGCGGTGGGCACCTGCGTGGTGGCCATTTTGTTCGGTGGCGTCTTCGCCTTTCTCATCACCCGCACCAACCTGGCCTGGCGCAAGTACCTCAGCTCCATCTTCATCTTCCCCTACATCATGCCTCAGTGGACCCTGGCGGTGGTGTGGCAGAACATGTTCAACTCCAATGCCATCACCGGTACCTCCAACGGCCTGCTCTCCGCCACCCTGGGCGTCAACATGCCCCTGTGGTGGTGCAAGGGCCTGTTCCCCAGTCTGGTGGTGCTGGGTCTCCACTACGCTCCCTTCGCCTATATCCTCATCGGCGGCATCTTCCGCAACATGGACGCCAACCTGGAGGAAGCGGCCACCATTCTGGACACTCCCAAGTGGCGGATCATGTGCCGCATCACTCTGCCCATGGTGAAGCCCGCCATTCTCTCCACCATCCTGCTGGTCTTCGGCAGCGCCATGGGTTCCTATCCCGTGCCCCACTACCTGGGCCTGACCACCCTGTCCACAAAGTATGTATCCATGAACTCCAAGTACACCGGCGAGGCCAGCATCCTGGCCATCATCATGATGATCTTCGGCGTGGCCATCATGTTGCTCAATCAGGTCAGCCTCCAGAGCCGCAAGAGCTACACCACCGTCACCGGCAAGTCCGGCCAGATCTCCAAGATCAACCTGGGCCGCGCGGGCAAGTACGTCATCGCCCTGGCCCTGGTGGTGGTGACGTTCTTCACCAGCATCTTCCCCATCGTCTCCTTCGCCTTCGAGACCTTCCTGCCCAATCCCGGTGATTACTCCTTCCTGTACACCGGAGACACAGACAATCTCACCACCAAGTGGTGGACCACCGATGAGAATGTCACGGAAAACGGCATGTACGGCCAGAAGGGCATTCTTCACAATGAGACCATCTGGAACGCCTTCAAGGGCACCATCTGGGTCAGCGTGTGCTGTGCCCTGCTGGCGGGCACCTTCGGCACCCTCATCGGCTACGCCGTGTCCAAGAACCGACGAAGTAAATGGGCCAATTACGTCAATTCCGTGGCCTTCCTGCCATATCTGATGCCCTCCATTGCCGTGGGCGTGGCCTTTTTCATTCTCTTCTCCAACGAGCATGTGAATCTGTTCAACACCTACACCATTCTCATCATCGTGGGCACGGTCAAATACATCCCCTTTGCCAGCCGCAGCTCTCTCAACTCCATGCTGCAGCTCTCCGGTGAAATCGAGGAGGCGGCCATTATCCAGAATATTCCCTGGATCAAGCGGATGACCCGCATCATCATCCCCATCCAGAAGTCCTCCATCATCAGCGGCTACCTGCTGCCCTTCATGACCTGCCTGCGGGAACTGTCGTTGTTCATGCTGCTGTGCGTGCAGGGGTTCATCCTCTCCACCACCCTGGACTACTTCGACGAGATGGGACTGTACGCTTTCTCCAGCGGCATCAACCTGATTTTGATTATCACCATCCTGGTGTGCAACACTTTGGTCAACAAAGTCACCGGCGCCAGCCTGGATAAGGGAATAGGAGGTTAAACCATGCCTGAAATCAGACTTGAACATGTGACCAAGCGCTGGGGAAAGTTCTACGCCGTGGACGACCTGAACCTGGTCATCGACAACAACTCCTTTGTCACCCTGCTGGGTCCCTCCGGCTGCGGCAAAACCACCACCCTGCGGATGATCGCCGGTCTGGAGACCCCCACCAGTGGCCGCATCACCATCGGCGACCAGGTGGTCTTTGACAGCGCGCTGGGCATCAACATCCCCGCCAACAAGCGGAAAGTGGGCTTTTTGTTCCAGAATTACGCCCTGTGGCCCAATATGACGGTGTATGACAATATCTCCTTCGGTCTTTCCAACATCAAGGAGCCCCTGCCCAAGATTGACTTTGAGGCCAAAAACGCCGCCCGGCTGGCGGAGATCCTGCAAGCCCCCGGCGAAGTGGTGAAAATCCTGGAGGACTGCCGGGACAAGAGCGGAAAAATCGACGAAAAAAAGGCCTATATCAAACTGGTGGACGCCTTCACCATCTCTATCTACACCGCCAAAAAACTCTACAGCTACCATCTGGAGCAGGGCCGGGACCTGTCCGGGGAGATTGCCGCCCTACAGGCCAAGGCGGACGCGGCCCGGAAAAACCAGACCCTGGATGAGAACTTCCAGGTTCTGCGGGACGGACAGGTGGTCACGGAGACCCGCAAACTCTCCAGGGAAGAGATCGACCTGTCGGTGCGCCGGGTGTCCCGAATCGTGAAGATCGGCATGTTTATGGACCGCTATCCGGCGGAGCTGTCCGGTGGGCAGCAGCAGCGGGTGGCCATTGCCCGCACCCTGGCACCGGAGCCCTCGGTGCTGTTTATGGACGAACCGCTTTCCAACCTGGACGCCAAGCTGCGGCTGGAGATGCGCTATGAGCTCCAGCGGCTTCATGTGGAAACCGGCTCCACCTTCGTCTACGTGACCCACGATCAGATGGAGGCCATGACCCTGGCCACCCAGATCTGTCTGATCAACAACGGCGTCCTCCAGCAGTATGACGCTCCTCTCACCGTCTACAACCGGCCCGACAACCTGTTTGTGGCGGACTTCGTGGGCAATCCCTCCATCAATTTCGTGGAGGCCCAGGGCACCCAGGCCGCTGACGGCACTGTGCCCCTGACAATATTCAACAGCCGGAAATGCGTCTTCCGCCCCAATGCTCCTCTGGATCTGGACGCCTGGTTCCGTCAGCGGGACGCCCAGGACGCGGCACAGGCGGAGGCGCACCGGAAAAAGGCGGCGGAGAAGTCCTACGTGGAAAAGGGCAACAAGGACGAGACCTTCCGCTACCACATCTCCAAGGTGGAAGAGGACGATGACTCCCTGCGGGAGGAGCCGGTACTGACCAATCAGGATCTGGTACTGGGTATCCGGCCTGAATTCCTGGATATTGCGGACCAGAGCTCCCTGGAGGGTGAGATCTACGGTGCCATGCCCACCGGCATGGAATCCACCATCAAGGTCCGTATCGACGATTTCCTGCTCACCGGTGTGATCTTCGGCAGCTCCCTGTTCACCATCGGCACCAGCGTGCCGGTATCCATCTGTGGCCGGCAGATCCTGCTTTTTGACCGGCGCAGCGGCAAGTGCATTTCCCAGGGCAGCCTGGAGTTCTGACCGGCTCAACCACCATCGTGAGAAAAAGAGCGAACTGACAGACGATCAGTTCGCTCTTTTGATTTTCCGTGGCGGCCATCATCTCCCCTCCTCCAGGGAGAACGGCAGACAGTGGTCTCCTGACAGGTCTTTTCCTGTCCCCCGCTGGCCTGGGAAACAGGAAGGACGGTCTTCCGGCACCACAGATCTCGTTTTTTACTTGCTATTTCGATATACCCCTAAAATGGGTATATATTTTTCTGCCGGCATGGAACCCTTTGACATTTTTTCCGTCTATATCTATAGTATAGGTAAGTTCCTCGTTGTTCCCAAAAGAGAATGGAGGTACAATCATGAAAAGGATGTTTTCTCTGCTCCTGGTTCTTCTGCTGGCCCTCTCCACCGCTCTTCCCGCGGCGGCCGCCGAAGGCGGTTCCGACAAAGAGCTGGAACAGGTCACCCAGTCCGTCAAAAACACGCTGGGCCTGGACACCGATGATTACACCAACTTCCGCGGCAACTATGAAGAGGGAGAACTGACACCCCTCTGGTATCTCTATTGGAGCGGCGACACTGGCTCTCTGTCGGTCAGCGCTCTGGCGGATGGCACTGTAGTCAGCTATACCCTCAATCCCGCCGAGACGGTCTCCCGTCCCAGCACCGGTCTGCCCGCCTTCCCCCAGGGAAACCCGGAGGAGGCGCAGGCTGACGCAGAAGCTTTTTTGAAGCGGGTGCTGGGTTCCGGAGAGTCGGTTGTTCTGGAGGAGCCCACAGGCCTGGACCGGCTGGACAGTACGGCCTTCCGCTTCTCCGGCACCATTGCGCTGAACGGTCTGCCCTCACCTCTGAGCTACTCCGTCACCGTCCGGGCCACTGACAACCTGGTCACCCGTTTCCGGCGGGATGTGCCGGAGAACGCCTTTTTGGGCAGCATCCCCTCCGCGACCGCACAGGCCAGCCAGTCCGCCGCCGCCCAGTCTCTGCGGACCACCCAGTCCCTGCGGCTGGAATACGTTTTGCCGGATGAAGACAGCACGCAGGCTGTTCTCTGCTATCTGCCCGATCCGGTCCATACCTTCTACGTGGACGCCAAAACCGGTAAGCTGGTGGATCTGTCGGAACTGGAAGAGCTGATGTACCGGTTCGGCATGGGTGGCGCCGCCAACGACGCCGCCACGGAGAGCAGCAGTGCCTCCGATGCCGGCGAGGGTCTGTCGGATGCGGAACAGGCCGGCATCCAGCAATTGGAGGGTGTCCAATCTCAGAACGCTCTGGACAAGGCCCTGCGGGCCGTGCCGGAGTATGGTCTGGACAACTACACCCTCGCTTCTGCCAGTTTCTCCGTGGGCGAGGCGGAGGAGGGCGGTGAGGCCCCGGTAACCTGTGTCCTGCGGTACAGCCGTGCCGACGGGGAGGATGTGCTGACCCGGACTTTTACCGTGGATGCCCGGACCGGCCAGGTCCAGAACCTCTACTCTTACATTCCCTGGAACGAGGAGGACAAGGCCTCCATCACCGAGACAGATGCCCGCACCAAGGCTGAGGCTTTCCTGAAGACCTATTACGGGGAGCGTTACACCCATCTGGCCTTTTATGAGACCCCCGACGACACGGCAGTGCCTTTGGAGAATACTCAAAGCGTCTCCGCCTACTCCTTCCGCTTTGCCCGGAAGGAAAACGGCTACTTCTTCCCGGAGCAGAACTATACCATTCGCATCGACTCCACAGACGGCTCCGTGTGTGGTTTCTCCTTCCGGTACGATGAAGCCGTCACCTTTGATTCTCCCCAGGGCATCATCTCCGCTCAGGCCGCCATGGACGCCTGGATGGACACCTATGACGTGACTCTGGGCTATCTGCTGGTGCCTCGGGAGCTGACAGGTACCGATGCCGTCACCCAGCGGCTGACCCAGATGGGCCTGACCGCCTACTACTACCTGGAGCTGGGCTACACTCTGGAGCGGGAGGATGACTGCCGGGGCATCGACGCCAAGAGCGGCGAGCCCATGGCCTATTCCTGGCAAAGCCAGGAGGAGGGGTTGTCCTACGGCGACGTGGAGGGCCACTGGGCCCAGAGCAACATCCAGCGGCTGGCCCGCTTCGGCGTGGGGTATGCCAGCGGCACCTTCCAGCCTGGGAAGGTCCTGACACAATGGGACTTGGTGTGCCTGCTGTACAGTCTGAACTACTATCCTCTGGACCCTGCCCAGGCTACGGAACAGGAGCGGAACGATGCCTATTCTGCCGCCTATTCCATGGGCATTCTGACCCGTGCTGACCGGGATGACGATGGGACAGTGACCCGCAGCCGGTTGGTCCAGTACCTGCTGGACGCCGCCGGCTACGGCACTGTGGCCCGGCTGGAGGGCATCTTTACCTGCGCTTACCCGGACCGGGCATCCATCCCCGCTGACGAGCTGGGCTACGCTGCCCTGGCCCAGGGCCTGGGGCTGGTCAATGGTGCCTATAACGGCACCGCCTTCGCCACCCGGGGCCAGGCCGCCGTCATGCTCTGCCGCCTGATGGACCGGTAAGCGGCATCGGGAGCCGTGCATTGTTTCCTCCTGTCCCCGCTGAAAAATCAGCCCCCGGCGTCGTTTAGACGCCGGGGGCTGCCTGTAATGTGATTTGCTATCCGGACGGTCAGACCGCTGTGGTCTGGTAGAAACGCCACAGGATGACCGCAAGCTGAACGCAAGTGGCGGTACCGGCGGTGATACCGCCCACGATGCCGCCCAAATATCCACCATTGTCGGAATTGTTGGTGCAGCGGGCAATCAGCATTTCCTTGGCTTCGTCACTGTAGCAAGCCTTGCCCGCGGTGGTGCCGTTACTGTCGGAGGTGATCTTCAGCCTGGAAATGGCCTGGCCATTGCCGTCAAATGTATCACAGAAGGGCCCGGACACCTCTGTATCGTCTCACTGTCGCGGGCACCAGTGCCGATAGGGGGCCAGTCAGTTTGCTCAGAGATGTCGATGGACACGGTCAGCTTGACATGCTGTCCGGCATAGGTTTTTCCACTCCTAGCATCATTCCGGAAGGCCTTGAACTGGTCCACGCTGGGGATGAGGAGGGCACCTTTTTCCGTACCGGTGCCGCCGGTAATGATCAGCTTCTCAATGCTGGGGGCCGCTTCCTCTGCTGCGTTCATAGATGATGGATGATGGTGGACGCTGTTTGCGGGGGTGTTGTTATTGCCAAATCCCTGAATGGCCTGATCGCTCTGATGGTCACTCGTTGTCATCATGTTGCCATAAATATCAACCGTCGCCGCAGCTCTTACATAAAGTCCATTGCTGTCGCTGGTAATCGAGCTGTTCTTGTCCAATGTGAATGAGCCGGACTACAGATCGATGCTATAAGCGTACGGGATGATCTGTTCCATATCGGCTGTTGTCTTTGTAACGCGGATATCCAGATCTCCGCGGTCACATAACCACTGAGAATTTGGATCGCACTCTTGTTGTCCGCAATATGGCTGACCTCCCATGTGCCATTTTTTGATGGTGATTGTGTGAGGACTGCTACCATTATTTGACCCCACCGACCCATGTACCATATGTACCAACAGCATACGTCTGCTCACCCATTTCGGGAAGTGCACCGGTAATTTGTGCGACCGGTATTGTGTTTTACCAGAAATCGGCATGGAGATCTTTTCGTGATTCAGCATGCGTTTCTGTCCATCATGTGGCAACCGCAACATCATCTTCTGTTTATTTCCGCTATCCTATCAACAGCAGCGTGTAACCTCAGGAAAGGATGCTGGCAGATCGATGAACCATGAAGCAGAACTCTTGCGTAAGGCGTTATAATGCTATGAGCAGGGACATCGCCGCCGCACACAGCATATTTTGATGGTCTATACATTAGCCAAATTACGCGGGGAACACACCAGGCTTTCCCCTCAGGAGCAGCAGATTTTGCATGCTGCCGCAATTCTACACGATATTGCCATCAAATATTGCAAAGAGCACCATCATGGGGACGCCAGCCAGGAAAAACAAAAAAAGGAAGCCCCCCGACTTGTCCGAAGCTTTTTGTCCGAGGCCAATTATCCGCCATCCTATGTTCCCCGTATCATTGAACTGGTGGAACGGCACCATGACTACGATTGCCCACGAGATCCGGCGTTGCAGCTTCTGATCGAAGCCGATTGAATTGTCAATTGTTATGAAAATGACCCAAGCAGCGAAGAAATGGTGCAAATCCAGGCTATATTTCAAAGCCCGTCGGGGAAAGAATGACTGGCTCTCTATATGCAGGGGGCCAAACAGTAGGAGGATCCCATGGAACGTGAAAGGCAAATTGATTTACTGGAATTGAATATGATGCGGTTCAATCAAAATGATGTCAAGCGCATCCATCATCTCGTAAAAGTACATCGTTTCGCGCAAATGATCGGCCGTATGGAGAATCTGGATGAACACACGCAATTCTTGACCGAATGCGCTGCTCTGGTACACGATATTGGCATACGACCGTCAGAGGAGAAATACGGCACTTGCAACGGAAAGCTCCAAGAGCAGGAGGGCCCCGCTTACGCACGCATCATGCTGGAGGAACTGGGGCTCAGTCAAGCGGACATTGATCGGATTTGTTATTTAGTCGGCCATCATCACACCTACACACATGTGGAGGGAATGGATTATCAGATTCTCATAGAGGCAGATTTCCTCGTGAACTTTTATGAGGACGCAATCTGCCGGGATACCATTCAAAAAGTCCTGGATAATATCTTCCGCACAAGATCCGGCAAGCTGCTCTGCGAAATTGCCTATTTTGAGAAGCAGAAGGACTCTGACTGAGTTGTTATCTGGAGAATACCAGTATCAAAAAGGCAAAAAACAAACGCCTCTTTTGAAGCAGTTCCGCCACACTGTGTTTTCACTTGCGCCCGTCTGTGAACAGGTGACGGGAATTACGAAACGTTTGCTACGAGAAAGGATCGTGCGACATGATCTTCTATTTTTCCGGTACCGGTAATTCCCGGTGGGCGGCACGCCAGATCGCGGCTTTCACAGGCGATGAAGCGTGGGATATCTTCACTCCAGGCAATGTACCCGACCTCAAAAGCGAATCCCAGATCGGACTGGTATTTCCCGTCTATGCGTGGGGCGCGCCAGCGCCGTTGATTTCCTTTGCAAGAGCCCTGGGCTCAACGGATGCCTTCACCTTTGGCGTCTGCACCTGCGGGGCGGAAGCGGGGTTGTCCATGAGGAAGCTTTCTGAGATCTACCCGCTTGACAGCAGTTACAGCTTGGTGATGCCCAACAATTACATCATCGGCGCGGATATAGACGACCCACAGACAGCCCGGCAGAAAATCGACGCAGCCTACAGAGAAATCCAACGGCTGTCCCAAGAGATTACCCAGCGGAAAAAGGTATATCGCGTGGAGGAAGGAACACACGCCGGGTTGAAATCCAGCATAGTCAATTTCGGATTCAATCACTTCGCCCGGAGTACAAAGGCCTTTTATGCCACGGATGCCTGCAATGGGTGTGGTCTTTGTGCCAAAAACTGCCCCGCCGCCACCATCACCCTTGAGAGCGGTAAACCTGCCTGGGGCAAACAGTGTTACCAGTGTCTGCGCTGCATCAACGAATGCCCACAGCGGGCCATTCAATACGGCAAGTCCACCGTCAACCGGGGCCGTTACACCATAGAAACCTATTTAAAATAGTACAGGCCATATACAAGAGTGAAGCAATGTACCGCAATTTTACCAAAGCAGAGGCGCCGGCAACCTGGAAGCCGCGTCAGGGCTTCTCTTTACAAGCACGGTTGCGCAGATCTCAAAGTTGATCGTATCTTGTGCTTTTTAGGGAAGGTCCGAAACGTCTGGTCTTGTTTTTGGTGGGCATTTATCCATTTCAACGATGGTTTTTTCAGAGATTTCCTTGGGAAGCCACCCTGTCATTCTTTTTCACGCAGCCTTCACATTCACTGCAATCACCTTGCATCACCACACAGCTCTCATAACAGAAAGCCGGCCGGACAAGAGTTCTCTTGTCCGGCCGGCCTTTTGCTTTGCCAGCTTGTATTCAGGCTTCTTTTCCCAGAAGAAGCTGCTTATCCACCTCTCCACAGCTTTCTGGAGCTGTGGTCTCTGTCTCAGCAGCGTTCCGCCGCCGGTTTCTTCAAGCTTTTCAAGCCCTCAAATGGGTGATCATACCGTGCTCAGGATCCGGGAGATCTCTTCCGTACCGGGCGTCTCAAGCCCCCATGATCTGCGCTCTTCCACAATCTCCTGGGCTATTTCCTCTGCTTCGGCTTCCGTAAGGATTCGATCCTCGGGGAACAGGAAGCAGAACTCCTGTGTAAATTCAGCGACGTTCCGGAATCCCATCTGTCCGAAAAAGCTCTGGACCTTGTGAGAGTCGCGGGACCACAGATACTCTGTGTAGGAAGAAAGCAACCGTGCCGCGGCCTTGCCGGAAGAAATGTTTTTCCGCTGAGAGAGGCGGCTTTCCAGAGCATACAGCAGGCTGCTGCCGGATTGGCCGGCAACAATTCCCGCCTTCAGGATGCTCCGGCCCATCACCTCCTGAGCGAGGGAATCCACCAGATCCTCATCCAGAGATTTGAGTCCAAAGCAAATATCCGACAGGGAGTCATAGATGAATCCTCTGCTCAACAACGAACCCCTGGAGAGAACCATGGCTTCCAACAGATACGCCATGGCTTCCACAAGCGCATACATCCATAAGGAGGAAGCACCTTCCCCCGCGCATTGGGCATCCAGCAAAAGCAGATCGGCGTACAGTTGCGTGGAGGATTGGCACCGCAATCGTCCGGCCCGGTCGCGGGAACAGGCATATGGGGTCACTCCGCTCCCCGCCTCCTGGGGAATCGGACACAGAACGAGGGGCAGACGTTGTCCCGTCCGTTCGGCAAAGGCTTGCCGGCAGAGCTTTCCGGCACTCACTGCCCGGGAAGAGCCAGCAGCCAGCACCATGTCTGTCTCTGAGCGCGTCATTTCCTGGCAGATCTCCTCAATCTGCTCCACGGTCAACAGTTCCCCACAAATATCCCGCCCGGAAACGATTTGCAGCCGTCCTGACGTTGCAATCGTCTGATCCAGTGCAGTGGCTGCGTCGGAGGCGCCATCCGTAATCATCAGCGCACGAGTTCCCATCCGGTCCAGGTCCGCTGCCGCTTGCCGGATGCAATTGGAATACATCAAGATGTGGACAGGCATAAAGAAGTTCATAAAAATTCCCACACCCACAGCTTGCGGCTAGTGGGCAGTTTCCTTTCTTCTGGTTTTGAAGGAAGTGGCGTTCTGTTGAAAATGGGTCTCAGAGCAGAAGGTCCGTGGGATGCTCCAGGATCGCCTTCATGTCCGCCTGGAACCGGCTGGCCTCAATGCCGTTGATAATGCGGTGGTCGTATGTGGTGCAGAGGATGGAGGTCTTGCGGACGACCACAGCCCCGTCCCGGAGTGCCAGCTCATCCTCGATGCTGCATACACCGATAATAGATGCCTCCGGCTGGTTGATAATAGGAGTGAAGCAATATGTTCCAAACATACCCAGGTTGGACACTGTGATGCAGGCTCCACCGCACATCTCCGGCTTCAAGCCGCCGTCCTTGGCCAGACGGGCCAGCTCCTTGGCTTCCCGGGAAACGGCTGCCACCGTCTTGCGGTCCACATCCCGAATGACCGGCACCAGCAGCCCGTCCTCCAGGCCCACCGCAAAACCGATGTCAATATTCTCCTGTAGCACATAGGAATCTTCTTGAATGGACATGCGGAACCGCTCGTTTTTCCGCAATGCCAGGGCGGTGGCCTTCAGAATAAGGTCATTGACGGAGATCCGCTCCGCGGCATCCCGGTTCTCGTTGATCTCACGCCGCAGTTCCACCAGCTTTGTCATGTCCACTTTGACGCAGGTCGTCACACAGGGGATCTCCTGATGGCTGGACAGCATCCGCCGGGCAATGGTCCGCCGCATAGTACTCAACGGCTGACGGGAGCTGGGCGCCGTGGTCTGCTGTTCGTTGGCTCTGACCGCCGCCAGGACATCATCCTTCCGGATTTTCCCACCGATGCCGGAACCCTGGAGCCCCGCAAGGTCCACGCCGCAGTCTTTCGCCATGGCCATTGCTGTGGGAGTCGCCCGAACCGCCGCGACGCTCTCCACATCCACGCCGCGGATCTCCTGGTGACCGCCGCTTCCGTGAAGGGTTCGCAGATCAATTCCCCGCTCCTTTGCCAGGGTCCTGGCATACGGCGTAGCCGCGACCTCATCGGATCCAGCGGAATCCTTTCGGAAAGACGCGGTACCAGAGGTCTGCTCATTGAAATCGGCCCCGCCATTGGAGGCAGCTTCCGTATGGGAGGCTTCGCCTCCTACCTCGGGACAAACTTCCCCCGCTTCCCCGATGTATCCGATCGTGGTCAGCACGGGGACCGTGGTGCCGGCCGGATACAATTGCTTCAGCAGGATACCGGACGCGGGGGCCTCCGACTCCATGGTGATCTTGTCTGTTTCGATCTCCATGATGGGCTCCCCCATCTCCACTTGGTCGCCCTCCTGCTTCAGCCAGGCGATAATGGTTCCCTCTGTCATGTCCATGCCATTTTTCGGCATATAAATTTCGGTCAACATAGCGTTCCTCCTTGGCGTACTACAAGAGATTACAGCGTATCCCGTATTGCGGCCTCAATACGCTCCGGCGTCGGAAATGCGCTGGCCTCCAACTGGGGGTTGAAAGGCACCGGGCAATAGAGCCCGCCCACCCGCTTGATGGGCGCATCCAGGTAGTAAAACGCGTCGCTGTCCGCAATGGTGCTGACGATCTCACCGCCGAATCCGGCAAACTGCACCGATTCGTGGACAACAACCACCCGCCGTGTCTTGCGGGCAGTCCGAATAACGGCATCCCGGTCCAGGGGGCTCAGGGTGCGCAGATCCAGGACCTCCACGGAAATGCCCTCGGCCGCCAGCTTCTCCGCCACCTGCAGACTCATCTGAACCATGCGGCCATAGGTAATGACGGATACGTCCGTACCCTCCCGCGCCAGAGATGCCACGCCCAGGGGAATCACATAATCCTCCTCCGGAACAGGGCCCTTCTCCTTGTAAAGCTTTTTCTGCTCCAGGAAAATCACAGTGTTGTTGTCCCGAATGGCGGACTTCAAAAGTCCCTTCGCATCATAAGGCGTGGAGGGAATGACGACTTTCAGCCCCGGGACGTTGCAGTACATCTGCTCCAGGGACTGGGAGTGCTGCGCCGCCGCGCCGGTTCCACCGCCAGCCGCTGTTCGGATGACCATAGGGACGTTGACTTTCCCGGCGAACATGAAGTGCATTTTCGCGGCCTGGTTAATGATCTGGTCATAGCACACTGCCATGAAGTCGGAGAACATCAGCTCCACAATGGGGCGCATGCCGGTGATGGCGGAGCCCACTCCCGCGCCCACGAACGCGGTCTCGGAGATGGGGGTCTCCCGCACACGCTCTTCGCCGAACTCCTGAATCATTCCCTTGGACACACCAAAGGCGCCGCAGTATACGCCGATGTCTTCGCCCATGAAATAGACGTTTTCGTCCCGGCGCATTTCCTCACACATGGCCTCCCGCACAGCCTCGCGGTAGGTGATCTCCCGTGTATTACTCATCTCTCCGTCCTCCTCAATCCGCATAGACGTCCCGCTCCAGGTCCTCTACCCTGGGCTGGGGCTGTGCCTTCGCATACTCCACGGCATCGGCAATGATCTGATCAGCCTGCGCCTGCAGAGCGTCTATTTCTTCCTCTGTCATGACATTCTGCTCCACCAGTTCCTGGCGGAAGCGCACAATGGGGCTGCGCTCTTTCCAGTACTGGATCTCCTCTTTTGTACGATACTGGTTTCCGTCCGACTTGCTGTGCCCGGAGGTTCTGTAGGTGTGTTCCACCACCAGGGCAGGACCGTTGGCGACCACGTATTCCCGGGCTTGCCGCACGGTCTCGTAGACAGCCAAAATGTCGTTTCCATCGCACTCAAAGGCCTTCATGCCATAGGGATAGGCGCGCTTGGTCAGATCCATGTCATGTACCACCTTGCTCAGCGGTGTTGACATACCATAGGTGTTGTTGGTCAGCACAAACAGCACGGGAAGCCCCCAAACCGCAGCCAGGTTCATGGACTCGTGCATGGCGCCCTCATTGGAAGCACCATCGCCAAAAAAGCACGCGGCAATCCGGTCGGGAATTTTTTTCATCTGAATGGTGAGGGCAGCTCCGCAGGCGATGGGCCCATTGGCGCCCAGAATACCGTTGGCACCCAGAATACCATTGTCAAAGTCGCAGATGTGCATGGAGCCGCCCTTTCCGTGGTTGGTTCCCGTCTCCCGGGCCAGAATCTCCGCCATCATAGAACGGATATCCACACCCTTTCCGATGGCCTGGCCGTGGCCACGGTGGGTCGCCAGCATGTAGTCCTCTTTCTTCAGGGCCGCCGTCGTGCCGATGCCCGTGGCCTCCTCTCCGACACCCAGGTGCATCGTCCCATGTACCAGCCCCTGCCCAAACAGCCAAAAAGCCGTCTCCTCAAATTTGTTGACTACCATCATACGCAGCATCAACGTCCGGCAAAAGTCTTTGTCCTTCCAGTAGAAGTCCTTTGTGCGTTCCATGTCTTTCCTCCCTGTTCTCTTGAAATTTACGATTGTAAATTTAATTTATTTTTGTTAAAGACAGAATAGCACGATCATGCTGCCCTGTCAAGTGGCAGAAACCTTTTATGGCGGAAATTCTCACTTTTTTATGCTGAATAGTGCCGATAAAAAAACAAAGCCACAAAAATGTGGCTTTGTTTTAAAAGGCAAAATAGGTTAGCAAAGGATAATAATCTATCAGAACACTCTCTTTGCCCGATACGCCTTCTCCATTTCGATCACCGCACTGGCAGTATTGCTGTCCGTCAACAAAACATCCAGGTATCCTCCGTGGAGAGCCCCCAGGATGGAGCGTACCTTCCTGGACCCTCCGCCGATCCCCACGACTTTTTTGTGCCGGCGAAGCTCGCGGATATCAATGGACACTGTCCGCTTCTTCAGGGATGTTTTGCAGATGGATCCGTTAATATCGATGAAGTTCCCGCAGATGTCTCCCACAGCCTGCTGGTCCACCAGTTCCTGAATGATATCGGCATCGAAGGGATAGTCGCCCAGCACACTGCTACCCCGCACGGGTTCCTCGCCAATGCCCACCAGCGTAAGGTCCAGGTTTTTCATCCCCTCCAACACGCTGGCGATCTGCTCGTCCTTTCGGAGGTCCTCGCATAATTTTTCGGAGGAGCAAATGAAGGGAGCCGCCAGGATTCGAAGGGAACCGTTATACTTGTTGAGAAAATTTTGGGCCAGCACACCGGGCTGCAGCGCCTCACTGCTGGAGGTACCGCCGATCAGGGAGTAGACCTCCAGTCCCTTGACGCTGGGATTGACCGTGAGTTCATTGACCATAAAGTTCAGCGTCCTGCCCCAGGTAACACCAATGCGCATGTTACTGTGGACTTCCTGGTCTATGTACGCCGCGGCGCTGCTGCCGATCTTCCACATGATACCGGCATCGTCCAGATTCTTTGCGTTGAAGACCCGCACGTCATCCGGGTGGAAGAGGGACTTTAACTCCTCTTCCATTCGGACCAGGGGCAGCTCATCCCGGGCATCGACAATGTTGAACCGGATCATTCCTTCCGATTTAGCCTCATCCAGCCACTTCCCTAACGTGACACGGGAGATTCTCAGCTTCTCCGCCACATCGGTCTGCGTGTAATTTTTCTCATACAGATAATATAAGGCCTTGATTTTCATCGAGTATTTAGCGTCCTCGCGGATGGACATGAAATCCCCCCAAATCTTAACAAATTTTCCAGAATTTATGTTTACAGTTTAACATTCAGTATTCTTTTGCGCAATAGGATTTCATGGAAGAATTTTTCAAAACACCCATAAGCAAATTTTTTCTGAGGGGATTTTCTCCTGTCCAATCCGCTTCTAAAGCGCCTTCAGCAGCCTGGTCACATTCTCTTCAATATTTCCGTCAAAGACGGAAGAACCGCAGATCAGGATCTCCGCCCCGGCGTCTCGCAGACGGGCGGCATTTCCTGGGTTCACACCGCCGTCCACACTGATGGAATAACCGGGCCGGGTCTGCTTCAGCTCCTCCAGCTTTTGGTACACAGACGGCTCAAATGCCTGGCCCGCATACCCAGGCTCCACACTCATAACGATCAGCTCGTCCAAATACCCGGTAATGTAACGGATGGTCTCCGTGCCGTACGCCGGTCCCAGGCCCACGCCGGCCCGCTTCCCGGAGGAACGGATCTCCCGAAGCAGATGAATCGGGTTGGAGGCGGCGTCCATCTGAAATACGATGGAGTCGCAGGGCACGTCATAGAAAAGGGGTGCCACCGCGTCCGGCTCCCCAACCTCCAGATGTACATGAATCGGCAGGCTGGTGATCCGCCGCAGGTCCCGGATCAGTTTGGGGCCAAAGGTCAAATTGCCCACATAGTGCCCGTCCATTACGTCCACATGGATGGAGCCCGCACCGGCGGCCTCTGCTCGGCGGACTGCATCGCCAATAAAGGCATGGTCGCAGCTAAGAATCGACGCGGATATCTCCGGCATACCGCTCACCCTTTGCCCTTTCCCGAGGCGTAGCCTGTCACCGAGTGCGCCCAGTCCCGAATCAGCGGGTACAGCGCCTTGTATCGATTGAAATAGAACATGTACTCCTCGTGCCGGCCGGCGTCCGGCGTGATGACTCTGTCCGTGGCGACCATTGCGTCGGCGGCAGACTGGATATCCGGATAGACGCCAGCGGCCACCGCGCCCAAAATAGCGGATCCCAGGCACGGAGCTTCGGACACCCGCGGTACCGTGAGCGGCACATTGGCCACGTCCGCGTGGGCCTGGAGCCAGAAGGGGCTCTTCACGATCCCGCCGCAGATGGCAATTTCCTGAAAGGTTACGCCATTCTCCGCGAAGACATCCATAATCATCTTGGTTCCAAAGCAAACGCTCTCCACCGATGCCCGGTATAGGTGGGCCGGGGTGTGGCCCAGAGAGAGCCCGTAATACAGTCCCCGGATGTCGGAGTCCACATGGGGCGTGCGGTTGCCCTGGAAATAATCCAGTGCCACCAGGCCATCAGAGCCAATCGGCAGACGTTCCGCCCTCTCATTCAGAATGTCGTAGACGCTGCACCCCCGCTCCCGGGCTTCCGCCTGATAGTTGCCGCAAAGCTGGTTTTTGATCCAGTTGATAATGGAACCTGTGGAAGTTTGACCGCCCTCCATCATATAAAGGCCCGGCACGATGGCATCCGGGTATCCACCCCACATGCCGTTGCTGTGGGTCTCCTCCTGCGTCTGTACCACATGGAGATGAGAGGAACCGGTGATCAGTGCCATTTTGCCCGGCTGGATGGCGTTGAGGCCAATAACGCCCACAAAGGCATCCGCACCGCCCTCGCCTACGGGGATTCCGGGGCGCAGGCCCAGATGAGCGGCGGCCCGCTCCGTCAGCGTTCCCACCTGTGTCCCCATGGGGACCACCTGCTCCGGAAGTTTCGGAAGCAAATCCTCCAGGCCGATGCAGGCGTAGAAATCGGCCATGTATCCGCCCTCCCTGGAGTTGTAATACCAGCGGCAGGAGGCATGGTTCAGGCTGGCGGTGAACTGTCCCGTCAACTGGTAGGTAAGCCAGTCCGTGCACTCATAGATACGGGTGGCCTTCTGATACAATTCCGGCTCATTCTCCTTCAGCCACAGCGCTTTGGATGGCAGCCACTCCGCTGACACCGGCCCGTATCCGTTGTACTTCAACATCGGGTGTCCCGAGGCGGCGATCCGCTTGGCCTGATCCGACGCCCGCATGTCCATCCACAGAATGGCCGGGCGCAGCGGCACCATGTCATCCCCGGACACAACCACCGTGCAGCTCGTTGTGTCAAAGCTCACGCCGGCAATGTCCGCGGGATTGAGACCGCTGTCCTGGATCGCCTGTCTGCACGCCGCGCCTACGGCCTGCCACCAGTCATCCGGGTCCTGTTCCGCCCAACCGGAATGCGGTGTGTAAAGCGGAATGCTCTTTTCACAGAAGATCAGGGAGTTGCCGTTCCGGTCAAAAATGCCGGCCCGTGCCCCGCTGGTCCCAATGTCGATTCCTAAAAGTAATTCCACGTCTTCTCCTCCATTCAGTCTCAAAGTGTCCGCTCGACAATCTCAGCTTGACTGCGGAAGGTTTGTTTCAAGTCGGCATACAACTGATGGTATGTCTGATAGTATGCCTCATACAGTTCCGCGTTGGCTCGAATGGGTTCTGTCGTGCTGACAGGCTTCAGCCAGGCATCGCAACCCTCTGCGACATCCCGGAAATAGCCGGAGGCTACGGCCGCCAGAATCGCCGCGCCCGCGGCGGGCCCCTCCTCCAGATTCATGGTCACAACGTTTGCCTGATAGATGTCCGCCTGAATTTGCCGCCAAAGGGGGCTCTTCGCGCCGCCGCCACTGGAGCGGACCTCAGAGACATTGAGCCCCATGCTCCGGCAGATCTCGATGGTATCCCGCATGGCAAACGTGACACCCTCCATGACGCTTCTGGCAATCTCGCCCGGGCCGTGGCGATAGGACAGGCCAAAAAAGACGCCTCTGGCGTTTTCGTCTGTGATGGGAGTCTTCTCGCCGTTCAGGTACGGCAGGCACATCAGCCCCTCGCAGCCCGGCCGCGCCTTTTCCGCCAGGGCGGTCATGTAATCGTAGACGTCCAGCCCTTTGGCGGCATACTCCTGCTTTTCCCGGCGGAAAAAGGTATCCCGCAGCCACTTGAAGGTACCACCAGCGCTGAGCACCAGGCCCAGGAAGCACCACTGGCCCGGAACCGCATGAGCCATCGTCATGATGGCCCGCCGCTGGGAATCCACCAGAGGCTGGGCGGTGCACCCGAACACCACACCGCTGGTTCCGATGGTGCTGCTGATGAGGCCCGGCTTCACAATGCCCCCGCCGACCCCGCCTACCGGCTGGTCCCCGCCGCCGGCCGCTACCGGGATTCCCGCCGGGAGGCCCCATTCCGCGGCGATCTCCGGCAGCAAAAATCCAGCGACCTCCGACGACTCCAGCAGCCGTTCCGGCGCCAGGGCAGGATCGAGCCCCAGGCGCCGGAACACCTCCGGCGCCCAGCGGCGCTCCGCCACATTCAGGAAAAACGACAGGGACGCGTCACTGACCTCTGTCGCGATTTCACCGGTCATCCGGTAGCGGATGTAATCCTTGGTAAACAGCACTTTGCGGGTCCGGGCAAAATCCTCAGGCCGGTGGTTTCGCAGCCAAAGGAGCTTTGGTGCCCAGAAGCTGTTCAGGCAGTGATTCGCGGTGAGCCGGACCGCCTCTTCGTCAGGGAGCAAAGACTCGATCTCCGCTGTTTCCTGCCCCGCACGCTGATCGAGCCAGATGATGCAGTTTCCAATAGGACGACCTTCCCCGTCCAGCGGCAGGCAGCCCTGCATTTGTCCGGAAAATCCGATGCCGGCCACATCTCTGCCGTGTCCGGAGTTATGGACCGCAGCCTTTACCGCCTCACAGCAGGCATTCCACCAGCTCTCCGGCGACTGCTCCACCCAGCCCGGCCGGGGCGTAATGAGGTCACATTCACTGTACCCGGAACCCAGGAGCTCTCCTGCCTCCGACAGAAGGACAACCTTGATCCCGCTGGTCCCGCAGTCAATCCCCATGAAGCATTTCATACGGCGCTCTCCTTTAAAAAGATCGGTCAGCCTGTCATTGGCCGGTTTTGTACGCTTCCCGGAGCGCCATGGCATCAGAGTAGCCTAAGATGTCCTGATACACCGGGCGCTTCTCGAAGAGTCCCTCATCATACAGTGCCAGGGTGGTTCCTTTTTCCTGATACTCCTTGTAAAAACGGTCCAGCAGCCGCGCCTCCATCAGGATCGAGCCCAGGGGATGGATAACGAAATGGTAGCCCATGGCTTCCAGTTCCTCGTTGCTGTAGATCTGTCCGCGGGTGAACTCGCAGACATCGTAAAGGACCACAGGCTTTTCCGGCCGTACGGGAGACTGATACGCCGTCAGCTCCGCTGCCACCCGGGCCACGTCCTCCCGCTCTACCAGATTTTCCGGCATCAGCATATCGGCTCCCGCGTCCCAGAAAAGCTTGCAGCGCCGGATAACCTCATCTACGCCGTAGGTGTTGAAGCTGTCGGTTCTGGCAATGACCACAAAGTTGGGGTCCCGCCGTGCCGCGATGGCGGCCCGGATCTTGGCGCAGGCCTCTTCCACAGGGACCACCTGCACACCCTCCATGGCGCCGCACTTTTTGGGCATCACCTGGTCCTCCAGATGGACGCCACTGACGCCGGCCGCCTCATACGCCCGGATCGTCCGCACCACAGCACTGACATCGCCGTATCCCGTGTCGGCGTCACATACCAGAGGAATATCCAGGACATCCGCCAGATACCGGGCACGGGTCACCATCTCCGTCTGCGTAGCCAAGCCAATATCCGGCAACCCCAGGTAGCTGGCCACAGAGCCATTGCCACCCATGTAGGCCACTTCAAACCCGTTTTTCTGAATCAATCTGGCAGTTAATCCATCGTGGCACCCTGGCGCTACCACAATACCCGGCCCTGCGATCAGCTCCCGAAGTCTGGCGTTTTTGCTGGTTTTCATCGTTATTTCCTCCTATGTTTAAAAATGTAAATATGATTTAAAAATATTTTTCTATAACCAGCATTATATATAATAGTGCAAAAAAGTCAATCCACATATTTAGGCTTTTTGATAGTTTGTAATTGAAAAGTACACATATATTATAATTTGTTTTTTTACGCTATATCAACGTATAATTGTTGAAAATATATATAAATTCCAAGTGCAATCAGTGTAATACGACAAATTTAACGAAATATATTGCAAAGTAAGTTAGCAAATGATATCATTGATTTACATTTTTTAAAAAAATTAAAAAATGTAAATCTAACAAGGATAGGAGAATTGAGAATGAGAAGGAAAAATATCTTTGCGCTGCTCCTCGCTATGGTTATGATGATGGGGCTGACCGCCTGTGGCGGAGGTCAGGATACTACAGATTCTGGCGATACCGCATCTACTACTGACAGCGAGACCGAAAGCACCGACGTGATCAACTACACCATTTCCACCGACGCACAAAACCGCGTTCAGTATTGCCAGGCTCTGGTTGATGGCGTCAAGGAAGCATCCGGTGGCCGCCTGGTCGGCGAGGTCCTGGCAGCCAACTCTCTGGGTACCTGCAATGATATGTGCCAGATGCTGCAGTTGGGCACTCTGAGCATCATGCTGAGTGACGACATGTCTGTGGACTCCAACCTCAACGGCGCCTTGGGCTTCGCGTGGCTGCCCGGTCTGGTGGCTGACCGCGACGAGGCCGAGAAGTACTACGATCACGGCTGGATCGCCGACAAGTGCGCTGAGATCATGCTGGAAAACGGTCTGGTTCGTTTCGGCTCCTTCACCAACGGTTTCCGTCAGGTGGGCAACATCGTCCGCCCCATTACCGAGATGAGCGATCTGGCTGGCCTGAAGATCCGTACTCCGTCCGTCACCTCTGTGGTTGCTTTCTATGAGGACTGCGGCGCTCTGCCCGTCATGATTGCCGGCTCCGAGGTTCTGTCCGCGCTGCAGACCGGCACCGTGGATGGCCTGGATAACTCCGTTTACAATTACATCAACCAGGGTGTCACCGACGTGGTGAAGTACATCTGCGAACTGAACTACTGCTATTCCGGCGGCAGCTTCATTGCCGGCTCTCCCTTCTGGGATACTCTGAGCGAAGAAGATAAGGCCATTTTCCTGGAAGTTGGCGACCAGGTCGGCGCTGACTTCACCGATGACTTCTATGCCGAGACCGAGCGCATCACCCAGGAAGGCATCGACAACGGCCAGTGGGTTGTTACTGAGCCCTCCGAGGAGATGAAGGCGGCTCTGGAGGAGATCTATGTTGGTATCTGGGAAGAGTCCCGCGAACTGTACGGTGACGAAATCATCGACACCCTTGTGAGCGGCGATTACAAGACTCTGTCTGAGAACAACCAGTAATGATTGCGTAAAAAATGAATGGATGCGGGGGCGGCCGTCCCTGCATCCATTCACAGTATTGGTGATTTAGGGAGAAAATCTTATGAAGAAATCTGACGGCAAAATCCTTTCGGTTCTCACCAAGATCAACAACTTCATCCTTTCGATTGAAGAAATCTTGCTTGTTGTTATTACCGTCGGTTTGTGCCTTGTTATTTTTGTTGAGGTTCTTGCCCGCTATATTTTCTTTACTTCCACAGCCTGGGCAGAAGAACTGGCGCGCTACCTATTTATTATCCTGACCTTCATTGGCGCCGCATATGCCTGTGCACATCATGATCACATTGAAATTGACATCATCAACCAGGTGTTAGAGAAGATCCCAGCCATTAAAGATAAGAAAAAATCCCAAAAAATCGTGGATATTATCGGAAATGTGACAACCATTATCTTCCTGCTGATCTTCAACTCTATTTTCGGCAACTATATTGCACAGATTAACAAAATAGGCCTGCTTTCCCCCACCATGCAAATTCCCATGGTCTGGATCTATGCATCGGTCTATTTGGGCGGAGTCCTTTCAATCATCCATTTGATCTATTTGGTAATCCGCGATCTATCTGGAGCAAAGTCTGAATAAAAGGAGTGATCATCTATGAGCGCAGGAATCGCACTGGTAGTCTTTATCGCCTCATTTCTGATACTGTGCATGGTCTGCAGGATGCCCGTGGCTCATGGCCTCGGCGCAGCATCCCTGCTGGTTTTCATTACTTGTAACTTAGATACCATCACAGTTGGACAGGCCGCATTCAATTCTCTTGACAGCTTCACCTTTCTAGCCATTCCCTTCTTTATTTACGCCGGCACTTTGATGGAACACAGCGGCATTTCCAAATGCCTGATCGACTGGATTCGGGGAATCATTGGTCGTGTCCGCGGTTCCCTGGGCATCATCTGCATCCTTGCCTCCATGGCGTTCGGTGTTCTGACCGGCTCCGCTATGGCCACCATCAGCGCCATCGGCAAAATCATGGCGCCGGAAATGGAGAAGTACCATTATCCCAAAGCCTATACCAGCGCCATGCTGGCCTCTACCAGCTTTCTGGGAATCCTGATCCCCCCCTCCGTGCCCGGCATTATGTATGCACTGTCCGCCGGTCAGAAGATTTCTGACGTCTGGATGGTCACCATCGGCCCCGCATTGATTTTTGGATTGGGCTACATCATCTGGAACTATATCCGCATCGGCCGCAGAGAGGATCCCGCCTCCCTGCCTCCCAAGCAATCTGCCAGCGGCTATCTTTCCAACCTGGGGCGCAGTACCTTCAATGCAATTCCCGCTCTGCTGATGCCGGTTATTATTTACGGCTGCATTTACGGCGGCATCTGCACACCTACTGAAGCCGGTGCTTTAAGCGCAATCTACGGCATCCTTTACTGGTTCATCGCGCGGGTCTTTCTGAAGAAGAAAATGACTGCCACGTTCTGGAAGGTCGCCGCGATTTCCGGCGCTTCCACCGCGGCGATCGGCCTTCTGAACGCATACGCCGGCGTCTCCGGCAAGGCGCTGACCCTGGCCGGTGTTTCCTCGTTCCTGTCTGAGCTGGTCATCAACAACATTTCCTCCCGTGTCGGGTTCCTGATCCTGGTCAACGTGCTGTTCCTGTTCATGGGTACTTTCATGGACATCAACGCCACCATTCTGATCATGACTCCGCTGCTGCTGCCCATTGCCCAGAGCTACGGCATCACCCCCATCCACTTCGGCGCCATTACTCTGGTGAACCTGTGCGTCGGCTTCATGACGCCGCCCTTCGCCGCCGGAATTTTTGTTTCCACCAAGATCACCGGTGCCACTTTCGGCGCAACAGTAAAGGAGATCTGGCCGTTTATCATCGTGGGCCTGATTGCCATTATCATCACGACTGCATGCCCGGGATATCTGATGTTCTTTGTCAACATGTTCGGCTAAACTCAACACATTTCATTTGATTAGGAGGAGTCACTGATATGACGATCGGCGAAAAAAGAGCCGCCTTTAAGAAAAAGGTGCTGGAAGGAAATGAAATGCTGACCCTGGTGGGTGCGTTCGACGGTATTACCGCTCGTCTGGTCCAGGAGATTGGCTTTGATGGTGCCTACATGGGCGGCCAGGCGGCCGCGGCCAGCATGTTGGGTGTTCCCGACATTGGTCTGGTCACCGCTACCGAGCAGGTAAAGCACGCCCATGATATGGTCTCCTGCATCGACCTTCCCTTCCTGATGGACGCTGACACCGGCTACGGCAACGAGCTCAACGCCCGCCGCACGCTCCACGATCTGGAGGATGCGGGTGTCTATGGTGCCCACTTTGAAGACCAGGTCACGCCCAAGCGCTGCGGCGGCATGAACGGCGTGCAGGTCGTTCCTCTGGAGGAATATCTGCGCAAGCTGGACATGCTGGTCAAATACCGGAGAGATCCCAACTTTTTGATCATCGGCCGGACCGATGCCGGCTCCTGCCTGGGACTGGACGAGGCGATCCGCCGCGGCAATGCCATGGCCGACCATGGTGCAGACATGGTTTTCTATGGCCATGTTCTGAACAATATGGACGAGATCAAGCGGGTCTGCGCGGAAACCAAAGTCCCCGTTATGTACTGCCTCATGGAATTCAGCCGGGATCTTTGCTTCACGCTGGATGAGCTGAGAGCCGCCGGTGTCCGCATTACCATCTGGCCCAACGGCCTGTGGATGCGCTGGTGGAAGGCCGCCCATGACCTGATGGTGCAGTTCAAGGAAACCGGAGATCCCAAGACCTTCTTTGATGACCTCTACCTCCCCAGCGAGTGCAACGAGCTCCTTGGCATCAAAGACTGGAATCCCCCCGGAATGTTCTGATTCGGATAGCGCTCCTTCCGGGAGTGGTCCGTATTTCCGCATGATAGCCGCCGGAAACCGGTCATTCCTATGAAACTGACCGGTTTCCGGCTTATTCTTTTCTTCCTGGTCTCAGGGAAAAACCATACCAAATAGGGGGTCCTTTTGTGAAACAGCTCACATTTGTACAAACACGGGATATGCTGCTGCACGTTGCGGATCAGGTCATCGACAGCAAGGCATTCCTGACGGAAATCGATAGCAAAATCGGTGATGGCGACCACGGCATCGGCATGGAGCGTGGAATGAAGAAGGCAAAAGAGAAGCTGCTGCCCATGGAGAATGGGGATAACGTCTTTTCCCTGTTTCAGGAGATGGGCAAGACCATGCTGATGAGCATGGGCGGTGCTTCCGGTGTGATCTTCGGTACGCTTTTTATGGGAGGTGCCAAGGGAAAAACAGCCTCCTCCCTCACCGCTTCCGGTCTGATTTCCCTGATGGAAGACAGTCTTCGCTCCATCCAGGATCGTGGCAAGGCCCAAACGGGGGACAAAACCATGGTGGACGCGCTGGTTCCTGCCGTGGATTCCATGAAAAACAGCGGCTCGGATGATTTGGGGGAGTTGCTGTCCGCAGCCGCCGAGGCCGCCCGCCAGGGTATGGAAGCCACCAAAAACTATCAAGCGAAGTATGGAAGAGCCAAGTCCCTCCAGGAGCGGGCAATTGGGTATCAGGACGCCGGCGCCACGTCCACCTGGATCATTTTCCGTGCTATGGCGGAATACGTTCAAAGCCTGTAAAGGGGGAGCAAAAATGTCCAAAAAAATCATGAATCAGCCCGAGAATTGCGTCAGCGAAGCATTGGCGGGCTTTTTGAGTGCCCATCCCGAGTATGTCCAGGTGGAGGACGCCTCCGCCATCCGGGTCCGGGACCTGAAAGAGAAAACCGCCATGATTGTGGGCGGTGGCAGCGGCCACGAGCCCATGTTCGGTTATTTTGTGGGGCAGGGCCTGGCAGATGCCTCCGTGATAGGCAACGTCTTTACTTCGCCGGATCCCGGCAGCATCTTCAAAGCAGCCATGGAGGTCAATCAGGGCAAGGGAATTCTGTTCGTCTATGGCAACTACTCCGGCGACAATATGAATTTTGACATTGCCGCCGAGATGCTGGACGACATGGGAATTGCCACCAAGACCGTCCGTGGCTGGGATGACGTCGCCTCTGCTTCCAAGGAGAATTATCAGGACCGGCGGGGCATTGCCGGTATCGTCCCGGTCATCAAGATCGCCGGCGCAGCCTCTGCGAAGCTTTCTCTGGAAGAGGCTTACCGTGTGGCTTGCAAGGCCAGGGACAATGTTTACAGCATCGGTTTCGGTCT
The DNA here is from genome assembly GCA_900551885.1 of uncultured Oscillibacter sp. GTDB lineage: Bacteria > Bacillota > Clostridia > Oscillospirales > Oscillospiraceae > Oscillibacter. The sequence continues at coordinate 31,243 of URXS01000011.1, forward strand.
TTCCGGCGCAACCATTCCCGGAGAAAAGAACCCCATTTTTACCCTGGGGGACGATGAGATGGAGTATGGCCTGGGGATCCACGGCGAACCCGGTGTTCGCCGGGTCAAGCTCCAAAGTGCCGACGTCATCGTGGAGGAACTGGTGGACAAAATTCTGGAGGACTCCGGCATTCAGGCCGGGGACACCGTATGCACGCTGGTGAATGGTCTGGGAGCCACTCCGCTTTTGGAGCTGTACATCATGAATCGAAAGCTGGCAGAGGTCCTGGCCGCCAAAGGAATCCATGTCCATGACATGGATGTGGGCACCTATGTTACCTCTCTGGAAATGGCAGGCGCATCCGTCACCCTGATGAAGATGGACGAAGAACTGCTGTCCTATTACGATATGCCCTGCCGTTCTCCTCACTTCAAGCGGGGCTGAGCCAGCGGTTCGGATTTTATGCAATTATTGAAAGGGAATTCTCATATGAAAATCGTAGTCATTGGCGGCGGCCCTGGCGGTTATGTGGCCGCCATCCGCGCCGCTCAGTTAGGAGCGGAAGTTTCGTTGATCGAAAAGCAGTATCTGGGCGGCACCTGCCTGAACGTGGGTTGCATTCCCACCAAGTGCCTCCTCCACAGTGCGGAGCTGCTGACGGAGCTCCGGGAACGAGGCGCCCAGTTGGGCGTGGAGGCGGAAAACGTGCAGGCAAACTTTCCCCAGATCCTCGCCCACAAAAACGAAATTTCCCACCAACTGACATCAGGCATCGCTGGTCTTCTCCGGCAGAACAAGGTTCAGGTCATTGAAGGAGAGGCTCACTTTACCGCGCCGAAAGTGCTGGAGGTCGTCCAGTCCAACGGTGAAAAAAGCACCGTAACCGGCGACGCCATGATTGTAGCGGTGGGATCCGTCAATGCCATTCCGCCCATTCCGGGAATCCGGGACAACCCCTGCTGTGTGGATTCCACTGGTGCTCTGAGCCTGGAAAAGCTGCCGGAGCGCATGGTGGTGATCGGCGGCGGCGTGATTGGCCTGGAGCTGGCCTGTGCCTACGCCGCATTTGGCACCAAAATCACGGTGGTGGAAGCTCAGGACCATGTTCTCCCCATGCTGGATGCCGATCTCACCAAGATCGGTGTGGAACGCATGAAGAAGCTGGGGATCGACTTTTACCTGGAGTCTCCCGTCCAATCGGTAGAGTCCTCTGCCGCGGGCGCCACGGTGGTCTGTAAAAGCAGTGCAGGCGAGACTCTTCGCTTTGAGGCGGAAAAAGTCCTGGTGGCGGTGGGCCGCCGGGCGAATACGGAGTTTCTGGATCTGGAGGCCGGAGGCCTGGAGCATCAGCGGGGAAGCATTGTGGTCAATGACAAAATGGAAACCAATGTGCCCGGCGTATACGCTATCGGCGACTGCGTAGCCGGCCACGCCCAATTGGCACATACCGCCTCCGCTATGGGAGAAACCGCCGCTGAGAACGCCATGGGCGGTTCCGCAGTCTACGATGAACGGACCAATCCCACTTGTGTATATATTGAGCCTGAGGCCGCTTCTGTTGGTCTCACCGAGGCGCAGTGCAAAGCCCAGGGCATCGACTATGTGGTTGGACGGTTCCCCATGCGGGCAAACGGAAAGGCACTGGTCCTGAACGGTGGAGAGGGTCTGGTGAAAATCATCGCCGGACGCCGGTACGGAGATATTCTGGGAATGCATATCATCGGTCCCCGCGCCTCCGACCTGATCGCTGAGGGAGCGCTTGCCATCGGCAGCGAATTGACGCTGGACGAAGTGATTGCAACCATCCACTCCCATCCAACGGTCTCGGAAGCTCTGCGGGAAGCAGCGCTCCATGCGAAAAAGCGGGCCATTCACATTCCAAACAAATAACACACACTCTTTGCCCTCCGGGACTTTTTGAAAAAGTCCCGGAGGGCGCATTACAGTGGGGCGTTCGGTCTTTTCGCAGCACAGGTGTTTTCAGCACAGATCTGGGTAACCGTTCGGCCCCCAGTATCCTATTCAGCAAAAAAGCCGGCCGGACAAGAGGAGTTCTCTTGTCCGGCCGGTCTTTTACTTTACCAACCCATATTCAGGATTTTTTAGAAGATACCCTGTGCCATCATGGCGTCGGCCACTCTCTGGAAGCCCGCGATGTTGGCGCCGGCCACCA
>URXS01000012.1 GCA_900551885.1 uncultured Oscillibacter sp.
CCGGCCAGTTCTCCATAGGCACCGGCCAGTTCATCCGCCGCAGCCTTTATGGCCGCCATGGCCTCCTGGCTCCCGGCGGCGTTGCCCAGTGCCTTTCCCAGATTCTCCAGTGCCGATTGGAGATGGGCCACAGCCTCCCTGCCGCTGGCAGCCGCGCCGCGAAGGGACTGGACAGCCGCCCGCAGCTCCGACGCTGCCTGATCCCCGACATCCGACGCGTCGCCTGCCTGGTCCAGGACGGCCTCCAGCCGGTCGGCCAACGCCTCCACCAGGTCCATCGTATCGGCGGACTTCCCCAGAATGGGTGCCAGCTCGTCGATCATCCAGGAGAGCCGGGCGCTCAGGCTGTTGACCGCGTCGATGTTTCCGTTTCCCCACGCAGCGGCGGAATCCGCCAGATCGCCGATGGCCTCCCGGGCTTCCTCCGCCCGGCCGGAGATGGTCTTCATCCGCTCCGAGAGTTCATTTGCGGAGCCCTGGAGATCATTGCGGGTCCGGTCCATCAGTCCCCGCAGGCCATCCAGCGCGTCCAGCAGCTCCCCCAGCCGGCCCTGATTGTAGAGCAGGCGCACCTCCGGTTCCAGTTGACCGGCGACGCCGCCCACATCCTTCCGGCCCAGGACCGTGCCGCTGTTGACACAGCCATCCAGATAGCCGGACTGCCGCCCCACGATGCCGCCAATGTTGTACCCCACGTGGGCATAGCCCACATGGCCGGAGTTGATGCAGCTCTGGAGGATCCCCGTGGAGAATCCGGCGATGCCGCCGATGTCGGTGCACACCGGTGCGTTCTCCGCCGCATTCAACTGCTCCCGGTTGAGATCGTCCAGGTCCAGGGCGGCATCCACCTCTGTGGTGTTGATATTGCCGCTGTTCTCACACCGGATGACGGTGCCGAAGTTCTGCCCGGCAATGCCGCCCACGGAGTGCTCTCCGGTGACTGAGCCGGAGAAGGCGCAGTTGATGATCTGGCCCTCCGCCTCGTTGACGCCCACCAGGCCGCCCACGCTGTCCGCCCCGGTCACCGTACCATGAAAGGCGCAGTTGGTCAGTACGCCCCGGTTATTGCCAGCCAGTCCTCCCAGGGAGTTTTTCCGGTCGGATGGGTCGATCCAGCCCTCCACGGTCAGGTCCTGCACCGTACCGGAGGGCTGTATGTACCGGAACAGGCCCCGGACATTGCCGCTGCCGGTCATGGCCAGGCCGGAGATGGTATGCCCCTGCCCCTGGAAGGTCCCTCCAAAGGTGGGAATGGAGGTAAAGTCCGTCCCCGTCAGGTTGATGTCGGCCTCCAGGCAGATGGTCTTCCCCTGAGACCAGGTATCCAGCGAACAATTTTTCGCCAGGGTGATCAGATCCTCCGCGGTCCGGATGTGGATCTCACCGGTCTCAGCGGCCAGAGCAGCCGGAGCCGCCAGGGAAAACAACAGCACCGCCACTACAAGGAGGCACAGGCACTTATTGCGTTTTTGTCTCATCTGCTTGCACCTCCTCGGTCTGATAGGTTCCCGCCTCCAGCATACCGGAGACGTCGCCGTGGATGACGCCGTGGATGGTGGCGTCTACCACGCCGGATATCCGTCCGCGGACCCGCCCGTTGACGTAGACCGTGCCGTGGGCGGTCCGGTTGACCTCCGGCACCTTGAGATTGAATCGGGTCCTCTCCACCAGCCTGTCACCCAGGAACAGGATCTGCGGCAGGACGAACATTACCAGGAACATGGAGATCACCGTTCCCCGGCACAGACATTCACCGATGCCCACAATGGCAGGCTCCGTGGTGATGCGGGCAATCAGGAACCCCGCTGCGGACAGAATACTGCCCGAGGTCAGCACGGTGGGAAACGCCAGGTTCAGCGCCTGGATGATGGCCTCCCGCCCCGGCATCCTTCCCTTCAGCTCAGCGTACCAGGAGGAGATCACGATGGCGTAATCGATGTTGGCGCCCATCTGGATGGCGGTGACGATCAGGGAACTCATGAAGAAAATGGGCTTCTGAGTCACGCCGGAGAAGGAGAAATTCAGCCAGATACTGCCCTGGATGACCAGAATCAGCAGGATGGGAAGCCCCACCGACTGGAAGGTGAACAGCAGCACGATGATCACGAACACCACCGACAAAACGCTGATCATGATATTATCCCGTGCGAAGGAGATGGACAGGTCGTAGTCACTGGTGGAATCGCCCACCAGATAGACGCTGTCCGCGTCATAGTACCGCTCCGCCTCCTGATGAATGGTCTGGAGGAAGGCGAAGGTCTCCTCTCCCTCCTCCGGGAGATCCAGGCTGATGAGCATCCGGGTATAGGTGTTCCCCAGGAGCTGGACCTTGGCGTCGGAAAGCTGCTGGTAGAGGGAATCCAGCTCTGCCTTCATGTCTCCCTCCAGATCCACATATCCCTCCTCGGCCTTGTCATATACGAAGAAGAACATATCCATGAGCGGCACTGCGTAATCGCTGATGCCGCTCACGATCCGGCCGTATTCCTCCGCCTCCGCCGCATAGGCGGTATACAGCATACACACCAGCTCATAATCCAGATCCGTCATCTCAGAGAACTGCCGCGGCGTCAGCGAATCGGTCAGCATGTAGCCGTCCATGGCCTCCACATTGGAAAGGCCCATGGCGTAATCCACCTGGCTGTAGCTCTCCAGCCGCGCCAGCAGCGCCTTTTCACTGCTGTAATCCCCTTTTGGCACCAGCAGGGCCATGATATTCTGTGGGCCAAAAGTCTCGTTGATCTTTTGCTGGGCGATCTGGGATTCGTTCTGCCGGGCGGTTTTGATCTGCGTATAGCCGTAGACATAGGGACAGCGGTTGGACAGCAGGAACCCGCCCACAAGCGCCACAATGAACAGCGGCACCCCCACGTACCGCAGCTTCAGGGAGAGCTTGCCCCAGCGGTCGATCTTGGGGATAAAGCTGCGGTGGCGGGTCTTTTCCATGGCCCGGGAAAAGAGCATCAGCAATCCCGGCATCAGCGTGAAAACGGAGAGCATGCTGAGCAAAATGGCCTTGATCAGGACGATGCCCATATCAAAGCCGATCTGGAACTGCATGAACATCATGGCAGCCAGGCCGGAGATGGTGGTGAGGCTACTGGCTGAGATGGAGGGAATGGCGGCGCTGACGGCTGCGATACAGGCCTCCCGGTCCCCCGCATGCTCCCGCTCCTCCAGAAAGCGGTGCAGCATAATAATGGCGTAGTCAATGGCCAGCGCCAGTTGGAGTACTACGGTCACAGAGTTGGAGACGAACGAAATCTCTTTGAAGATGAAGTTGGTCCCCAGATTCAGCAGGGCTGCCGCAATAAAGGTCAACAGCAGCACCGGGATCTCTGCGTAGGACCGGGAAGTCAGCAGAAGCACCAGCACAATAATGACCGACGCTACTGCCAGGATGATGACCATTTCCTTGGCAAGGGCATCCGCCTGGGAATCTCCCACGGCGCTGTCGATGTAGAAATCATAGGGAGTCAGCAGTTCCCGGATGGACGCCATGGCGGCCAGGCTGCCCGGGTCGTCCGCCTCCCCGTCAAAAGTCACGGAGATCAGGGCGTCCGCCCCCTTGAAGTATGCGTCGATCTCCTCCGGTGTCTGGGCCGAATCCTCCTCCGCGCCGCCGGTGCTTTCTCCCAGCGTGGCGGAGGTCACACCTTCGATCTCCCCGATCTGTTCCGCCAGGTCCTCTGCAATGTCGTATGTCACATGGGACACCATCACCCGGGCGGTACCAAAGGTGACAAACTCCTGATCCATCAACGTCAGGCCCTGGCGGGTCTCCGTGGTATCCGGCAGATACTCCGTAATGTCGTTGCAAACCTTGACCCAGTTTCGGGAGAACAGGCAGAAAATCAGGGCGCAGGCATAGAGGAAGAAGATCAGGTTCCGCTTATCCACAATAAATGTGGCCAGCTTTTCAAAAAAAGACGGCTTATCGGTTTCCTTGCTCACAGTTTCAACTCCTTCTGGGAATACGGCTTCAGAGGGGCCGTCCGTCACGGTTCATGGGAGAGCTGAATCCCATCCCATCGCATCCGGCAGGGCTTTGCCGTGGTCAGTCCGGTCAGGCGGCCCTCCCGGAGCTCCAGCACTGTCTCACAGGCGAAGGTCCGTACTACGGTCTGAATGGGATGAAAGAGATGCACCCTTCCGTCCTCCGCTTGTACGCCCTGAACGGCGTTGCGATATCCCACCAGCTCCAGAACGCCCGTGATGGCCGTCCCCTCAAACTGAAGCGTCAGCCTTCCCACACGGGGACCCATCTGGCTGTGCAGCGTGACTTGATACTGTTCCCGCATGGTCCCGCGCTCCTTTCCGCATTTTCTTCAGCATAACGGAACCAGTACGGGAAATACAAGGTGCACAATGGGGGTGACTGTCAGAAATCTGACACTTCACCCATTCTGTACATATGACGGACCGGTTGGAACGTGTTATACTGTGTATGAAAAGTAGAACCGGCCACACCGGTCCTGGAGGTCATCATGAGAAAACGGACTTACGAGGCAAGCTACACGGCCAAGCGGGAGATCTGCGCCGCGCTGAAAAATCTGATGGCGCAGAAGCCGCTGAACAAAATCACTGTGGCGGAAATTATGAGCGCCTGCGGCATGGCGCGCCAGCATTTCTATTACCATTTTGAGGACGTCTACGACGCCGTGCGCTGGATGTTCGATGAGGAGGCGTTGGTCCTCCTGCGGGAACACGAGGGCGTTATGCTATGGCAGGACGGCCTGCTCCAGCTCTTTCAATATCTGCAGGAAAACAAGGCGGTCTGCCTGTGCGCTCTTCGCTCCATAGGGCGGGAGCACCTCAAGCATTTCTTCCAGACAGACATCCACACCATCATTCAGAGTACGATCCGTTCCATTGCCGCGGAACGGCACTACCAGGCCGGAGAGCAGGAGCTGAACATGCTGACACAATTTTATGTGGGAGCCCTTGCGAATATCGTGGAGGACTGGCTGCTGGGAGAGATCCAGGGATCGCCTGAAGAGATCATCCGCTTCGTAGATCAGGTACTGCAGGATCACGTCCGGGGTGCGGACCTTCGGATGTCGGAAACCCGTACGGACGAACCGTTCGGGCAGTAACCGGCGGATATGTCCATGGCCGACAGGCCGGGAAGTCCATCAAAAGCAAAAGCCTGTGTTCATTCAGAACACAGGCTCTCTGTTTTTGGATTCCCATTACCGGAATCAGCCGTATCAAAGACCATTCGGAGCCGAACCAGCTCACTCTCAGGATCGACAGCTTGTCTGGGGCTGTTTTTTAATCATGTCCGTTCTCGTCTTTCTCCTGCGGCAATGGGTGCCAAGCCGGAGGCTCCTCCCGGCGAAAAATCAGGCGCTTGAGTCTGTGCAGCACAGTCTCCACCAGATGGAACCAAAACCGGCCCCATATAAACACGACCACAAGTGCCAGTAAAAACGCCCCGATCTCTCCCAGCGGCATCTTCCGCCTCACTTTGTGGCAAATCGGTTCATGAAGAAATCAGTAAAGGCCGCCAGTTCCTCCTCCTGGGACACATAGACGTACAGCTTTTCGTCATCCAGCCAGTCGTAGGCATTGATGCCGATGTACCCTTTGCGGTCGGGGTAGATGATAAAGGCATCGGTGGGATATTTGTTCCGATAGGCCTTCAGAATCTCCGTACGGCGATAGTAGGTCGGGTCCCCGCAACCGGAGAGGTCGGGGACTGTGGGAACCACCACGATGGTCTGACTGGCCTCGTTCCAGCCCACGATCAAATTGCCGATCTTGGTCTTACTGCCGTGCACAAATCCGTAGTTGAACCGGCTCACATCCTCGGTATAGCCGAAGATCAGCCTGTAGTCGTCCCCGTTTTCCACCACCTGATCAAACAGCGTGCGCATCTTTTTTGCGTTCGCATCGCTCTTCGCCTGATCCACCTCTGGCCCTTTGAACAGTTTTCCGAACAGTCCCATGATGATTTCCTCCTGAAGTTTTTTGATATTTTGAGATCGCTGCGGCTCGGACAGTCACTTCCGCCATCACGCCGCGCGTCTTTCATAAAGATGATTTTTAAAATTTGTTTTTATTTTGGTGAAAAAGCGCCGCCTGAATAGGATGGTAACCCATGATTCAGGCGGTGCATCTCAATCAACGTCCTGCTCTCTCATCTTCTCCAGGCAATCCGCAATGGCAGCAATCTGAAAGGCAACGGTCTCATCGGCAGCCTCTGGAACAAACAGCGGCAGTGAATCCGGGATCGCCCGGCGGACGATCATGGCCGTCAGGCTCAAATTGATAAAAAGATGGATTCTCTCCTGGCTTGCCCGGATTCCGAAGCAGGACAGTATCTCGCCAAAAAGACGGGCCTGTTTTTCCCGGAACAGACGGTAGCTCTCCTTTGACAGGCGCCGGAAAATCATCTGCTGCTCCTCAATCGTCAGGACGGCGATGCCGTTTTTCTCCCCGTAACAGCAGGCGTGCAGAAACTGCACGACGGCATCCCGCCAGCTCAGCGCGGGGTCCGCCATCAGCTTGCGGGCATAGGCGAGGATCTGAGGCTGCTGGAGGTACAGAGCCTCCACAATCAGGTCCTCCTTTGTGGGGAAAAAGGAGTAGAAAAAGGTACGGGAGATTCCAACCTCTTTGTAGATCTGTTCAACGGTTGTATGCTGAATCCCCTGCTTTGCCATCCGCTCCAGTCCAACGGCAATCAGCGAGGCACGGATCCTCTCCCGGTCCTCCTCGGAATAAGCGACCTTTGGCATATTGACTCCTTACATATAAAAACAAATCTTAACTTTCATCTTTATTTTATCATGGTAGGATGGTAAATACAAGGGGAACCGGCGTATTTTCAAAATGTGCTGCGTTGCCTTCCCTCAGGCAGTCTCCGGGTCATCCTATGGGCCAGACATTTCCTGGAAGTCCACCCCACTCTCTCACAGTAGGGCCGCACAGCATGTGAATCAAAAAAGCCCTGAAATCTCACGACTTCAGGGCTTTTTTTCACTCATACAGTGGTTGCCGTGGGTTCCGGCGCCGCCTCCTCAGGAGAAGCACTGACATTGACGGGGTCGCAGGCTGCGCGGATCAGCGCCACTTTCTCAGACTCCCGATAATCGCTGTTGCGGATATCCCGATAGGCCTCAGCAAAGCGGTCCCAGTTCAGTTGCAGGGATGCCTCATCCCACAACGTCTTGTTTTCCGCCTCCACCAGCTCATACAGCCGGCTCTTGCGGATCAGATCGTATGCAAAAAAGTCGTTGGCGGTGATACGGCCGTCAAAAATAGTCTTGTTGTGGAGATAGGGCCCGGTGATCAGATGCTGATCTACCTTGTAGGTATCGCTGAAAAGGGGCTTGTTGATAAATCGGACCTGGCACTGGGCTTTCACATCCTGGCCGTAGCTCAGGGCACGGAAGACCCGGCAGTAGTGGTCGATCACCTTCTCCTTTTCCCCATATACCAGGCGAAAACTCTCAAACCAGGGTGGAGAGATGATGGCCCGCACCTGAACGCCCCGCTGGGCCACCTCGGTCAGCAGAGGGGCGATCTTATCCAGAAGGATCAGCCGGTAGCCGGAGATGTACAGCTCCTTCTCACAGGTGGGCAGAAGCTGCTCCAACAGCTCCTGTTTGTTGAAATGAAGATTGTTGATGCCGAACTCGTGCATTCCCTCCAGAAGCTGATCCTTCTCGCTGTTTTTGTACTGGACGTACACGTCAGAGATCAGGCAGAAAATAGAGGCCAACAGAGAGGTGGCCATGGCCAGGGCCAGTTCGGGGAAAAAGGAATCCGGTTGAAAGATGGGGAACACGTAGCAGGCCAGGGATAAGAACATGCTGACAGTCAGCAAAATCAGCACGTAGACATTGTTGGTCAGCTTATACGCTTTCAATTTTTCGAAAAAAGAAAGTTTATGATTCATTTCTGACCCTCCCCCAGCAGAGTATAATAATATACTGTATCAATACCGGGCCCCCGGTCATCCGGGATCCGCACAGGTCCCGTGAATGCCAGCTTCTGGAGAAGGGAGATATGGTTGCTGTTGCCGCTCCACGTTCTGGTGGAGATCAGCCGCCGGAACCGGGGATACAGGGCCATCAGCCGGTGATAGAAGCCTTGGGCCAACCCATGGCGGCGGTATGCGGCATCCACAATGATGGTGGTGATATACAGTCCCAGCAATCCCGGCTCCTGCCGGGCAGCGAGGATCTCCGGCACATAGTCATAGCGGAAGGTGAGAAAACCGGCTACCTCCTCCCCTTCCACAGCCAGTATAAAATGCTGACGCTTCATCTCCTCGAAATAGGCGCGGGGCCCCTCAGTAGAGGGCGCGTCTCCGCCGTGCAGCGTTTGCTGGCAGGTACTGCGCCGCTGGGACAGCGGGGGAACGAACTCCTCCCCATATACCTGCAAAAGCCGCCACACGCCGGCAAGCTGCCACTGACTCAGTGATTCACAGACAATCAGTTCCACGGTCTTCTCTCCTCCCCATTTCCGAACAGCAGGAACACACAGCAAATACAGTTTACTACAAGGTTTGACAAATTGTAAAGGGCAACATGGAAGGAGATGGAAAACAATCTGGGCAGGCAGACTCCCGGCGGCAGACAGCGGGCAATGGACCTGTCCAAAAGGCATTTTTTCAGGCAGTGAAACGCCGCACAGCCAGCAGGATTTCAGATCGCCCCATCGGGCCGGACATGTTCGGAAACCACCTTTTGAAGTCCGGACAGCCGCTATATTTCCCTCAAAAAATGACAAAATAAGTCATGTTTTGTCGAATCTGTCACTGTTTTGTTGTTGACTTTTTTTACCTGGGCGATACAATGGCCTGGATAAAATAACCAGAAAAAAGGGAGGTAGCGGGATGAGCCTGTACAGCGGAGACGGAAAACGCCTGGCCCGCCGTCACGGTGTCGGCCGTCGTGGCGGAAAGCGCCTTCAGCAGAAGAACGGCAGAAAACTGCTGCCTGTGGCACTTCTCCTGGTCTGTGCCGGGCTGCTGACCGCAGGCGCGCTGCGCTGGGGAATCGTGTGCCAGGCTTCCCAGCCCGAGCTGCCAGAAGAGGCTCCCCCGCTCCAGGAGACGCTTTCCCTCTCACAGATCCAGGAAACTCCCTCTCCGCAGGAGCCCGACCAGGAAGACGGCCAATTCCTTCTCAGCTTTGCCGGTGACTGCACGCTGGGTGTGGAGCACGCCAGTTGGGGAAAGAGCGGTACCTTCCCGGATGTGGTGGGAACGGATTACGCCTATCCCCTGTCCGGTGTCCAAAGTCTGTTCACTCAGGACGATTTCACCTTCGTCAATCTGGAGTGCGCACTGACGGACCACAACATTCCCGCGGAGAAGGAATTCCGCTTCCGGGGCCTTCCCGCTTACGGCCAGATTCTCAAGGAGGGCGGTGTGGAAGCGGTCTCCCTGGCCAACAACCACAGCCTGGATTACGGGAAGGCCGGCCTGGAGGAGACCCGGCAGGTGCTGGCGAATCTGTCCATCGCCGCCGGCGGCGACAAGGAGACCTTTCTCTATACCACCCAGCGAGGGCTGAAGATTGGGGTCTACACAGCTTACCACATTGGTAAGGCGGATATCCGCCAGGCCATTGCCTCCTTGCAGGAGCAAGGTGCCCAGGTCATCGTGGCGGCCTTCCACATGGGCACAGAGGGCTCTTACACGCCCACCAACTGGCAGCGGGAGCTGTGCCGGTATGCCGCGGAGTGCGGCGCTCAGATCGTCTATAACAGCCACCCCCATGTACTCCAGCCCATGGAACGCTGGGAGGGCAGCGTCATTCTCTACAGCATGGGAAATTTCTGCTTCGGCGGAAACCGGAACCCCTCGGACAAGGACACCGCCGTGATTCAGGTGTCCGTTGAACTTCTGGAAGACGGAACGGCGCAGCTTGGTGATGTCACTGTTATTCCCTGCTCCGTCAGCAGCCGGAGTGACCGCAACGACTATTGCCCCACGCCGTACGCGGAAAACAGCAAGGAGGCCGCCCGCGTGGCCAGCAAGCTGGACGGGACTTACCGGCCGCCGGTCACCCAGACAACACCACAGGCTCCCAGCCAGCCCTCGGAGGCAGTTCCCGTATCCCAATATGTACCCGCAACGGAATAAACCGAAATATCCAGCCAAGAAGAGGCCATGAGCAAAGCTCATGGCCTCTTTCCATCCGCGGCTGCCTCCGCGCCACCCTCTGTCATGAATAAACTTGAGATGGTTCTTTTCGATAGGAATCGTTGATTCGGTCTGGAACCCTCTCCGTTCTTCAGATGCCGAAGAGGTGCATCCGCCGACTCAGACCCGTGACTGGTACAGGTGCGCGGGGAAACCGGCGAATTTCCCTGCGCAGTTTACCATCCGGCAGAGCCGGCGGCAGAATTGACATTCCCTCGTCGGGGTGGTACCCTTTTGGCGAAAGGGGGCGGCGCCATGTACCGCATTTTTCTGGTGGAGGACGACGAAGTCATCGCCGGGGCCGTGGCCCGGCACCTGGAGGGCTGGGGCTACACCGTCCGCTGCGCCCAGGCCTTTGACCGGGTACTCCAGGAGTTCGCCGCCTTCGACCCCCAGTTGGTGCTGCTGGACATCTCCCTGCCCTTCTTCAACGGCTACCACTGGTGCCAGGAGATCCGCAAGGTGTCCCGGGTACCCATTCTGTTCCTGACTTCCGCAGGAGACAGCGTCAACACCGTCATGGCCATGCAGCTCGGCGGCGACGATCTGCTCTCCAAGCCCTTCGACCTGCAGGTCCTCTCCGCCAAGGTCCAGGCCATGCTGCGGCGGGCCTACGACTTCGGTCCGCCGGCGCGGCTGCTCCAGTGCGGCGGAGCGGTGCTGAACGTGTCCGACGGAACCCTGACCGTGGGTGGGCAGCGGGTGGAGCTGACCCGCAACGAGTTCCGCATCTTGCAGATGCTGCTGGAGCGGAAGGGCCAGACCGTCAGTCGGGAGGCCTTGATGACCCGACTGTGGGAATCTGACAGCTTCGTGGACGAGAACACCCTCACCGTCAACGTGGGCCGATTACGGCGGAAGCTGGAGGCGGCGGGCCTGCCGGAACTGATCCGTACCCGCAAGGGAGAGGGCTATCTGGTGGAGGAATGACCCATGGTGTTTCTGGCGTATTTGAAGCGGCAGTGGAAGCTGCTGCTGTTGCTGATCGGGATCGCCGCTGTATTTGCGGCGGTGTTCTCCCTGTATGATCTGCCGGTGGAGGCGGTAGGCTATGGAGCGGCGCTGTGTCTGGTGCTGGGGGCCGTGCTGTTTGCTCTGGGCTATTGGCGCTTTCGCTCCCGGCACCGGGAGCTGCAGCGGCTGCTGGACCGGGCGGAGGAGCCGGTGCTGCCCCTCCCCCCTGCCGGGGACCTGCTGGAGGCGGACTACCAGGCACTGCTGGCAGCGGTGGCGGCCCACCGCACCCGTCTTCTGGCCCGGGAGCGGGACAAGCTGGAGGACATGACCGACTACTACACCCTCTGGGCCCACCAGATCAAGACCCCCATGGCCGCCGCTGGCCTGCTGCTCCAGGAGGACCCGCCGCCCCGGGGGCGGCTGGAGGCGGAGCTCATCAAGATCGGCCAATATGTGGACATGGTGCTGGGCTACCTGCGGCTGGACAGCGATTCCACTGACTATGTCTTTCAGGACACGGACCTGGACGCCCTGCTGCGCCAGGCGGTGCGGAAGTTCGCACGGCTGTTCATCCTCAAGCGCATCACCCTGGACTTCCAGGAGACGGGCCGCACAGTGCTGACCGACGGAAAGTGGCTCTCCTTTTTGGTGGAACAGCTCCTTTCCAACGCATTGAAATACACCCCCGCCGGGGGCACCGTCCGCATCTACGGGGATGGGGAGACTCTGGTGATCGCCGACACCGGTATCGGCATCCGGGAGGAGGACCTGCCCCGGATCTTCGAGAAGGGCTTTACCGGCTATAATGGCCGCACCGGGCAGAAGTCCACCGGCATCGGGCTGTACCTGTGCCGCCGGGTGATGGAAAAGCTGAACCACGATCTGACCATCGTGTCCCGGCCGGGGCATGGCACCATTGCCCGGCTGGACCTGAGCCGGAAACAGCGGGCCATGGAGTGATTCCTTACAAAAATGTAAGATACGGAGCCGGACTGTAAGCCAGGGCCATGGCGGACAGCCCGGCTCCCCCTGTATCATGGTCTCACACCGCCCCGGACCGCCGGGGTCAAAGGAGGAACTATCTATGGCACTGCTGGAAGTACAGCATTTGCAAAAAATCTACACCACCCGTTTCGGCGGCAATCCCGTCCAGGCCCTCGCCAACGTGAACTTCTCCGTGGAGCCGGGAGAGTACGTGGCCATCATGGGCGAGTCCGGCTCCGGCAAGACCACCCTCTTGAACATCCTGGCCGCCCTGGACCGGCCCACCGCCGGGGAGGTCTTTTTGAGCGGCAAGGCTCTCTCCGACATCCGGGAGCGGGATCTGGCGGCCTTTCGCCGGTCCCACCTGGGCTTCGTGTTCCAGGACTTCAACCTGCTGGACACCTTCTCCCTCCAGGACAACATCTTCCTGCCCCTGGTGCTGGCGGGCACCGACTACCAGACCATGCGGAAAAAACTCACGCCCATTGCCCAGCAGCTTGGCATCGCCGACATCCTCACCAAATACCCCTATGAAGTCTCTGGCGGCCAGAAGCAGCGGGCGGCTGTGGCCCGGGCCCTCATTACAGACCCCCAGATCATCCTGGCCGACGAGCCCACCGGCGCCCTGGACTCCCGGGCCTCGGACAATCTGCTGGATCTGTTCGGCCAGGTCAACGCCCAGGGGCAGACCATCCTGATGGTCACCCACTCGGTGAAGGCCGCCAGCCACGCAGGCCGGGTGCTGTTCCTCCGGGACGGTGAGGTGTACCACCAGCTCTACCGGGGCGGCGAGAGCCGGGAGAACCAGTTCCGCCGCATCTCCGACACACTGACCGTCCTGGCGGAGGGAGGCGGCACCCATGCGTAAGTCCAGCTTCTTCCCCCGGCTGGCCCTGGTGAACCTGCTGCGCAATGGCCAATATTACGGTCCGTACCTGCTCGCCTGCGGCGGCACCGCCGCCATGTTCTATATCCTCCGATACCTGACGGAAAGCGACATCGTCTCCTCCGTCCGGGGCGCCGGGTACCTTCAGAGTTTGATGTATCTGGGCTGCATTGTGGTGGCTCTTTTTTCTATCGTGCTGCTGCTCTACGCCAACAGCTTTGTTATGAAACGACGGCAGCGGGAGCTGGGCCTTTACAACATTCTGGGGCTGGAAAAGCGCCACATTGCATTGCTGTGCCTGTGGGAAACCCTCTACTGTGCCCTGGCCGCCATTGTGGGCGGCATCGCCGTGGGCATTCTCTTCAGCAAGCTGACACTGCTGCTCCTTTTGCAGATCGCCCGGCTGCCGGTGGAATTCGGCTTTGAGATCAGCGTGCCGGGCATATTCGCCACCGCCGCGCTCTTTGCCGTTCTCTTCGCCCTGACACTGGTCTGCAACCTTTTCCGCGTGAGCCGGTCCCGGCCGGTGGAGCTGCTCCACAGCGATTCCGCCGGGGAGCGGGAGCCCAAAACCAAGCGGCTGCTGGTGGTCCTGGGCCTGCTAACCCTGGGAGGTGGCTATTTCCTCTCCTGGAAGGTCCAGCGGCCGGAGGAGGCCCTGGCCCTGTTTTTCCTGGCGGTGGTACTGGTGATGATCGGCACCTACTGCCTGTTCACCGCCGGGTCCGTGGCGGTGCTGAAGGCCCTGCGCTCCAACCCCGGCTACTACTACCAGACCCGGCACTTCACCGCCGTGGCGGGCCTGCTGCACCGGATGAAGCAAAACGCCGTGGGCCTTGCCAATATCTGCATCCTCTCTACCATGGTGCTGGTGACCGTGTCCACCACCGTCAGCCTCTACACCGGTATGGAATCCTCCCTGGACCAGATGTTCCCCCACGATGTGGACATCATCCAGTCCCTGGATGACCGGGACGAGGATGGCCCCCAGCTTTCCACCGAAGAGCTTCTTGCCCAGGTGGAGCGGAACCTGGCCGCCGCCGGCCGGAAGGCGGAGCTGCTCCAGTGGTATACCCGGACGGACACAGTGGGCTATTACTCCGGCAACACCTTTTCCCTCAACTTCCAAGACGGCATCAACACCCAGATCGAGCTGCTGACGGCGGAGGAATACAGCCGCCTCACCGGCCGGTCCGTGACCCTGGAGCCGGACCAGGTCTTCGTCCAGATGGAGAACCTGGACCTGCCTAAGACCTTTTATATAGAGTCCCTCCCCTTTCACGTGGCAGGGACTGTCACGGATTTTCCCCGGTACAACACCACCGTGCTGGTCTCCGGCCACACGGCCAGAGTCTCTCTGGTGGTGGCCGACGAGACGGTGATCTCCGCAATCGGCGCTCAGGATCGCAACGGTCTGGACCGGGAGTTCCGCATCCAGATGGACCTGGACGGCACCGAGGCCCAGAAGCTGGCCTGCGTCGACCTTCTTCTGAACGGAACCGGAGGCGGCACAGCCATCAACAGCCGGCAGGACAACGCCGTGGACCTCTATGCAATGTACGGTGGCTTTCTATTCCTGGGCATCTTCCTGGGGCTGCTGTTCCTGCTGGCCACAGCCCTCATCATCTACTACAAGCAGATCTCCGAGGGGTATGAGGACCAGCGCCGCTACCAGATCCTGCGGCAGGTGGGCATGACGGACCGGGAAGTCCGGGCCTCCATCCACAGCCAGATCCTGCTGGTATTCTTCCTGCCCCTGTGCACGGCAGGCATCCACACGGCGGCGGCCTATCCCATGGTGTCCAAGCTGCTGACATTGTTCCAGCTCACCAGCACCGGCCACTACGCTCTGTGCACGGCGGGCACCCTGGCGGTATTCTGTGCCGTCTACGCCCTGGTCTACGGCCTGACAGCCCGGGCCTACCGAAGGATTATCGCGTAATCATCCAACAACAGGAGGAGGGCCGCCCCGTGGGGACGGTCCTCCTCCTGTTGTTGATTTTCAGAGCAGCCGTTGCTGAGGTTCTTAAAAAAGGGTCCATGCCGCAAGGGCATGGCCGTAGAACTGCCGGAGGGGATGCCGCTTTCTGCGGCTATCCCCTCCGGCCAAT
This sequence comes from uncultured Oscillibacter sp., assembly GCA_900551885.1. Lineage (GTDB taxonomy): Bacteria > Bacillota > Clostridia > Oscillospirales > Oscillospiraceae > Oscillibacter. Next base: position 15,104 of record URXS01000012.1, read on the forward strand.
TCGTGTCAACGGATTTGGCTTTACGCCTCCATGGCCTTGGCAGACTCCTGGAGCTTGGCGATCAGCTCTTTATACTTGGCAGCCTTCTCCTTTTCGGCGTTGACCACCGCCTCAGGAGCACGGGAGACGAACTTCTCGTTGGAGAGCTTCTGCTCCACGATCCGCAGGCCGTTCTGGGCCTTCTCCAGCTCCTTGGCGATGCGCTCCCGCTCCGCCGCCAGGTCCACCAGCTCACTCAGGGGCAGATAGGCAGTGGCGTTGTGGGTGACTACGCTGACCTGTCCGGTCACATCTGCCGGGGCGGCATCCGCGAAGCGGACGGCGCTGGCATAAGCCAGACGCTCGATAAAGTGCAGGCCCTGCTGATAGATCTCCGGGGTGGCGGTGACAATCAGCACCTCCGCCTTCTTGGAAGGCGGCACGTTCATCTCCGCACGCCGTGCACGAATGGCCTTGATGGTGTCCATGACGGCCTCCATGGCGGCCTCTTCCTCCGGGAAGCTCAGGCTCTCCTGATACTTGGGCCAGGCAGAGGTCATCAGGAAGTCGCCGGTATGGGGCAACGCCTGGAAGATCTCCTCGGTGATGAAGGGCATGAAGGGATGCAGCAGCTTTAAGAGCTCCGTCAGCACGTAGCAGAGGACGTTCTGGGCCACCAGCTTGGCCTTCTCGTCGGTGCCGTTCAGGCGGGTCTTGGTCAGCTCAATATACCAGTCGCAGTAGGTGTCCCACAGGAAGTCATAGACCTTGGCGGAGGCCACGCCGATCTCGTAGGCGTCCAGGTTCTCGGTGACCTCCTTCACCAGCGTGTTCAGTTTGGAGAGCACCCACTTGTCCTCTCGCTCCAGATCGGCGGCATCCGGCAGGGCGCACTGGTCGATGGTGAGGTTCATCATGACGAAGCGGCTGGCATTCCAGACCTTGTTGGCGAAGTTCCGCATGGCCTCGCACTTTTCCGTGTAGAACCGGGTGTCATTGCCGGGGCTGTTGCCGGTGATCAGGTTGAAGCGCAGGGCGTCGGCGCCGTACTTCTCCGCCATCTCCAGGGGGTCGATACCGTTGCCCAGGGACTTGGACATCTTGCGGCCCTTGTCGTCCCGGACCAGGCCGTGGATCAACACGGTGTGGAAGGGGATCTGGTGCATCTGCTCGCAGCCGGAGAAGATCATCCGGGCCACCCAGAAGAAAATGATATCATAGCCGGTGATCATGACGGAGGTAGGATAGTAGAAGTCCAGGTCGGCGGTCTTGTCCGGCCAGCCCAGAGTGGAGAAGGGCCACAGGGCGCTGGAGAACCAGGTGTCCAACACGTCCGGGTCCCGGGTCAGGTGGGTGGAGCCGCACTTTTCGCACTTGGTGGGGTCCTCCCGGCTGACGTTGATGTGGCCGCACTCATCGCAGTACCAGGCGGGAATCTGATGGCCCCACCAGAGCTGGCGGGAGATGCACCAGTCATGGACGTTCTCCATCCAGTTGATATAGGTCTTGGAGAACCGCTCCGGGACGAACTTCACCTCGCCCTCCTTGACCACCCGCAGTGCCTCCTTGGCAAGAGGCTCCATCTTCACGAACCACTGGGCGGAGATCAGAGGCTCCACGTCGTTGTGGCAGCGGTAGCAGGTGCCCACGTTGTGGTTGTAGGGCTCGGTCTTGACCAGATACCCCTGCTCCTCCAGGTCCTTGACGATGGCCTTGCGGCACTCATAGCGGTCCATGCCCACATAGGGCCCGCCGTTTTCGTTGATCTTGCCGTCGTCGCCGATGCAGCGGATGACCTCCAGGTTGTGGCGCAGGCCCACCTCAAAGTCGTTGGGGTCGTGGGCCGGAGTCATCTTCACGGCGCCGGTGCCGAAGCCGATCTCGCAGTACTCGTCGCCCACAATGGGGATCTCCCGGTTCATGATGGGCAGGATGCAGGTTTTGCCGATCAGGTGCTTGAACCGCTCGTCCTCGGGGTTCACGGCCACGCCCGTATCGCCCATCATGGTCTCAGGCCGGGTGGTGGCGATGACCAGGTCGCCGGAGCCGTCCGTCAGCGGGTAGCGGATATACCACAGGTGGCCGGGCTTGTCCACATACTCCACCTCGGCGTCAGAGAGGGCGGTGGCGCAGTGGGGGCACCAGTTGATGATGCGGCTGCCCTTGTAGATCAGGCCCTTGTCGTACAGCTCGCAGAAGGTCTCCCGGACGGCCTTGGAGCAGCCCTCATCCATGGTGAAGCGGGAACGGCTCCAGTCGCAGGAGACGCCCATCTTCTTCTGCTGCTCCACGATGCGGTGGCCGTACGTCTCCTTCCACTGCCAGACACGCTGGAGGAATTTCTCCCGGCCCAGATCGTAGCGGGTCAGGCCCTCCTTGGTGCGCAGCTCCTCCTCCACCTTGATCTGGGTGGCGATGCCGGCGTGGTCCACGCCGGGCAGCCACAGTGTAGAGTAGCCCTGCATCCGCTTGAAGCGGGTCAGGATGTCCTGGAGGGTGCAGTCCAGGGCGTGGCCCATGTGAAGTTGGCCGGTGACGTTGGGGGGCGGCATGACGATGGAGAAGGGTTTCTTCTTGGGGTCCGGGTCGCCATTGAAGCAGCCGGCCTTTTCCCACATCTCATAGATGCGCCCCTCCACCTGCTGGGGCTCATACACCTTTGGCAGTTCTTTTTTCATGGTCTCTCTCCTGTTCTTGTGTTCTGATTGTCCCGGTATGAGACAGGCCCGGCGTCCAGGCAAACAAAAACGCCCTAGGCCTTTCGGCCCAGGGCGAACAGCAGTCCGCGGTACCACCTGGATTCGTGTCAAAAACACGCACTCAGCGGGCGCCTTCACGCCCCTCCCCGGTAACGGGGGGATGCCGCCGGAGCTTACTTCCCGCTTCAGCTCCGATGCTCCGGGACGACTTCCCCGACGGCTTCACAGGCACTTCCACCAACCGCGCCCTCTCTCGGCATCCGCCCTCCGGGTACTGCTTCCCATCTTTGCAGTTCCAATATACCGCTTTAGTATATCCTTCCCCGCCGGGATTGTCAAGAGGCCACCGCTGGGCAAATTTCACGGAAAGTACGCTTGACATTTTCCGGTCAGCATGCTATGCTGACGATGGAAAGCATACTTTCCATTTTGGGATGAGAGGAGTGTGAGGGGATGAAGAACCGGCTGGAGGCACTGCGCAAGGAACGGGGTCTGCGGCAGGAGGAGCTGGCGGAGGCGTTGGAGGTCTCCCGGCAGACCATCGGCTCGCTGGAGAACGGGCGGTACAACCCCTCTATCCTGCTGGCCTTTAAGATCGCCCGATATTTTGATTTGACCATCGAGGATATTTTCATCTATGAGGAGGACGAGGCATGAAGCGGACAACCATCGCCTATTTGCTGGTGACAATCCTGGGCGCCCTTTTGGCGGCGGTCGGCCTACTGTCCGCTCGGGTGGATGCCCTGCCCCTCATCGTATCTAAAATACTGGCGCCCTTGGGCGCTACTGTCTTTGGCGTAGGTCTGGGCGGCCTCTTCGGCCAGGGCCTCCTGCAATCCGACCCGGTGCTGCGGCAGCGGGAGAAGGAACGCCATGACGAGCGCAACACCGCCATCCGCTACCGGGCGGAGGCCTGGTCGGGCAACGTCACCACCGTTCTGTTGGCCCTAGGTGGCGCCGTGTCCGGCTACATGGACGCGCCGCTGTGGGTCACCATCCTGCTGCTGGGCACCGCCGTTTTCAATGTACTGCTGAGCGGGGTATTCACCCTCTGGTTCCGGCGGAGAATGTGAGGAGGCATTGTGATGAAGGAAAAAAAGACATTGTACCGGACGCTGTTGGTTCTGGGCACGGGCCTTCTGGCCTTGTCCCTGGCCTTGGTACTCCTTCTGGAAGACCGCCTGCCCGATGCAGCCGGGGGCGCCATGATCGGCGTCAGCTCGGGCCTGGCCGCCATGGGTCTATCCAACCTTTTGATGCTGCGGCAGACGGAAAAGTACCCCTCCCTCGCCCGTCAGGCGGAGATCGAGGCCAAGGACGAGCGAAACACCGCCATCCGCCGCCGGGCCAAGGCGGTCTCCGGTGAGGCCCTGCAATGGACGGTGCTGGGGGCGGCGTGGCTGTCCATTGCCCTGGGGGCGCCGCTGTGGGTGACCCTTGCGGCGGTGGGCGTGTTTGTGGGCAAGTCCGCCCTGGAGTGGTGCCTCATGGCCCGCTACCAGCGTCAGATGTGACCACTATCTTTTCTCCAATAGAATCAAATGAAATCAAAAGAGGCCGCCCGGCTGGGCGGCCTCTCTGGCGTTGTGGGGCGCTGTGGACTTATTTGTGGCAGCAGCAGCCCTTGGCGTCTTCGTAGTTCTCCGGGGTCTTGACGGTGTTGGGCGGGAAGAACTCGCCCACCGGGAAGTTGATGTTGCGGAACAGGGCGCAGGGGTCATCGCAACCGTCGCCGCAGGCGCACTCCTTGTCGGGCATGCAGTAGTCGTACACCGGCACCAGTACCTGGGTGTCCCGCTCCAGGCGGACGATGGAGAACTGGCCCAGGGTCACGTAGACCCGGCGGCCCTCGTCACCGCTGGACAGCTCGCCGGCGAAGCACTCGTTGATGAAGCTGGGCACCTCGCACAGGTCGCAGTCGCAATCCCGCCGGCCACAGCAATCCACAATCCGGGCGTCCAGGACGATGGGATCCACGGCCTCCACCACAGCGATGGGGGTGTTGGCCTCCCGGCCCAACTGGGCATCGCACTCCCCGACCCGCATCTGGGAGGAGAAGATCTTGGCGCTGCCCTCGCTGCCAAACAGGATGGCTCGCTTGTCGAAGACGCACAGGCCCTCCACGGAGACAGGGCAGGAGCAGTTCAGGTAGGCCTGAAGGGTCACATGGTAGAAAAACCGCATATCCACGGTGTAGAAGCCCCGGTTGAAGCTGACGGGCTCCACATCCACGTAGACATACAGCAGCTTGGCGCTGCCCGCCTTGACAGACTGGGCGCGGTTCAACGTCTCCACACAGGACAGCTTCGGATAGAAGCGCAGGTCTTCGATGCAGTCTTTATCACGGCAGGAATCGAAGATCTTCCTGGTATGGATGCAAACCGCCTCTCGGATGCCGCAGGAATCCCCCACGGGACCGGGCATAACTTTCTCAGGCATTGCAATACCTCCTAAATAAGTAGCTGAATGAAAGAGTGAGCTCTTTCAATCCAGTGTATGCGCCGCCCGCCGATGGGTGCAAACGGGAGGCCCCTTTCGGAGCCTCCCGCTGAAAATCTTCCATTCCTCAATTGATGGTGGGGGTGCTGTCCCGTGGATTGATGATACAGATGTAGCTCTTTCCCTGGCCCAGTACCAGAGGTGTGCCATCTTCCATGGTGTAAACAAAGGGGCTGTACCGGTCCGCCCGGCTCCAGTGAATGGGTACCGACCTGCCGCCACAGAAGAAGGTGCCCTTCCCCTCTCCGGTCAGCTTTGCCGTCATCCGGCCCGCCGTGTCCCCGGCGTTGACGTAGATGGAGGTCTCCAGCACCAGCACGTTGACAGCGGAGACCTGGATGCCGTCGGCACCGTCAATGTAAGGCCCATCGTATTGACCCACCAGATACGCGCCGGAGACGGCGTCGTAGTCAAAGGTACCGGTCTTGTAATAGGAGAATTTCAGGGAGATGTGCTCTGCCGCCGTGCCTGCGGCGGGGGTGCCGTCCTCCGCGAAGGCCAGGGCCTCGGCATATCCCTCCTCATGCTGCCTGCGGAAATGGCCCTCCGCCAGATAGGCCAGGATCTTCTCCCCGGAGGTGACCATGCTGTGCTCGTAGCCCATGGTCTTTCGCCGCTCCTGGTCCCGCCAGAAGATCTCCGCATCGGACCCGCCGTTGACCCCGTCCATGTTGTCCACGTCCCAGGCGGAGATATCCCGGTAGGCCTCCGGGCTGCCGCCGGCGTGGACCAGCAGGGCATCGTGGGCCAGAGCCAATTCGATATAGTAGGGCCGGGTGGACCGGACGCTGCCCAAGGTGTCCACGCCCTCCAGGCTTTGATATAGTGCCAGCATCCGGGTGATGCCACCCTCGGCAGGGACCTCGTAGATGATATCCGCCCTGGAGATGCCGATCTGGGGCTGGGCGGCCTTCAGATTGTTGAACATCACCGCCACCGGCCGGTCCGCCTCATAGACCTCCTCCATGGGCTCCCCGGTCAGCGGATTGGTACCGGCGGGGACGTATGGCCCCGGCGGCAGCTCTACCGGGGCCTCCACCGGGGAGTCCTCCGGCTCCGGCGTCTCCTCCGTCTGTCCGCCACAGGCCGCCAGGCTCAGCAGCATCAGTGCCACCAACAGCACACACTGCATCCGTCTGCCCATACTTCCCGTCCCCCTTCTCGATTATGTTAACCTCATGATACCCTTCCCTGTCCCCTGCCGTCAAGACAAAATTCGACAGTGGAAATTTTCGCTCTGTACGACAGCGGGATTTTGGAGTATAATAAATGAGAAAAAGCAGAAAGGAGGTGCCGCCGTGGCAGGCAGGGGCTTTATCCGCGACAAGCTGGAGATCAAATTTCTCATTCTCTACATCACTGCCAGGGTCATTGAACCCATTCCCTTTGACACGGTGCTGGACCTGACGCTGTGCGACGACGCCATTGACTACTTTGATTTCTCCGAGTGTCTGGCAGACCTGGTAAAGACGGAGCACCTGACGCTGTCGGAGGACGGGCTCTACGCCATTACGGAAAAGGGCCTGCGCAACAGCCGCATCTGCGAATCCAGCCTCCCCTACTCCGTGCGGCTGCGGTGCGACAAGAATCTGGCGGCCTGCAACCGCAAGCTCCGGCGCAAGAGCCAAGTCAAAGCCTCCGTTACAAAACGGCCCAACGGCACCTACACCGCCGCCCTGGAGCTGGAGGACGACATGGGCAGCGTCATGGACCTGAAGCTGGCCATCCCCCGGGAGGACATGGCCAAGTTCCTGACGGAGCGATTCCGCAAAAGCCCGGAGCGACTGTACAGTGAGATCATGCGGGTGCTGATGTCCTCGGACCCGGAGGAGGAAAAGAGCGAGTGAGGCCTCCCGGCAGAGGTGATTCCGGGAGGTTCCCAAATAGATTCTCTTTGGTGGAAAGGAGGAAGACCGATGTTTTTCACGATCGTGATCTGCCTGCTGGGCGCCCTAGCCGGGGCCTGGTTCCGTTTTCTCACCCGGGAAAAGAACAGTGCCTGGCTGGTGACAGCCGTGCTGGCGGCCGCCGCCCTGGCCCTGTTTCTGCTGAAGCCTTCGGGACAGGAATTTTTCGCCATCTGGGCCGGCGTCATCGCCGCCGCGGCGGCGGGCGCCCTGGTCTGCGGCGCAACCCTGCGGTTGCGGAGATAAGGAGGCACTATGGGGCAGATCATCTGGAACTGGGCCTGCATCCTGGCCTTTCCCCTGCTGGCGGGCATTCTGGTCCGGGCGCTGCTGCGCCGCAGAAGGCGGGCCTGGATTTTCACCGCCGGAGCGGCGGTGCTGGCCCTGAGCCTTCTGGCCTGGGCATGGACCATTCCCATTCCCGGCAGTGAGGGCCCCGGTTTACGGGCCCTCCAGGCCATCTTCCTGACCCTGGGCGCCGGGCTGACGGGACTGGTCCTCCGCCTGAATCCCTCCCGCTGATATTTTAAGAAGCCCCCGCGTCCAAAGGACGCGGGGGCTTCTTTCGCTTTTTCAGGCAGTTACTTGACCACCACGTTCTCCTCTCCCAGGGTCTCCCTGGCCTCCTCCACCAAGGCCTGGTGCAGCAGGACGCTGGCGGCGTAGACCTTCCGGGTATCCGCCATCACCATCCGCACCGGCGTGGTGCCTGGGAACATGTTGAATACCAGTTTCATGTGCCGCACCGCCGGGTGGTTCAGGCTGGGGAATTTCAGGTACAGGGTCTGGCCCTCCAGCGTCTTCTCCCCTTTGGGCTTCTCCGGCGGCAGGCCGCCCTTCACCGTGGAAAGCGGGTACACACTGTCGGCCAGCACCTGGGGGGCCTTCTCGTCCCGGACAGACAGCCGGCCCCGGACCACCACCGCCTGGTTCTCCTTCAGGTAGGCACCGCAGGCGTCCAGCACCCGGGCGAAGCACAACAGCTCCATGGAGGCAGTGTCGTCCTCCACGGTGACATAGGCCATCAGGGAATTGTTCTTGGTGGTCTTGGTCTTGCTGGCGGTCACCACACCGCACAGGGTGACCTTCTGATCATCTGCGAACCGGGTGGGGCCGCCCTCCTGGGCGAAATCCTCCAGAATGGAAGCCATGGTGGGAGCGTGAAGGGCCCTCACCTCTTCCCGGTACTGGTCCATGGGGTGGCCGGACAGGTAGAGGCCTGTGGTGGCCTTCTCCATGGTCATCAGCTCCTGGGGGGTAAACTCCGGGATATCCGGCAGGGGTATTTCCTTTACAGGCGCTGTCTCCTGGTCCATTGCCATGGAGAAGAAGTCCAACTGCCCCTCCAGATTCTGGCGGCGGCTGGCGGCCACGGCGTCCATGATGGACTCGTATACCTGTATCAACTGGGACCGGCGGGCACCGGTGGAATCAAAGGCACCGGAGCGGATCAGGTTCTCCACCGCCCGCTTGTTGATGTCCCCGCCGCCCATACGCTCGCAGAAGTCCTGGAGAGACCGGAAGGGCGCGCGTTTGCGCTCCTCCATCACGGACTGGATGAAACCCCGGCCGATGTTCTTGATAGCCACCAGGCCGAACCGGATACCGCCCTCCTCCACGGTGAAGCGGTCGGCAGAGCGGTTGATGTCCGGCGGCAGCAGGGCGATACCGCACTCCCGGCACTCATTGATATAGCCGGCCACCTTGTCGGAGTTGTCCAGCACAGAGGTCAGCAGCGCCGCCATGTACTCCCGGGTATGGTGGCACTTGAACCAGGCAGTCTGGTAGGCCACCACGGCGTAGGAGACGGCGTGGGCCTTGTTGAAGGCGTAGTTGGCAAAGTCGTAGATGTCCTGGTAAATAGCCTCGGCAGTTCCCTCCGGGATGCCGTTCGCCACGCAGCCGGGGATGTTCCGCTCCGGATCGCCGTGGATAAAGGTGTCCTTCTCCTTCTGGATCTGGGCGGCCTTCTTTTTGGAAATAGCCCGGCGCACCATGTCCGCCTGGCCCAGGGAGTAGCCCGCCAACTGCTGGAAGATCTGGATCACCTGCTCCTGGTAGACGATGCAGCCGTAGGTGACGGACAGGATCGGCTCCAGGGACGGGTGCAGATACTTGATCTTGCTGGGATCCTGGGAGCAGGCGATGAACCGGGGGATGGAGTCCATGGGTCCCGGACGGTACAGGGCGATAATGGCGGTGATGTCCTCGATGCTGCGGGGCTTCAATCCCACGCACACGCCGGTCATACCGGCGGACTCCACCTGGAACACACCGCTGGTCTTCCCTGCCGACAGCATGGCGAAGGTCTCCGGATCGTCCTCGGGGATGTCCTCCAGACGGAAGTCCGGCTGGCGCTCCTGGACCATCTTCACCGCGTCGTCCAGCACCGTCAGGTTCCGCAGGCCCAGAAAATCCATCTTCAGCAGGCCCAGCTCCTCCAGTGTGGTCATGACATACTGGCAGACCACGGCGTCGTCGTTTTTCGCCAAGGGCACGTACTCATACACCGGCCGCCGGGTAATGACTACGCCGGCGGCGTGGGTGGAGGCGTGGCGGGGCATGCCCTCCAGGGCCTTGGCGGTGTCGATGAGCTTCTTCACCTGGGGATCGGTCTCATACTGTTCCCGCAGGGGTTTACTGAGCCGCAGGGCATCGTCCAGCGTGATGTGGGGGGCGTTGGGCACCTGCTTTGCAATCTGGTCCGCCTCGGCATAGGGAATGTTCATGACCCGGGCCACGTCCCGGATGACGCCCCGGGCAGCCATGGTGCCGAAGGTGACGATCTGGGCCACGTGGTCGTCGCCGTACTTGCGGCGGACGTAGTCCACCACCTCGCCCCGGCGGGTATCGCCAAAGTCCATGTCGATATCCGGCATGCTGACCCGCTCCGGGTTCAGGAACCGCTCGAAGTACAGGCTGTACTTCACCGGGTCGATGTCGGTGATGTGGAGGCAATAGCTGACCATGCTGCCTGCCGCGCTGCCGCGGCCCGGTCCAACAGGGATTCCGGCGCTCTTGGCGTAGCGGACGAAGTCGGAGACGATGAGGAAGTAATCGGTGAACCCCATCTTCTCGATCATGTTCTGTTCATACTGGAGCTGGTCCCGGTGGCTCTCGTCGTCCCCGTACCGCTCCCGGTAGCCCTCGTCACAGAGCTTCTTCAGGTAGGAAAAGCTGTCGTATCCCGGCGGCAACTGGAATTCCGGCAGATGGTACTTGCCGAAGGTGAACTCCAGGTTACACATGTCAGCGATTTTGACAGTGTTCTCCAGAGCCCCCTCGTAGCCTTCGAACAGGGCCCGCATCTCCTCCTCGCTGCGCAGGTAGAAGTTCCGGGGCTCGTAACGCATGCGGTTCTCATCGTCGATGGTCTTGCCGGTCTGGATGCACAACAGCACATCATGAGCCTCGGCGTCCTCTTTGCGCAGGTAGTGGGCGTCGTTGGTGCAGACCATCGGGATGCCGGTCTCCTGGTGGATGCGCAGGATGCCCTGGTTTACCACCCTCTGGTCCCGGATGCCGTGATCCTGAAGCTCCAGGTAGAACCGGTCCGGCCCGAACAGTTCCGCCAGCTCCTGGGCGTATCGCTTGGCATTGTCATACTCGCCGTTGCGGAGCCTGCGGGGAATCTCGCCGGCAAGGCAGGCGGAGAGGGCAATGAGCCCGCCGCTGTGCTGGCGCAGCAGCTCCAGATCGATGCGGGGCTTGATGTAAAAGCCCTCGGTCCACCCGGCAGACACCAGGTAGGAAAGGTTCCGGTAGCCCTCCTCATTCTCACACAGCAGCACCAGGTGGCGGCTCTCGGCATCGAACTCATGGACCTTGTCGAACCGGGACCGGCCCTGGGGGGTCACATAGACCTCACAGCCGATGATGGGCTTCACCCCCGCCGCCTTACAGGCGCGGTAGAAGTCGATGACGCCGTACATGACGCCATGGTCCGTGATGGCGCAGGCGGTCTGGCCCATACCCTTGACGATCTCCGGCAGGTCCTTGATGCGGCAGGCGCCGTCCAGCAGGCTGTATTCCGTATGCACATGCAGATGAGCGAATGCCATAGGCGGTTTCCTTTCCGAAAAATCAAATCAGCGGTCACAGCTTCTTCCCGCAACCAGGGCAATACTGAGGCAATCTGGTGGGCAGCCGTCCGCCCAGACATAGCGATTCCCCACAGTAGGGGCACCGCAGCTTTCCGAAAGCCAGGGCCAGTCCGGCTACAATCAGCACTACCCCGCCGATAATGGGAATGGCCAGCAGCGCCGTGGTGGGCAATATATCCTCCACAGACACCATAATCCAGGCCAGCAGCAACAGCCCCATGCCACTGAAAAACAAGATATTGGAGAGTTTCAGAATCTGATGGCAGGTCAGGGAATCCAGCTTCTTCATGTGTAGTTTTCCTCCCTGTAAAGCGGCGAATCAGACAGCCGCCTGGTCCTCAGCAATCATCTGCTCCAGGATCTCCACGGCGGTGACAATCATGTTGTCACAGTGAGCGGTGACTCCCAGACGCTGGGAGGCGGGATTCTTCTCCGTGACGCCGGGGCGGGCCCTCAGCAGGTCCCCGCAGCGGGTCAGTCCGAAGACCTCCTCAAACCGGCGGCGAAACTCCTTGGCCTTGGCGTATACTGCCACCTTGCCGGCTTTATCAGCGCCATCAGTGTGGGGATACAGCAGACTCAACACCAGTACGCCGCCGCTGACGGCGCCGCACAGCTCACAGTGACTGCCACCCACACCGCCGCCAAAACCGCTCATGGCGGCCATCACCTGTTCCGGCGTCAGGCTGGTCAGGTCTGCGAAGGCCCCCGCTACCGACTGGGCGCAGTTATATCCCTCTTTGTGATACTGATAGGCCAATGCACAACGATCCATCACAATAAATCTCCTTCTATATGTAACGTTATTTTACTTTACAGTTCTTTCGCCAGTTCCATCAGCTTTCTCAACCGGTGACTGATGCAGGATTTGGTCACCGGCGGGTCCACGGTCTCCGCCAACTCGGAAAGGCTCAGCTCCGGATGCGCCTCCCGCAGCGCCGCCGTCTCCTTCAGCTTCTCCGGCAGGCGGTCCAGCCTCCCCGCCGCCCGGAGCCGGCGGATGGCCTCCAGTTGCTCCTGGGCGGCCAGCACCGCTTTGTCCAGATTGGCGCTGTCGCAGTTGAGGCGGCGGTTGACGCTGTTGCGCAGGTCTTTTTCCATCTTGGCGGCCATAACGTTCATGGCCGCCACCGGCGCGCCGATCAGGGTGAGAAAATCCTCGATCTGGTCACTCTGCTTGAAGTAGGTGACGAAGCTGCCGTTCCGGGCCACGCTCTTGGGGGGATAGCCGCTCTCCCGCAGCAGTACCTCCAGCTCTCGGCTGGCCTGCTGGTGGGAGGTAGTCAGCTCCAGATGGTAACGCTTCAGGGGGTCGGTGATGCTACCTCCGGCAAAAAACACCCCCCGCAGGAAGGACGCCCGGCAGCAGTCCTCCTCCAGCAAAGCGAAGTTGATGTGCAGCACCAGGTTCTGCCGGGGGTCGTAGCCCAGCATATCGGTGATCCGCTCCAGTTTCCGCCGCTCTGTGATCTGGAAGACCATCTTTCCCGCCGCTCCCGGCTCCGGCTGACGGTCAAAGCGGAGGTTGAACGCCCGGTGAAACAGCTTGGGCAGCCGGGCGGCAAAGTTGGGGTTCTCCGTAATGATACGCACCTCCGCCGCGCTGAAGGTGTTGCAGTAGAGCAGGATGCCGTAGGCCTCCGCCCTGGCGCAACAGAGCTTCTGCACCGGCAGGCGGCACAGTTCATTTTTTGCGTCAAAAGAAAAGGACATCTGTTCTCTCCTTCCGTGGTTTGTTCAGCGGCGGCGCCCCTCCACCCGGGAGGTATTCTGACGGAAGTCGTAGCGGTCTCCGGCGATGCGGACGCTGCGCTCCGCATGGAGCAGGATCAGCTCCCGGGCCAGATGGTCCGGGTGGTGGCGGACGAAGCCGTTTTCCACCGTGGCGATGGGACGGTCAATGACCTCCACCCCCATAGCTGCGCACTTGTCCCGGTCGCAGTACAGGGGCTCGGCCCCCTCCCGGGCGTACCGGGCGGCCACATCCCTGGGGATGGGAGAAGAATTGGTCAGGCAAAGTTCGAAAAGCCCCGGCACCGAGTGGGCAAACAGGGCGGCGATGTGATCGGAGACGGTATACCCCTCCGTCTCTCCCTCTTGGGTCATGACGTTACAGACATAGACCTTCAGCGCGTCGGAAGCCTGGATCGCCTCCGCCACCCCGTCCACCAAGAGATTTGGAATAATGCTGGTATAGAGGCTGCCGGGCCCCAGGACGATCATGTCCGCTTCCCGAATGGCGCTCAGTGCCTCCGGCAGTGCCTTGGGGTGCTCCGGCAGCAGCCGCACCTGGCGGATGCGGCAGTCCTCCTTCTTCTTGCAGTAAAAGATCTTGGACTCACCGATCACACTGGCGCCGTTTTCAAATTCCGCCTCCAGCCGCACGTCGGCGGTGGTCACCGGCAGTACCCGGCCTGTGATGGCCAGGACCTGACTCATACGGCTGACCGCCACGTCGAAGGAAGGGGATATGCCGTTTAGGGCCGCCAGGAAGAGGTTGCCGAAGCTCTGCCCCGCCAGAGACCCCTCCGTAAAGCGATAACGCATCAATTCACTCATCAGCGGCTCCGTGTTGGCCAGGGCCTCCATACAGTTGCGAATGTCGCCGGGAGGCGGCATTCCCAGGTCCTGGCGCAGCATGCCGGAGCCGCCGCCGTCGTCTGCCACCGTCACCACGGCGGCCAGGTTCTCTGTGTATTGCTTCAGGCCCCGCAGCATGTTGGCCAGGCCGTGGCCGCCGCCGATGACGGCCACCCTGGGACCGTGGGCCCTGGGCAGGCGGTAAGACGCCTGTTGGTGTTCCATGGACGCTCCTCTCTCAACTACTGCGGGACATATCCCGGTGATTTTCCGTCACGGAATAGCCCTGCTGGCGGATAAAGGCCGTCAGGGCGTGGGTTACCGCCACAGAGCGGTGGTGGCCGCCGGTGCAGCCTACGGCGATGGTCAGGGATGTCTTCCCCTCCTCCGCGTACAGAGGCAAGGTAAAGGCCAACAGATCCTCCAGCCGCTTCATGAAGTCCTGGGTCTGCTGGAAGCTGAACACATAGTTACTGACCGCCTCATCCAGACCGGTCTTGGGCCGCAGGTCCTCGATGTAAAAGGGATTGGGCATGAACCGCACATCCAGCACCAGGTCCGCCTCTAAGGGCAGGCCATACTTGAAGCCAAAGGAGGTGACATTGACGGTCATGGCGCCCCGCTCCCCCTCCTTGCCGAACAGCCGCAGCAGCTCACCCCGGAGCTGGGCGGTGGAAGTACGGCTGGTGTTGATGACAAAGTCCGCCCGCTCCTTTACCGGCTCCATCATCTCCCGCTCCCGGCGGACAGCCTCCTCCAGGGAGTCGGTCTCCCCCCGTAGGGGATGGCGGCGCCTGGTCTCCTTATAGCGCTTGATGATGGTCTCCGGTGCCGCCTCCAGAAACAGCATCCGGCAGGCGCCCACAGTTTTCAACTTATCCAGCACGTCGAACAGCTCCGTGAAGGAGCTGGCAGTGCGCACGTCATACACCAGGGCCACCCGGTCATAGCGGCTACTGCTGCCGGCGCAGAACTCCGCAAATTTTAAAATCATGGCGGCGGGCATATTGTCCACAATGTAGAAGCCCATATCCTCCAAAAAGGAGGCCGCCTTACTCTTTCCGGCACCTGAAAGGCCGGAGATGATGAGGATTTCCATATCCATTCCCCGTTCTGCCGCTGTCCACGGCCAAAATCGAATTGGACTGCTCCTCCGTTCCGGAGAAGCCTCTGCCGCGGGCCATCAGCCCCGCAGAATCTTCACTTCCGGCTCCAGGCGGACACCGGCCTGTTCCTGCACCCGCTCCTGGATCTGGCGGATCAGCGCCTCCACGTCCGCGCAGGTAGCGCCGCCCCGGTTGATCACAAAGCCCGCGTGTTTCTCGCTGACCTGGGCGCCACCCACGGTCAGGCCCTTGAGGCCGCACTGGTCGATCAGTGTTCCGGCAAAGTACCCCTCCGGCCGCTTGAAGGTGCTGCCGGCGCTGGGCCACTCCAGGGGCTGGCTGGCCTTGCGGCGGCTGGCCAGATCCCGCATCTGCTCCCGGATGGTCTCCGGGTCGCCGGGCGTCAGGCGGAACAGTGCGTGGAGCACCACCGCCTCCGGGTGGTCTGTCAGAAGGCTGTGGCGGTAGCCGAAATTCATCTCCTCTCCGGAGAGGAATTTGACCCCTTCCTCCGGAAACAGCACCGACACGCCGGACACCACCTGCTTCATCTCCCCGCCGTAGGCACCGGCGTTCATGCACACGCCTCCACCCACGCTGCCGGGGATGCCGTGGGCGAATTCCAGGCCCGTGAGCCCCGCCTTACAGGCGAAGTCCGCCAGTCGGGCCAGGGACACCCCGGCCTCCGCCAGCACCGTGTCCGGCTCCGTTCCCATTTCCAGACGGCTCAGGCCCGAGGTCTCCACCACCAGCCGGTCCAGCCCCTCATCAGGGCACAGCAGGTTGGTGCCCTTCCCGATCACCAGAGGCCGGGCACCACACTCCTCTGCAAAGCTCATCAGCAGCACCATCTGGGCACCGGTGGCGGGAAACGCCATACGCCGGGCAGGCCCACCGATGTGGAAAGAGGTGTGCCGGCTCATAGGCTCCTCCTCCGTGATCTTCAAATCCGGCAGATAATCCGCCATCTTTTTGTCAAACCCTGTCCACCAGTCCATAGCGTCCCCCTCCGCGCCTCCCGGGCGCTGAATGAATCCCGCCGGCCTTTGGCCGGC
>URXS01000013.1 GCA_900551885.1 uncultured Oscillibacter sp.
GCGTCGGCGTTCATGGCCCGCACCAGGTCCGTCACCTGGAAGGCAATGGCGTCCAGTACTGCCCGGGCGATATGGGCCCGGGTAGTGCCCCGGGTCAGCCCCACGATGGTGCCCCGGGCGTACATGTCCCAATAGGGAGCACCCAGGCCCGTGAAGGCCGGTACCAGCACCACGCCGCCGGCGTCCGGCACGCTCTCCGCCAGCCGGTCGCACTCCGGCGCGGAGGAGATCAGGCCCAGCTCATCCCGCAGCCACTGGATGGCGCTGCCGGCGTTGAAGACGCTGCCCTCCAGGGCATAAGTGGTGTTCTGCCCCAGGGTCCAGGCCACGGAGGTCACCAGTCCCGCCTGGGAGGTGACCGCCTCCGGTCCCACGTTCATCAGCGTAAAGCAGCCGGTGCCGTAGGTGTTTTTGGCCTGGCCGGGGGCAAAGCAGCCCTGGCCGAACAGCGCCGCCGCCTGATCTCCGGCGCTGCCGCAGATGGGGATGCCCGCCAGGTCCTCCAGTCCCGGCAGGTTCGGTGCCACCGTGCCGTAGATCTCACTGTTGGACCTGGGTTGAGGCAGGAGGCTCATGGGGATCTCCAGAGCCCGGCACAATTCCTCGTCCCACTGGAGGGTGTGGATGTTGAAGAGCATGGTGCGGGAGGCGTTGGAGTGGTCCGTCACATGGGCCTTGCCGCCGGTCAGGTTCCAGATCAGCCAGCTATCCACGGTGCCGGCGCACAGCTCGCCCCGCTCCGCCCGCTCCCGGACGCCGGGCACATTGTCCAGCAGCCAGCGCAGCTTGGTGCCGGAGAAATAGGCGTCGATCAAAAGACCGGTTTTCTGCTGCACCGTACCGCCCAGCCCCTGGGCGGTGAGCTGATCGCACAGAGGTGCCGTCCGGCGGCACTGCCAGACGATGGCGTTGTACACCGGCGCACCGGTGCGCCGGTCCCAGAGGATGGTGGTCTCCCGCTGGTTGGTGATGCCGATGGCGGCGATGCGCTTGGGGTCGATGTGGGCGGAGTCCACCGCCTCCGACAGTGCCCGGGCGGTGGTGGTCCAGATCTCCATGGGGTCGTGCTCCACCCAGCCGGGGTGGGGATAGATCTGGCGGAAGGGGTGCTGGGCCCGGGCGGCGATCTCGCCGCTCCGGCGGAACAAAATGGCCCGGGAACTGGTGGTTCCCTGATCCAGGGCGATCACAAAGGGCTCCATGGTGTCAGCCTCCTCTGGCGGAATTGGCCGGGGTGTGATAAGATTAAGATGATAGCTAGAAAGCTGAAAAGGGGAGAGCGGCCCGGCCGCTTTTCATCAGTATAACATAAGGAGGTCTGGTTTTCCATGCAGAGATATGATTTTGCGTTTCCCTCCGCCGACGGGATGACCCGTATTCACGCGGTGGAGTGGGTGCCGGAGGGTGCGCCCCAGGCGGTGCTGGTGGTGTCCCACGGCGTGTCGGAGTACATCCTGCGGTATGAGGGGCTGGCACGGTTCCTGACGGAGCGGGGCTTTGTCGTGGCGGGCCATGACCACCTGGGCCACGGCACCTCCGTGGCGGAGGGTCACCCCCGGCTGTACTTTGGGAAGAAGGGGAGCTGGGACTGGGTCGTGGCGGACCTGTACCAGCGGCGGCAGTTGGCGGGACAGCGGTTTCCCGGCGTTCCGGTGTTCCTGATGGGCCACTCCATGGGCTCCTTCCTGGCCCGGACGTATTTGATCCGCTACCCCGGCACCGTCCAGGGAGCCATCCTGATGGGTACCGGACAGATGTCCCCGGCCCTGGTGGCGGCAGGCCGGACCATCGCCGCACGGGAGATCCGGAAGGTGGGGGAGGACCACTCCAGCCCCGTGGTGATGAAGCTGGCCTTTGGCGCCTACAACAAGCGCTTCGCCCCCAACCGCACCGCCTTTGACTGGCTGAGCCTGGACACCGGCAATGTGGACCGGTATCTCAAGGACCCGCTTTGTGGGGAGAATCCCACCGTGGGGCTGTTCCGGGAGATGCTGTCGGGCATCGCCTTCATCACCAAGGGCGCCAATCTGAAGAAGATGAACATGAACACACCTATTCTCTTTATCTCCGGGGCACAGGACCCCGTGGGGGACTGCGGAAAGGGCGTGGAGCGGGCCGCCGCCTCCTTCCGTCGGGCGGGCGCCCGGGACGTGACGGTAAAGCTGTATCCGGAGCTGCGTCATGAGCTGCTGCAGGAGGCGGAGGCCCCCCAGGTCTGTGAGGACCTGTACCAGTGGCTGTCTAGCAAGCTGCCGAAGGCGTGAGATCATGGGAATTCTGGAGACAGAGCGGCTGGAGCTGCGGGAGCTGACGGCAGAGGATCGCCCGGCCCTTTGTGACATCCTCCAGGACCCGGAGGTGATGTACGCCTACGCCCATGCCTTTTCTGACCGTGAGGTGACGGAGTGGCTTCATAACCAGTTGACCCGCTACCACCGGGATGGCTTCGGGCTGTGGGCGGCGGTGCGGAAGACAGACGGGGCCATGATCGGCCAGTGCGGCCTCACCTGGCAGCAGTGGGATGGGCGGCGTGTGCTGGAGGTGGGCTACCTGTTCCGGCGGTCCACCTGGCACCAGGGCTACGCCACGGAGGCTGCCCGGGCCTGCCGGGACTACGCCTTCTCTGTCCTGGGGGCGGAGGAGGTGTTCTCCATCACCCGGGACAACAACCTGCCCTCCCGCCGTGTGGCGGAGCGCAACGGTATGGCGGTCCGGGGCAGCCTTGTGAAGCATTACCACGGCCTGGATATGCCCCATTTGGTTTACAGCGTCCGCCGGGAGGACTTTTAAGCGGCCTTGGACGCCCACAGCCGCAGACATTCCGGGTCCCCGGTCTGCCGCAGCAGGGCGGCGGAGACCACGGCATCAGCGGTGGTCACCAGCAGAAGAAGATAGGTGATGATTGGCGGCACAGCCGACAATACCGGCACCAGCAGGAGCTGGAGGAGCGGCAGGACCGCTGCCGTCAGAAGGCCCCAGGCCAGGGTGAAGGGCAGGCACACCCGTCCCCGGATGTTCCAGCGCACCTGGGAGTAGTCCCAGAACTGGACGCCCAGCAGACGGTCGTACAGCAGGTGGACCACGTACTCCACACCGGTGGCAGTCAAGGCGCCCCAGAGGGCCAGGGACCAGAAGCTGTCGGTGAGGCCCGGCGGCAGCGCCAGCACCGCCAGGGCGCCCAGCCCGTACACCGGGCACAGGGGCAGCAGCAAAAAGCACTTCCTGGCCTGCCGGGGCGACGCTGTGGCGGCGGCATAGGCCTTTTCCAGCAGGTAGCCCAGGAAGCTGTATGCCCAGAAGAGCCAGAGGCAAAGGGCCAAGTTCATTCCCCCTTTCCTCTCAGTCTGCCCGGACTGGCGCCGTTCATACCCGTTGCGCGGCAGAGCCGGGGGTGCTATAATCACACCATGAACAAACGGAGGGGAGGTGGGGGCCATGGCGGATACCTGGGAGAGTCTGCGGCAGGAGTGCCTGGCCTGCCGGGGCTGCGCCCTGGCGGAGAAGCGGACCAATGTGGTTTTCGGCGACGGTTCCACCGACGCCAAGATCCTGCTGGTGGGAGAGGGCCCCGGCCAGCACGAGGACGAGCAGGGCGTTCCCTTTGTGGGAAAGGCCGGTATGCTGCTGGATGACATGCTGGAGATCATCGGCCTGGACCGGACCAAGGTCTATATTGCCAACATCGTCAAATGCCGCCCGCCGGGAAACCGGGACCCGCTGAATGTGGAGCAGGACGCCTGCATCGGCTTTCTGCGGCGGCAGACGGCGCTGCTGCGGCCCAAAATTCTCATCTGCCTGGGCCGCATCGCCGCCAAGGCCATCATCGACGAGAATTTCCGCATTACCAGCCAGCACGGCCAGTGGTTCGCCCGCGGCGGTGTGCAGATGACAGCCATCTACCACCCGGCGGCGCTGCTGCGGGATGTGAGCAAGCGGCCGGAGACCTTTGAGGACCTGAAGAGCATCCAGGCCAAGGTCCGGGAGCTGTTTGGGCCGGATGGACCGTAAATGATCTGGGGAGGCTTGCACCTCCCCGGATTTTTGCCTCTGATGTAAACCAAATATTTTTATACGGTTGACAACTTTGGCCGCCAGTGTTATACTGCCCCCAGAATGAAAACGGGGAGGCAGAGGATATGCCATCTGCAAAGGGAACCTGGAGACCGGTGGATATGGCCTATATCGCGTTGTTCGCGGTGCTGCTGACGGTGTGCGCCTGGATTTCCGTGCCGCTGCCGGTGCCTTTTACCCTCCAGACCTTTGCCATTTTTGCGGCGCTGGGAATACTGGGAGGTCGCCGGGGCACCTGGGCAGTGGCGGTGTATCTGCTGCTGGGAGCCGTGGGATTGCCGGTGTTCTCCGGGTTCCGGGGTGGCCTGGGGGCGCTGCTGGGTACCACCGGCGGCTATATCCTGGGCTTCCTGGCCCTGGCTCTGGTGTACTGGCTGGTGACCGCCCTGTTGGGGGAGCGGCTGCCAGCGATGGCGGTGGCCATGGTGCTGGGGCTGGTGGTGTGCTACGCCTTCGGCACCGCCTGGTTTGTGATCCTCTACGCCCGGACCACCGGCCCCATGACCGTGGGTGCAGCTCTGGGCATGTGTGTGCTCCCCTTTGTGATTCCGGATCTTGTGAAGCTGGGACTGGCCCTGGTGCTGTCCCGACGCCTTGGGAAACGGATACAGTAAGACAAAAAACCACGCCTCAAACGTGGCTTTTTGCTTTTTATGTTATATGTTAATAATGCGCTAAAAAAAGAATTGTAATCCCCGGCGGGATGTGATATGGTGTTCCGTGGAAATTTTCGGAATACGGGGGAGAGAACAATGAAAACGCGGATAACCGCCTTTTTGAAAGGGGAGGCGGTGCTGTGTGTGGCGGCGGTGTGCGCCCTGATTACCATGGCGCTGGTACCGCCGGACGGGGAATACATCGGATACATTGACCTGCGAGTGCTGTGTCTGCTGCTGTGCCTGATGGCGGTGGTGGCGGGCGTTCAGTCCTGCGGGGCTTTTCAGTGGCTGGCGGAGCAGTTGTTGCGGCGGCGGCCGGGTCCCCGGGCTCTGGGCGTAATTCTGGTGCTGCTGCCCTTTTTTGCCTCCATGGCGGTGACCAACGACGTGTCTTTGATCACCTTTGTGCCCTTCACGCTGCTGCTGTTGGAGCAGTTGAATTGCCGCCGGGCGGCGGTGCCGATTCTGGTGCTACAGACCATCGCCGCCAACCTGGGCAGCATGGCTACCCCGGTGGGCAACCCTCAGAATCTGTATTTGTACGCCGCCTATGCGCTGACGCCCGGGGACTTCTTCCCGGTGGTGCTGCCGCTGACGGGGATTGCCCTGGTGTGCCTGGCTGCGGCCGCGGCGCCGGTTCTGCCCCGGAAAATGCCGGTGCCGGAGCTGTCCGGTCAGACCCTGAAAAATCCCCGGAAGCTGGCGCTGTACGGGGCGCTGTTCGTGCTGTGCCTGCTGACGGTGTTCCGGGTGCTGCCCTACGGGATCCTGACGGTGATCGTGGTGGCGGCTCTGGCCCTGGTGGAGCCGTCTCTGCTGCCAAAGTTGGATTTTGGCCTGCTGGCTACCTTCGTGTGCTTCTTCATTGTCTCCGGCAACTTGGGCCGTCTGCCGGCGGTGCACGATCTGCTCCAGTCGCTGCTGGAGCGCAGCACCCTGCTGACCGGCATCCTGACCAGTCAGGTGATCAGCAACGTGCCGGCGGCAGTGCTGCTGTCAGGTTTCACGGACAACTGGCGGGACCTGCTGCTGGGTGTGGACATCGGCGGCCTGGGGACGCCCATCGCCTCCCTGGCCAGCCTCATTACCCTGAAGCTGTATCTGCGGTCCCGGGAGGCCCGGCCCGGCTGGTTCCTGGGAGTATTCACGCTGGGAAATGTCCTGGGTCTGGTGATTCTGCTGGCCGCGGCGGCGGTACTGTTTCCCTGAAGGATAGCAAAAAAGAGGACGCGCATAGCGCGTCCTCTTTTTCGTTGGAAAACCGTTGTCACTGGTGCTTGTTGCGGATGGCGTCCCGGTGGCTGCCGTCCGCCCGGTTGATGTACCGGACAAACAGGGATACCTTGTTGTCGTCATTGAGGGCCTCCCACAGCTCCGTTGCCAGGGCCTCCGGGTCCGGGGCCGTCAGGGCCACCCGCACTGGCTCCCCCTCAAAGGAAGGCAGGGGATTGCCATCCCCCTGATAGGTGTGGATGAAGCGCCCCTCCCCGGCCAGGGGATGGTCATAAGTGTAGAAGAAGCGCTGGCAGCAGGAGGGGTCGCCGTCGGAGGATTTCAGGATGGACAGCTTGAAGCTGCCGTCCGGGGACAGCAGACCGGAAATGCGGGGGGTGTAATTGGGCCCGTCCGGCTCAAAGGTCCGGGTGTGCAGGGCGGAGGCAAAGGTCCGGCCGGCCAGCAGACCGTCCCGGATAGTGTCGGTCTGGTCGCCGTTGGTGACCACCAGTCCCCGGCCAACCTGCCGGACGGGGTGGTAGATGATCAGGCTGGGGTCCGTCATCTTGGAGGGGTCAAAAGCCTGGGTGCGGATACCGTCCTCCGTAGGGACGAATACCCGGTTCCGGGAGTTCTCACTGCGGCCCATAATGAAGTAGGCTGCTACCGCATACTGATCGTTGGCGCTGCAGCCCAGCAGGATGCCCCGGCCGGGATAGGGATTGCTCCGCAGAAGCTGAGAGAGATTTTGGATATCCATGGACAGTACTCCTCATTTCAAAAGTTTTTTTCGCTCCTGATAGTCCGGGAGGTAGTGGGCCAGCAGAGCGTAGAAAGCGGTACCATGGTTTTTCACCCGGATGTGGCACAACTCGTGGACCACCACCAGATCGATGGCCGCCTCCGGGGAATTCAGCAGGAAGCAGGAAAAGCAGAGGCTGTTTTTTCCGTTGCAGCTTCCGTATCGCTTCCGGGCGGCGGTGATCTTGATTCCGGTAGGGGTCACCCCCATCCGCCGTGCCCAGAACTCCACCTTTCCCGGCAGCACCGCCCGAGCCCGCTCCT
Source organism: uncultured Oscillibacter sp. (assembly GCA_900551885.1). GTDB lineage: Bacteria > Bacillota > Clostridia > Oscillospirales > Oscillospiraceae > Oscillibacter. The sequence goes on from URXS01000013.1 coordinate 7,011, forward strand.
TCAGGACTGCGATTTCCTCCGCCGTGGGCTCCGGAGGGGGCGGGTTCATCCGGCGTTTTTCCAACTGCCGGGCAATCCAGACTTGGTGCCGCAGCAGAAAGCTGTCGATGGACGCCTGGGGCAGCCGCTGGGGTGCCCGGACCAGCACCCGGCCGTCCCGGGTGATCTCCACCGCCACCGTCCGGCGGTTGGAGCGAATCAGTTCATATGTTTCCATGGGAAGAACATAACACAAATGTAGGAAAAAGACAAGTATCCAGACGTAAAACCGCAAAAAAAGAGGAAAATAAAATTTAGATAATTGCTTAAATTAAAAAACTGTGAATAAATGAATAATATTTTTTGAAACTGGTTGCAATTACAAAAATAATAGATATACTAAACTCAAATCATTAAAAATAAGGGGGATCAATTATGCCCAGAACTGCACGGAAAGCGGCCAAGCCGCAGGCCAAACCCAAGGCCAACACCCGCCTGTCCAAAAAGCCGCCTCTGACACCTGCTCAACTGAAGCAGGTGGACGCCTGGTGGCGGGCCGCCAACTATCTGTCCGCCTGCCAGCTCTATCTGCTGGACAACCCTCTGCTGAAGCGGCCCCTGGCTGCCTCGGACCTGAAGCAGACCATCGTGGGCCACTGGGGCACGGTGCCCGGCCAGAACTTTATCTATACCCATCTGAACCGGGTCATCAAGAAGGATGATCTGAACATGATCTATCTCTCCGGCCCGGGCCACGGCGGCAACGCCATGGTTGCTCAGGACTGGCTGGACGGTACTTACACGGAGGTCTATCCCAATATCACCCAGGATGAGGACGGCATGCGCAAGCTATTCAAGCAGTTCTCCTTCCCGGGCGGCATCCCCAGCCATGTGGCGCCGGAGACGCCTGGCTCCATCAACGAGGGTGGCGAGCTGGGCTACTCCCTGGCCCACGCCTTCGGCGCCGTGGCCGACAACCCCGACCTGATTGCCGCCTGCGTGGTGGGCGACGGTGAGGCGGAGACCGGCCCCCTGGCCACCTCCTGGCACTCCAACAAGTTTCTCAACCCCATTACCGACGGCGCTGTGCTGCCCATCCTGCATCTGAACGGCTTCAAGATCGCCAACCCCACCATCTTCTCCCGCATCTCTCATGAGGAACTGGAGCAGTTCTTCCGCGGCTGTGGCTGGGAGCCCCGTTTCGTGGAGGGCAGCGAGCCGGAGAAAATGCACCAGCAGATGGCCGCCACGCTGGACTGGGCCATCCGGGAGATCCACCGCATCCAGGAGCATGCCCGCTCCACCGGCGACACCACCCGCCCCCGCTGGCCGGTGATCATATTCCGCTCTCCCAAGGGCTGGACCGGCCCTGTGGAGGTGGACGGCAAAGCAGTGGAGAACTGCTTCCGGGCCCACCAGGTGCCCATCTCCATGGGCCCCGACACGGAGGCGCACCTGCCCCTGCTGGAGAAATGGCTGCGCAGCTATAAGCCCGAAGAACTGTTTGACGAGGACGGTCGCCCAGTGGAGCTGCTGCGCTCCTTCCCGCCCCAGGGCCAGCGCCGCATGGGCGCCAATCCCCACGCCAACGGCGGGTTGCTGCTGCGGGACCTGCGGACGCCGGATTTCCGCCAGTACGCTGTGGAGGTCCCTGCTCCCGGCGAGGTGGAGGCCCAGGACATGCTGGTGCTGGGCGGCTACGTCCGGGACGTGATGAAGCTGAACCTGGAGTCCCGGAACTTCCGCATTTTCGCCCCGGACGAGACGGCCTCCAATCGACTGCACCCGGTCTTTGAGGTGACAGGCCGCCGCTTCCTGGGAGAGCGGATGGAGAACGAGGACCCGGAGGAGCATCTGGACCCGGACGGCCGGGTCATGGACTCCATGCTGTCCGAGCACATGTGCGAGGGCTGGCTGGAGGGCTATCTGCTGACCGGCCGCCATGGCTTTTTCAACAGCTATGAGGCCTTTATCCGTATCGTGGACTCCATGTTCGCCCAGCACGCCAAGTGGCTCAAGACCTGCAACGAGCTGCCCTGGCGCCAGGACATCGCCTCTTTGAACTATATCCTCTCCTCCAATGTCTGGCAGCAGGACCACAACGGCTTTACCCATCAGGACCCCGGCTTCCTGGACCATGTGGCCAACAAGAAGGCGGATGTGGTGCGCATCTATCTGCCCCCCGACGCCAACTGCCTTCTGAGCTGCTTCGACCACTGCATCAAGAGCCGCAACTATGTCAACGTCATAGTGGCCAGCAAGCATCCCCGCCCTCAGTGGCTGACCATGGACCAGGCGGTGAAGCACTGCACCCAGGGCATCGGCATCTGGGACTGGGCCTCCAACGACCAGGGCCAGGAGCCGGACGTGGTCATGGCCTGCTGCGGCGATACGCCTACTCTGGAGACGCTGGCGGCGGTCACCATCCTTCGGAAGGAGCTGCCGGAGCTGAAGATCCGGGTGGTGAATGTGGTGGACCTGATGAAGCTGCAGCCTCACACGGAGCACCCCCACGGCCTGACAGACATGGAGTACGATATGCTCTTCACCCAGGATAAACCCATCATCTTCGCCTACCACGGCTATCCCACCCTGATTCATGAGCTGACCTATCGCCGTCACAACAAGCACCTCCACGTCCGGGGCTACAAGGAGGAGGGCACCATCACCACGCCCTTTGACATGCGGGTCCTCAACGACATCGACCGGTTCCACCTGGTCATCGACGTGGTCCAGCGGCTCCACACCCTGGGCAATCGGGGCGCCTACCTGGTCCAGCGGATGAACGACAAGCTGGTGGAGCACCGCCAGTATATCAAGGACCACGGCGTGGACCTGCCGGAGATCCGGGAGTGGAAGTGGAACGGCGGCAAGGGCATCTGATGGAGGAAACCGCTGCCAGTCCAAAAGAAAAGACGCCTTAACGAACAGGCGGACCCGCTTGGCGGGTCCGCCTGTTTTGATATGTGTTTTTCACTTCCGTCGGGCGCGGTACATTCCTCGGAAAGACCGTGATTCCTTCGGAAATCCCGGTTTCCCGATCAGGCCAGGAAGCCCTTGAGGATGCAGTCCTCCGCCTCCTCCTCGGTAAGGCCCAGGGTCTCCAGCTTGAGGAGCTGGTCCCCGGCGATCTTGCCGATGGCGGCCTCGTGAATCAACTGGGCCTCGGTGCAGTTGGCGATGATCTCCGGAATGGAGCGGATCTTGGCGTCACCCATGATGATGGAGTCGCACTGGACGTGGCCGAAGCACTTGGCGTCGCCCACCACCCGGGGATTGAACACCTGGGAGGAGGTGTCCTGGGCTACGGACCGGGAGATCACCCGGCACTTGGAGTCCTTGCCCTCCAGGTCGATCTCCATGTTGCTCTCCGCCGTCTGATTGCCGTGGGTCAGCAGCCGCTCAGTGATGACGGCCTCACTGCCATCGGCACAGACGATCTTGGTGTCCCGCTTGGTGGAGTCTACGCCCCGGATCTGGACGGTATCCATCTGAATGGAGGCGCCCTCCTCCAGGTAGACGATGGTCCGGGGGTTGAACACCTTGCCGCCCTTGCCGTCGCCCTCGCCGTAGTGCTTTTCGCTGTAGTGGACCTTGGAGTTGCGGCCCACATGGAAGGTGTGGATGCCATCGTGGCGGGACTCCTGGTCGCCGCAGTTGTGAATGCCGCAGCCGGCCACGATCTCCACGTCGCAGTTCTCCCCGATGTAGAAGTCGTTGTAGACCGTCTCCTGGATGCCGGGTTTGGTGATGATGACGGGGATATGGCAGGTCTCGCCTACGGTGCCGTCCAGGACATGAATATCGATGCCGCTCTTGCCGTCGGCACGGTTGTCGATTTTGATGTGCTCCGTGGACTCCCGGCCGTCGCAGCCGCAGTCCTTACGGATATTGAACGCCCCTACGGGCTTGCCCAACATGTCCGCGATCTTCTCCAGAAGCTCGCGATCCACCTGTGTATCCATCATTTCAAAGCACCTTCTTTCGTGAGAACCGGGCACCCGGACAGGGTGTCCGCCAGGATCTGGGGCAGAATCTCCTTGGGCGTGCCCCGGTGGCGCAGCTCGCCGTCGCCCACCACGATCACCTCATCCGCCAGGGAGATGATCCGCTCCTGGTGGGAGATGATGATCATGGTGGCGGTGCCGGCGGCGTGGATCTGTTCAAAAGTCTCCGTCAGCCGGGCGAAGCTCCACAGGTCGATGCCCGCTTCCGGCTCATCGAAGATCATCAACTGGCTGTTCCGAGCCAGAATGGTGGCGATCTCAATGCGCTTGACCTCGCCGCCGGAGAGGGACACGTCCACCTCCCGGTCCAGATAGTCGTTGGCGCACAGGCCCACCTTGGTCAGATACTGGCAGCACTGGTCCTTGGTCAGCTTCTGGCTGCCGGCGGCTACATTCAGCAGCTTGCGGACCGTGATGCCCTTGAACCGGGGGGGTTGCTGGAAGCCGTAGCTGATGCCCAGGCGGGCCCGCTCGGTGATGCCCAGGTCCGTGATGTCCTGGCCGTTCCAGATGATCTGCCCGGCGGTGGGCTTCACCAGGCCCATGATGATCTTGGCCAGAGTGGTTTTACCGCCGCCGTTGGGGCCGGTGAAAACCACCAGTTTGTGGTCGTCCAGAGTCAGAGAGATGTCCCGGAGGATGCCCAGCTCCTCCTCACCCTCCCGGACGGTATAGCTGATATGTTTCAGTTCCAGCATAATTCGGAACCTCCTTCGCTGGCGTATATAGTCGTAACTATTCTAGTTTAGCAGAAGAAACTGGAAAAAGCAACGCAGAGCCGTTCTTTTCCAAGGCTATTTTAACCCGAGGGCGGAAAATGTATGGGTTGCATTTGCAACAGTCACGAAATAATCTCCCGGGCATATGCTAAAAGGAAAAGGAGGGACCCGTATGGAACAAAATCTACATACCCCCATGCCCTATGACTACCGGCAGTATGACCGGGTGTGGCAGCGGGTGGCGCCGGGCCTGGAGCCCTATCCCGACTTGAAGGAGACCGAGGCGAAGCTGGCGGAATTGAAGAATACCCAGGGGCCGGCGGTGCCGGCCATGGAGGAAGCGCCCATGCCGGATACCATGCCGGAGGAACAGCTCCCCGGCGCCATGCAGGACCCCTGCTGCATGGGTACCGCTGCTGAGGAGATGCTGGAGGTGCTGGAGGGCTTCATCGAGGTGGAGCTGGCGGACCGGCGCCACTACATGGCGCTGAGCCGACAGGCGCCGGCCTTTGCCCGGCAGCAGATCCGGGAGCTGGCTACAGAGGCGGGATGCGCCGCCAAGCGGCTGATGGCCGCCTGCTATCTGATTACCGGAGCGTGCTACCAGCCATCGGTGGAATGTGGCCGGATCTGCCTGGGCCGCTGGTGCGTGGCCCTGCGGGAGCGGTACCACGCCGAGGCCTGCAACGGGATGAACTATCTGCGGGCAGCGGAGGGGACCACGGACCCCTGCCTGGAGCGGCTGCTGACAGAACTGGGGGAGGAGTCCTACCGGCAGGCGGACGCCCTTTTGTGTCTGCTGCAGCGAAGTTTGTGAGACCTACCTGGGGGCGGGCCGCCTGGAGGCGGCTGCCCCCTCAGCTTGTCGAAAAAGTGTTTTCGACAAGCTGCTTGCGTTTTTCAGAGCTCTTTTAAGTTCTGAAAAACGATAGATTCAAATGGCGCAGGACACCCTTCCTGGGTTTCCCGCGCACACGCTTCCTTCCCGTGATTGATACCTTCCGGTTTTTTCGACAGACTGGGGCAGTCCGCCTGGAGGCGGCTGCCCCCTTTTCTGTTTTCGGAATTTGTGTTATACTAAGTGCCGAATTTTAATACCCAACGGGAGGCACGGCATGTTTACCGGATTCACCGACGAGACAGTGGATTTCATGTGGGGCATCCGCTTCAACAACGAGAAGCCCTGGTTTGAGGCCCACAAGGAGACCTATCTGAACAGCTTTTACCAGCCTATGCGGGAGCTGGGGGAGGAGCTGCGGGACTTTTTGGCGGACAAGCGTCCGCAGTACGGACTGATCTGCAAGACCACCCGCATCTACCGGGATGCCCGGCGGCTCCACGGCCGGGGGCCCTACAAGGACCACCTGTGGTTCTGTGTGGAGCAGCCCTCGGAGCAGTGGACCGCCCGGCCCACCTTCTGGTTCGAGCTGGGGCCGGAGGCCTGGAGCTGCGGCATGGGGTATTATATGCCCCGGCCGCTGACCATGGCCAAGCTGCGGGCCCGGATCGACCGGGACCCCAAGACCATGGAGACCCTGACAAGGAAACTGGCCCGGCAGAAGGAGTTCCAACTGGAGACGGAGGACTACAAGCGGCCCCGGGCGGCAGCGCCTTCGCCGTTGCTGGAGCCCTGGTACCGGATGAAGAGCTTTTCCATCTGCCACGAGGAGAAGTTGACGGAGGAGCTGTTCTCCCGGGAGATCGTGGAGCGGCTGAAGAAAGGCTTCGACTTTCTGCTGCCCTACTACGACTACTTCGCCACCCTGGAAGGGGACCCGGACCCCAGAGATCCGTGAGGCGGGGGTTGAAAAAGCGGGAAAAACCGGCTATACTGACAGCAATTTCAATTACGGTCAAAGGAGAGGATTTCCATGAAAACGTGTCCTGACCGGGCCCAGGCCCTGGACCTGCTGCGCAAGTATAACAAGGAGCACTTCCACATCCAGCACGCACTGACGGTGGAGGCCGTCATGCGCTGGTACGCTGAGAACCTGGGCTACGGGGATGAGGCGGACTTCTGGGCCACGGTGGGGTTGCTCCATGACGTGGATTTTGAACAGTGGCCGGAGGAGCACTGCAAAAAGGCTCCGGAGCTGCTGGCGGAGATCGGCTGCGGCGAGGACTTCATCCACGCGGTGTGCAGCCACGGCTACGGCCTGTGCTCCGACGTGGAGCCCACGGAGGAGATGGAGAAGGTGCTCTTTGCCGCCGACGAGCTGACGGGCCTGATCGGCGCCGCGGCTCTGATGCGGCCCAGCAAGAGCTGCCAGGACATGGAGGTCAGCTCCCTGAAAAAGAAGTTCAAGGACAAGAAGTTCGCCGCCGGCTGCTCCCGGGATGTGATCAAAGAGGGCGCGGAGCGGCTGGGCTGGCCCCTGGAGGAGCTGATGGACAAGACCCTCCAGGCTATGCGCTCCAGTGAGGAGACCATCGCGGCGGAGCTGGCAAAGCTGTAAGAGCGTGAGTCTGCGAGGCGAATGAAAAAGGACGGAGCCGGAAGGCTCCGTCCTCTGTTTTTTCCGTTACAGAAACAGCGACACCGCACACCACACCAGGAGCAGCGCCATCACCCGGTTCACCGCCCTGGCGTGGCTGGAAAACAGCCGGCCCAGCAGGGAGCCGAAGGCGGACCAGCACAGGGTCAGCACAAAGCCAGTGAAGGCCAGACCCAGGGCGAACAGGGCCACCACCACCCGGCTGGAGACGTTGGGCAGGATGTAGGCCTCCATGGAGACGATGCCGTAGATATAGATCTTGGGGTTGACGAATTGCAGCAGCAGTCCCGGCAGGAAGCCGGAACGGCCCTCCCGGGCCTCCGCCGGGCCGGCACGCCAGATGTGCCAGGCCAGGTACAGCATGTAGGCGGCACCCAGAACCAGCATGGGCAGCCGCAATTTGGGGATCAGGCTGTCCAGCACACCACAGAGAGCGGCGCACAGCAGCATCACCACGGAAAACCCCGCCCAGATGCCGAAGTTGAAAGGCAGGGCCCGGCGAAACCCCAGACGGCTACCATTGCCCATGGACATGAGGGTGTTGGGGCCGGGGGTACCGGCGGTGACCAGAACGTAGGCGAGGAACTGAGGCCAGGGAAACACGGCGGACACCTCCTTGGGCACTTTTCTCCATTGTACTTCCGGGCGGGAGTTTGTCAACGGAAAAAGCGTCCGGGCCTTTCGGCCCGGACGCTCTGTGATAAGGCTCACTCCATGGAGATGATATAGTAGTACACAGGCTGGCCGCCGGAGAGCACAGCCACCTCGGCCTCGGGGCAGCGCTCCTCAAAGAGCTTGCCTGCCGCCTGGGCATCGGCCTCGGACACGTCCTCGCCGAAGTACAGGGAGATGAAGGAGGCGCCCCGGTCTACGGCATCCGCTGCCAGGCGCTCCAGCAGGGTGTTCAGGTCCGCGTCGGTGCCGAAGAGGCGGCCTTCCTCCAGGGCCAGGTAGTCGCCCTCCTTGATGTCGAAGCCATCGAAATCGGAGTTCCGGGCGGCGTAGGTGATCTGAGCGGTGGTGACAGTGGACAGGGACTCGGTCATGGCCTGAGTGATGGATTCGGCGTCCGGGGCCTCAAAGTCCACATTCATCATGGCGGTGATGCCCTGGGGCACGGTTTTGGTGGGGATGACCACCACATGCTTCTCTGTCAGAGCATCGCACTGCTGGGCGGCCATAATGATGTTGCCGTTGTTGGGCAGGACAAACACTGTCTCGGCGGGGATTTTCTCCACGCCCTCCAGAATGCTCTCGGTGGAGGGGTTCATGGTCTGGCCGCCGGAGACCACACCGTCGGCGCCCAGGTCCTGGAACACCGCAGCCAGGCCGTCGCCGGCGCAGACCGCCAGGAAGCCGTACTTTTTCTCCGGCGCCGCCGGCGTTGCGGGGGCGCAGCCCTCTCCGGCCTCCAGCTCTGCTTCCACGGCCTCCAGATCGTCGGTGCTCTGGGCCTCCCGGCCCTCGGCCAGGGCCTCCGCCTGGGTCCGCATGTTCTCGATCTTGGCCAGCTCCAGCGTGCCGTACTTCTGGGACTCGGTCAGGGCACTGCCGGGGATGTTGGTGTGGACGTGGACCTTGAAGGACTCGTCGTCCTCGCCGATCACCAGGCTGTCGCCGATGCTGTTGAGGTAGGTCCGCAGAGGCTCCAGAGAGATATCCGGCGAAGCCTTGCGGACGATAAAGACCGTGTCGAAGGCGAAGGTGATCTCATCTGCCGCCATGACGGCAAAATCGGCCTTTTCCTTCTTGTCCTCGGTTTCCTCCGTCTGCTCCGGCATGGGCTCGCCCCGCAGCTCGGAGAGCATGCCCTCCAGAATCAGCAGATAGCCCTTGCCGCCGGCGTCTACCACGCCGGCCTTTTTCAGCACCGGGTTCATCTCAATGGTCTGGGCCAGGGCGTCATATCCCTCCCGAATGGCCTCTTCCAGCACTTTCTCCACATCCTTTTCCTCCGCCGCCGTGTCCACGGCCCGTTTCGCCGCCAGGCGGGAGACGGTGAGGACGGTGCCCTCGGCGGGCTTCATGACGGCTTTATAGGCGGAGGAAACGCCCTCCTGCATGGCGGCGGCAAAGCTGGCCGCGTCGGCGCTGTCCCGGCCCTTCAGGCTTTTGGACAGACCCCGGAACAGCAGGGACAAAATGACGCCGGAGTTGCCCCGGGCGCCCCGCAGCAGGGCGGAGGCGGTGATGGAGGCCGCCTGGTCCACCGTGGCGGGATTGGACTTGCGCAGCTCCGTCACGGCGGCGCCGATGGTCATGGACATGTTGGTACCGGTGTCCCCGTCGGGCACCGGGAAGACATTCAGGTCGTTGATGGCCTGCTTTTGAGCGGTGATGGCGGCGGCGCCGTGCAGCACCATCTGCTTGAACAGGGCGCCGGTGATCAGTTCGTTCATTCCTCTCGTTCCTCCCTCACAGGGTCATGGAGTCGACGCACACGTCCACTGCCTTGACGGGCACGCCGGTATTTTTTGTGACAACGTAGCGCACCTCATTCATGATGGAGCGGCATACGGCGGGGAGGTTCACGCCGTTTTCCACGATGATGTGGAGCTCGATGGAGATGGTGTTGTCGTCGTGGTAGGTGATGCTGACGCCTTTGCTCATGGCCTCCCGGCGCAGAAGATGGACCAGGCCGTCGGTCATGGAACGGTAGGCCATGCCCTTGACCCCATAGCAGTTGGTGGCCGCCATGCCGGTGATGTTGGAGAACACAGCGCTGCTGACGGAGATCTCACCCTGTTCAGAATGGAATTGAATCATGAGAACGTCCTTTCTTTCCCCTGTCCTGACGGAAGAGAAATGCCCGCCCCGCCCCGAAGGCCGGGGACAGGCGTCCGTATTTTTAGAACTTTATTATATACGATTCTCCTGTAAAGTACAAGTATAAAAAAGAGGGAAGGCGATCCGGCGAAATTCTATTGAAAAGCCGGGAACTTTGCCGTAAAATATACAATCGACTATAAGTGATTTCCTGTTTTGGCGGGAAGGCGCCGGTCCGCCTGGAGGCGGCCGGGGCCGGAAGGAGGATGAACATGCGCGTGATCACCGGTTCCGCCGGCGGCCGCCGGCTCAGGGAGCTGGAGGGGCTGGAGACCCGACCCACCACGGATCGGGTGAAGGAGGGGCTGTTCAGCGCCATCCAGTTTGAAATCGAGGGCCGGCGGGTGCTGGACCTGTTTGCCGGCACCGGCCAGTTGGGCATTGAGTGTCTCAGCCGGGGCGCCGCCTTCGCTGTGTTTGTGGAGCGGCGGCCAGACGCGGTGAAGCTGGTGCGGGAGAATTTGCAGACCACCGGGCTCCAGGACCGGGCCCGGGTGGTGGCCGGGGAGGCCATGGCCTTTCTGGAGGGCCGGGAGAAGTTTGATCTGGTGTTTCTGGACCCGCCCTATCAGTCCGGATTGCTGGAAGAGGCCCTGGACCGGCTGACAAGGTTTGACATTCTGAACCCACATGGTATAATTGTTGCGGAACACCCGGCGGACCGGCGATTGCCGCCCCTGCCGCCGCCCTATCGCCTCCGGCGTACCTACCGGTACGGCAAGATCGCCGTCACGTTGTACCGCCGGGAGCCAGACCAAGAGAACGAGGAACAACGCTCATGAGAACAGCCGTCTGCTCCGGCAGCTTCGATCCCATTACCCTGGGCCACCTGGACCTGATCCAGCGGGCCGCCGCCTGCTTTGACAAGGTCTGGGTCTGTGTCAGTCCCAACGCCGAGAAGAAAAACCAGATGTTCACGCCGGAGGAAAAGCTGCGGCTGGTCCGCGCCGCCGTGGCGGATCTGCCCCATGTGGAGGCAGAGCTGTGGCCGGGATTGCTGGCGGACTATGCCATGGCCCGGGGAGCGGGCGTCATCGTCCGGGGGGTCCGCAACACCTCGGACTTCGATGTGGAATACCAACTGGCGCTGATCAACCGGGGACTGTATCCGGAGCTGGAGACCATGCTGCTGCCGGCCAGCCCGGCTTATCAGCACTTCAGCTCCTCCATGGCCCGGGAGATGATCCGTTATGACCAGCCCCTGGAGCGGTATTTGCCGGCCTCCATCGTCCCCCTGGTGCGGGAAATGATCGAGAAGAAAGGATGAACCACATGGCCAACGATGTCAACCGTCTGATCGATATGCTCTATGAGCGGATTGAGGATGCCAAGGCGCCGCCGCTGAAGCCCCACCTGAGCATGGTGGACCGGGATGAGCTGCTGGATATGCTGGATGAGCTGCGGGCGCAGCTTCCGGTGGAGATCAAGCGGGCTCAGGAGCTGCTTGCCGCCCGGGACAAATTCGTGGAGGAGGCCAAGCGGGACGTAGACCGTATGATGCGCCAGGCGGAGCTGGACGCCAAGGCCAAGATCTCCGACAGCGAGGTTCTCTACGCCGCCAAGGAGAAGGCCCGCCAGATCGTGGCCAAGGCCGAGGACCGCTCCCGCCAGCTCTATCAGGTGGCCAACGAGTACGCCGAGGACGCCCTGGCCCGCACCGAGGAGGCCGTCCGGGCCGCTTTGGAGGAGGTCCAGCAGTCCCGGGTCCGCTTCCGCAGTGCCTCCGCCGCCAAAATGCAGGAGCAGCGGGAGAAGCTGGAGGGCCGGGCCCCGGAGCAGGAGGAGTCCAACTGAGCTGCCGGTCGACCATAATCGCAAAAATTTTGTAAAAAACGACGAAGATTTTTTTGAAACTTTTTTGCCGCGACCTAGATTTCGTGTCGCTTTGCTAATTTCACGCCCACAGGCACAAGATGTTGTGCCTGTGGGCGTCTTTAATTTTACGTAAACCCGCTGGAGCAATGTCGAACATTCGTTTCAAAATGGCTGTTTTAGGCCAAAATCAGGAAAAAATCACTGGTTTGGTGGGGTTTCTGTCGGAAAAAACTGCTTGCATTCCCTGGGTTTTTCGCTTATACTCAAACCATGCGGTGGGGAAAAGTGGGTAATTGGTGCAACCATGTGTCAGGCCGTTCCCATCTCCGCCCAAAAAACGGGGAAAAGGGGGGAGACAGCCGTGGCAAGACTCCTTGGAAAGTCCAACAACAGCATCGATTCCAAGGGCCGGCTGGTGATCCCTGCCTCCATGCGGGAAGCCCTGGGAGATACCTTTTACATTACCATCGGTGCTGAGCACTGCCTGAGCATCTACCCCCAGGCCAAGTGGGAGCAGATGTCCGAGGAAACGGACGACCTGACCTACAGTGAGGTCCGGGCCCTGACGCTGCTGTATGCCAATGCTGTTCAGTGTGAGCCGGACGCCCAGGGCCGGGTGCTGATCCCCGCCAGCCTCCGCAAGCACGCGGGACTGAAAAAGACCGCTACCATCGTAGGCCTCAACTCCTTCGCGGAGATCTGGGACGAGGCCGCCTGGAATGAACGGGAGCAGCGGATGCTGGAGAGCGAGGACATGGCGGCCGCCATGGATGCGCTGGTCCGCAACCGCCGCAACCGCGGATAAGAACCTATGGAATACACCCACAAGCCGGTGCTGCTGGCACCGTGTATCGAAGCACTGCGTATCCGACCCGACGGAGTTTATGTGGACGGTACGCTGGGGCGCGCTGGGCACTCCATGGAGATCGCCCGAAGGCTTACCACCGGCCGCCTCATCTGTATCGACCGGGATATGGCGGCCATTGACGCTGCAAAGGAGCGCCTGGCCCCATACCTGGACCGGGTGACGCTGGTCCACAGTAACTTTTCGGAGCTGGGCGACGTCCTGCGTCAGGCGGGCGTCGCCGGCGCCGACGGCATGCTGTTTGACCTGGGCGTCTCCTCTCCACAACTGGACGATGGGTCCCGGGGCTTTTCCTACATGCAGGATGCCCCCCTGGATATGCGGATGGACACCTCCGCCCCTCTGACCGCCTACGAGGTAGTGAACACCTGGAGCGGCGAGGAGCTGCGGCGGATCCTGTACGAGTACGGCGAGGAGCGGTACGCCCCCGCCATCGCGAAAGCCATTGTCCGGGCGCGGGAGACCGCGCCTGTTGCCACCACTCTGGAGCTGGTGGAGATCATCAAGAGCGCCATGCCTCCGGCGGCCCTGCGGGAAAAGCAGCACCCGGCCAAGCGCAGCTTCCAGGCCATCCGCATCGCCGTCAACGGCGAGCTGGACGCCCTTCCCCCCATGCTGCGCGCCGCGGTGGAGGGGCTGAATCCCGGCGGACGGCTGGCGGTGATCACCTTCCACTCTCTGGAGGACCGCATCGTCAAGCAGACCCTGCGGGAACTGGCCAGAGGCTGTACCTGTCCGCCGGAATTTCCGGTGTGCGTGTGCGGCAACAAGCCCAAGGTGCGCCTGGTGACCCGCAAGCCCATCACTGCTGACGCGGCGGAGCTGGCGGACAATCCCCGCGCCCGCAGCGCCAAACTGCGGGTGGCGGAAAAATGTGATCCATTTGATCTTTGACGGGGGACAAGCCCCCCTTTGTGTGTGAAGGACTGGGAGAGGAGGAGCTGCTGTGGCATCTGCGGCCCGTGGACTGCGGTATAACAGCCGGAACGCCGTATACGGCGATCTGGCATATGATCTGGATCTGGAAGTCCGGGAGCGTGCCCTCCGCCACGCCGGTGAGGCTCCCCGCCACCAGGAAGCTGTCCAGCCGGTGGAAAAGCCCCAGGTCCGCCGGATTGCCCGGACCCAGGTCCGTCAGCGCCAGCACCTGTCCCTCCTCTCGGTGGTGGGATTCGGCGCCGTGGCGGTTCTGGCGGTGTTGGTTCTGATGAACTACATTCAGTTGACAGCTCTGTCCTCTGACATGGTGGCGCTCCAGAAGGAGCTGAGCCAGTTGGAGACGGAGAACGTGGCTCTGACCGCCCAGCACGAGGAGCTGTTTGACCTGGACACCGTCAAGGAGACGGCGGAGGCCGCCGGCATGAGCAAGCCCAGCAGCAGCCAGATCTACTACGTGGATCTGTCCGACGGGGATAGCGCCGTGGTCTATCAGCAGGAGGAGCCCGGCATTCTCAGCCGGCTGCTGACATCCCTGAACCACGGGATTTATGCCGTAGTGGAATATTTCGATTGAGCCGCGCACTATAATGAATCGGCGAGTGAGGAGTAAGAAGGCGGACTTCTTACTCCTTGCTTTGGTATTGCGGACCGGCGGGGCAGCCGCCGGCGCGGGAGGAGACAATTCTATGGCACATTCACCCAGAAGAAAGAGCGACGCTGCCCGGCGGGCCAACCAGGTCATCCGGGGCCGGACCGTGCTGATTATGGCGCTGTTGGGCGTGGCCACTTTTGTGGTACTGTTTTTCAAGCTCTATGACATCCAGATCAACCAGCATGAGAGTATGAAGACCACCGCCATCAAGCAACAGACGGCCAGTACGGTCATCAGCGCCTCCCGGGGCACCATCTACGACACCAACGGCAATGTGCTGGCGGTTTCCGCCACGGCGGAGACCATCTTCCTCTCCCCCCTGGAGATCAAGGATTATGTGGAATCCCAGGAGAAGGCCATTGAAGAGGCGGCGGAAAAGGCGTCCGAGGCCGGTGAGTCCTACACAGCGCCGGAGGTGCTGGATCAGGCGTACATCGCCCGGGGCCTCAGCCGCATCCTGGAGGTGGATGAATCCACTCTCCTGGAGAAGATGGAGCGTACCTACTCCCAGTATGAGGTGGTGGCGGAAAAGGCGGAGCAGGAAGTAGCCGATGAGGTCCGCCGCTTCATCAACGGAGAGATCGACGACGAGGGCAACCAACTGACCACCGTCAACGACGAGGGCAAGACGGTCCTGATCTCCAATCCCACCCAGAGCCCCACCAAGCTGCGGGGCGTCTATCTGCGGGCGGATACCAAGCGATACTATCCCTACGGCACCCTGGCCTCCAACGTCATCGGCTTCATCAACGCCGACAATGTGGGCTCCTACGGCCTGGAGGCCAAGTACGACAGCGTCCTGCAGGGCACCACGGGCCTGACGGTCACCGCCAAGGACAACAACGGCCAGCCCCTGCTGTTCCAGTATGAGCAGTATTATGACGCCCAGGACGGCAACGATCTGGTGCTGACCCTGGACCGGAATATCCAGTACTATCTGGAAAAGGGCATGGAGAGCATGATCGCCAAGTTCGACCCGGCCAACGGCGCCCAGGGAATTGTCATGGATCCCCGGGACGGCGCCATTCTGGCCATGGCCTCCTATCCCAACTACGACCTGAACAATTACAGCGCCATTTATGATGAGACCCTTCAGGAATCTCTGGATGCCACCCTGGCGGAGCTGGAGACCAACCGAAGTTCCTATGAGAGTGAGGAAGCGTATCAGGACGCCGTGTCCGAGGCCAAGGCGGCGGCCCAGTATAAGCAGTGGCGCAACAAGTGCTATCAGGACACCTACGAGCCCGGCTCCACCTTCAAGCCCGTGACGCTGGCCACAGCCCTGGAGGAGGGCCTGGTGAGCCTTTCCAGCACCTTTACCTGCACCGGTTCCATCACCGTCCAGGGCTGGTATAAGCCCATCAACTGCTCCAACCACAACGGCCACGGCGTCCAGACGCTGATGGAGGCCACCGGAAATTCCTGTAACCCGGCCTTCATCACCATGGGCCTGAAGATCGGGACCAAGACCTACTATGAGTATCTGAAATCTTTCGGCTTTATGGAGTCCACCGGCGTGGATCTGCCCGCCGAGATCGAAGGGGGGCTTTTTGCCAGCGAGGAGACCTTCAATCAGGGCGTGGTGTCCCTGGCCTCCTACTCCTTCGGCCAGACCTTCAACATCTCCCCCCTGCAACTGATCCGGGCCCAGTCCGCCTGTATCAACGGCGGATATCTGTATACCCCCTATGTGGTGGATCAGATTCTGGATGGCGACGGCAACGTCATCCAGCAGCATGAGTCCACTCCTGTCCGCCAGGTCATCAGTGAGGAGACCTCCGCCACGGTCCGGGAGTGCCTGGAATACGTGGTGGCCAACGGCACCGGCCGTAATGGCCAGGTGGCCGGATACAGCATCGGCGGCAAGACCGGTACCGCCGACAAGACCGGAACCAAAGACGTGGTGGTCTCCTTCATGTGCTTTGCCCCGGCGGATGACCCCCAGGTCATCATGCTGATCACCATGGATACCCCCAGCCGTAATACCGGCGTCTATGTCTCCGGCGGTAACTTTGTGGCGCCTACCGCCAGCTCCATCATGAGCGATATCCTGCCATACCTTGGCGTGGAACCGGAATACACCGCCGAGGAGCTGGTGGGCGCCGACGCCACGGTGCCCAATGTGGTGGGCAAGACGGTCTCCGAGGCCAAGGAAAAGCTGGACAGCGCGGGCTTCGGCTACCGCACCGTAGGCGACGGGGATACCGTCACCGATCAGACGCCCTCCGGCGGCGCCATTGTGCCCAATAACGCCTCCATCATTTTGTATCTGGGGGAGGAGAAGCCGGATGATCCCTGCACTGTGCCCAATGTCATCGGCAAATCCGCCTCGGAGGCCAACAAGGCCATCACCAACGCGGGCCTCATCATGAAGGTGGCCGGCGCCACAACCGCCAGTTCCGGCAATGTCCACGCCATCTCCCAGGACATCGCCGCCGGTACGGAAGTGGACGCCGGAACGGTCGTCACCGTCCAGTTCGGCGACAACTCGGTACTGGACTGACCGGCAGCAGGATTTGCGTGGTTTTTGACACTTTCCGCCGTATACTTTATAAATCGGACTGTTTATAATGGATGCGGCAGCCCTGGCCGTCTCCCCGGGAGACGGTCAGGAGTGCCGAAACAAGAGAGAAGGGGCGTTGGACCATGAAACTGCGCGATCTTTTGGAGGGCATCCCGGTTCTGTCCGCCACGGCGGACCTGGAGCTGGAGATTCCCAATGTCAGCTATGACTCCCGGGCCACCCGGCCTGGAGACCTGTTTGTGGCCATGCGGGGCTTTGCCACCGACGGTCACGCCTTCATCGGCAAGGCGGCCGCCGCCGGCGCCGCCGCGGTAGTGTGTGAGGAGCCCCCCGCCGACGGGGCAGTGCCCTACGTCCAGGTGGAGAATTCCCGCCGGAGCCTGGCGGTGATCGGGGCCAATTTCTTCGGCCATCCCGCCCGGTCCATGACCATGGCGGCGGTTACGGGCACCAACGGCAAGACCAGCACCACCTACCTGCTCAAGGCCATCCTGGAGCAGGAGGCCGGGGCCAAGGTGGGCCTGATCGGCACCAACCAGAACATGATCGGTGCCGAGGTGATCCCCACGGAGCGCACTACGCCGGAGTCTTTTGAGCTCCAGCGGCTGTTTGCCCAAATGCGGGATGCCGGCTGCACCCATGTAGTGATGGAAGTTTCCTCCCACGCCCTGGCCCTGGACCGGGTCTATGGGGTGGAATACGCTGTGGGCGTGTTCACCAACCTGACCCAGGACCACCTGGATTTCCACAAGACCATGGAGGCCTACTGCGACGCCAAGGCCATTTTGTTCCGCCACTGCGCCGTGGGCGTGGTGAACGCCGACGACTCCTGGACGGGGCGTTTGCTGGCAGACGCCACCTGCCGCCGGTTTTCCTACGCTGTAAAGGCCCCGGCGGATCTGCGGGCGGAGAATGTTGTTTTGAAGGCCGAGGGCATTTCCTTCGATGCTGTGACAAATACGGAACGCGTCCCTATTTCTGTTGGCATTCCCGGCGGATTTATGGTATATAATACGCTGGATGTGCTGGGCGCGGCCCTGGCCCTGGGGATTCCCCTGGAGAAGAGCGCCGACGCCCTCAGCCGGGTGCCCCATGTGAAGGGCCGGGTGGAAGTGGTGCCCACCCCCGGCAATGACTACACCATCCTGATCGACTACGCCCACAGTCCCGACGGCCTGCAAAACGTCCTCACCGCCGTGAAGGGCTTTGCCAAGGGCCGCACCGTGGCCCTGTTCGGCTGCGGTGGCGACCGGGATAAGACCAAGCGGCCCAAGATGGGCAAGATCGCCGCGGACATCGCCGATTTTGTGGTGGTGACCTCCGACAATCCCCGGACCGAGAAGCCCGGCGACATCATCGCCGACATCCTGCCAGGCCTGGAGGGCAGCGACACCCCTCACGTGGTCATCGAGGACCGGGTGGAGGCCATCCACTGGATCATGGACCACGCCCAGCCCGGGGATGTCATCGCCCTGTGCGGTAAGGGCCATGAGACTTATCAGGAAATCAATCATGTGAAGCACCACATGGACGAGCGGGAAATCGTGGCGGAGTATCTGGCGGCAGGAAAGTGACCGCCGCCGGGGGCCGAGAGGCGCCCCCGCACAAAAGCGCCGGGGCTGTGCCCGGCGGAGGAGAGGGAGAGACATATGATACAATCCATCATCGCGGCCGTGGCGGCCTTCGTGCTGACACTGGTGATCGGCCGTTTCCTGATCCCGGAGCTGCACAAGCTGAAAGCCGGGCAGGAGATCCGTGCCGACGGCCCCACCTGGCACAAGTCCAAGGCGGGAACGCCCACCATGGGCGGCATCATGTTCATCCTGGGCGCCGGCGTGGTCGTGTTTGCCCTGGGATGGAAGGGGATGCTGGACGGCCAGTTCGTTCACCTGTATGTGTACTTGTTTGCCCTGAGTTTCGGCCTGATCGGCTTTGTGGACGATTACCGCAAGGTCCGCCAGCACCAGAATGAGGGCCTCACGGCCAAGCAGAAGTTCCTGTTACAGCTTGCGGCGGCGGTGGTGTTCCTGTGCCTGATGCGCTATGAGGGACTGTTGAGCAACCAACTGTATGTCCCCTTCCTGAACGTCAGCCTGGAGGTCAACTGGATTTTGTACCTGGTGTTTGCCGCCTTTGTCATTGTGGGCTGCGTCAATGCCGTGAATCTGACCGACGGCATTGACGGCCTGGCCTGCAGCGTGACCTTTGTGGTGATGGTGTTCTTCGCCGTGACCGGCTGCCTCTGGAGCGCCGGCGGAGCCCAGGCCCTGTTCCCGGCGGCCATGGCCGGAGGACTGGCGGCCTTTTTTGTCTACAACCACCACCCCGCCAAGGTCTTCATGGGTGACACCGGAAGCCTCTTTCTGGGCGGCGCCGTGGCGGCCCTGGCATTTTCCATGGATATGCCCCTGATCCTGATTCCCGTGGGCATCATCTACATTCTGGAGACCCTGTCCGATATCATCCAGGTGGGCTACTTCAAGGCCACCCACGGCAAGCGGTTTTTCAAGATGGCGCCGCTGCACCATCACTTGGAGCTGTCCGGGTGGAGCGAGGCAAAGCTGGTGACGGTGTTTTCTCTGGTGACGCTGGTGGGCTGCGTGCTGGCCTATTTCGGCGCGGCGGGCCGCTATTGAGTGCCTGACTGACGAAATTTGTAGAGAGGGGGGAAGACCATGACGAATCCGCAGTCTCGGCACCGGCGAAAACCCCTGAGCCGGGAGGAGGCCCTGGCCCGGCAAGAGCGCCGTCAGCATCAGAAAGAGATGGAAGCGGAGAGCCGGGAACTGGCCCGGGGACCGATTGATCTGCCCTTCTTCGTGCTGGTGATGTTGCTGCTGGGCATCGGCCTGGTGATGCTGCTGTCGGCCAGCTTTCCCTCCGCCTATGATGAGACCGACGGAGCCAATCCCCTGTACTACTTCAGCCGCCAGGCGGTGTTTGCCGTCATGGGCCTGGCCGCCATGATCTTCATCGGCAAGATCAACTACCAGCGGTTCCGGGCGCTGGGAAAGCCGCTGTTGTATCTATCGATCATTTTGCTGATTCTGGTGCTGATCCCCGGCGTTGGCATCACCCGAAACAACGCCACCCGCTGGCTGGGCGTCCCCGGTACTTCTTTACAGTTCCAGCCCTCGGAGATCGCCAAGGTGGCGGTGGTCATCTACTTTGCCGACAGCATTTCCAAGAAGAAGGATAAAATGCGCTCCTTTCGGTACGGCATCCTGCCCTATGCCCTGATCCTGGTGGTGTTGGGAGGCCTGGTGCTGCTGGAGCACCACTTGTCCGGCGCACTGCTGATCTTCGGTGTGGGCGCCGCCATGATGCTGGTGGGCGGCATCAACTGGGCCTGGGTAGGCGGCGCGGTCGGCGCCGCGGCGGGACTGATGTATCTGGTGCTGTTTGTCGTCGGTTATAACCAGTCCCGCATTACCTCCTGGCTGGACCCCTGGGCCGACGCCCAGGGCAGTGGTTACCAACTGTCCCAGAGCCTGTTGGCCATCGGGTCCGGCGGCCTGTTGGGCGTGGGCCTGGGCAAGAGCCAGCAAAAGTTCTACTATCTGCCGGAAGAACACAACGACTTCATTTTTGCCATCGTCTGCGAAGAGCTGGGGCTCATTGGGGCTGCCATCATCATGGCTCTTTTCGCGGCGCTGATTCTCCGGGGCTTCTGGATCGCCCTCCACGCCCGGGACCGCTTCGGCAGTCTCATGGTGGTGGGCATCATCACCTTGATGGGTGTTCAGACCTTTTTGAACATCGGGGTGGTGACGGGGCTGTTGCCTACCACAGGCATCTCCCTGCCCTTCTTCAGCTACGGCGGTACTGCCCTTTCCATCCAGTTGGCGGAAATGGGGATCGTGCTGTCGGTATCCCGGCAGATGAAGCCCACCAGGGCGGGGTAGGCGCCGCCTGCCCCGCTTTTTTCCGGCTGGAGGCCGGTATTCAGGCAGTGAGAAAACGAGGTGCGGATCATGGAGCCATCCATCAAACGAATTATTTTCACCTGTGGCGGTACGGCAGGTCATGTGAATCCCGCCATTGCTCTGGCGCAGTTGATGCAGGAGCGGGACCCGTCGCGGGAGGTGCTGTTCGTGGGCGCGGACCGGGGACTGGAGAAGGACCTGGTGCCCAAGGCGGGCTATCCCTTCCGGATGGTCCACATCTCCAGCTTTCACCGCTCTGTGCGCCCTGCCGAGCTGCGTCATAACCTGATCTCCGCCGCCAATCTGGTGCGGGCCCCCCGGGAGGCCCGGGCCATCCTGCGCCAGTTCCGGCCGGACGTGGTGATCGGTACGGGCGGCTATGCCAGCTATCCACTGGTAAAGGCGGCGGCCAAGGCCGGCATCCCTACCGCCATCCATGAGTCCAACATGGTCCCCGGCCTCACAACGGAGGTGCTGGCGAACTACGCCGACCGGGTCATGGTGGGCTTTGAGGCCTGCCGGGAGCACTATCACCATCCGGAGAAGGTGGTGGTCACCGGCACGCCGGTGCGGGAGGACTTCTTCCGTATCACCCGGGAGGAGGCCAAACGGCAGCTTGGCGTGGACGACGGGCGGCCCCTGATCGTGTCCTTCTGGGGGTCCCTGGGGGCTTCCGGCATGAATCGCCAGATGGCGGACTTCCTGGCCCTGGAGGCGGCCAATGAGCCCTTCCACCACATCCACGGCGCCGGGAAGCAGGGCTGCCCCGTTTTGCTGGACCTGCTGAAGGAGAAAGGGGTGGACCTGACGGCCCACCCGGCTCTCCAGGTGCGGGAGTACATCTACGACATGGCCCGGGTGATGCGGGCGGCGGACCTGGTGCTGTGCCGGGCCGGCGCCTCCACCATCAGTGAGCTGACGGCCCTGGGGGTCCCGGCGCTGATCGTGCCGTCTCCCTATGTGACCAACAACCACCAGGAGAAAAACGCCCGGGTGCTGGAGTCCGCCGGTGCGGCGGCGGTGGTGCTGGAGAAGGACAGCTCCGGGCAGCTCCTGTTCCAGACCGCCTGCGGTATCCTCCACGACGACGCCCGCCGGGCTGCCATGGCGAAGGCCATGGCGGACCTTGGCATCCGGGACGCCGCCGAGCGGATTTACCAGACGATTCTGGAAATCTGTAAGTAACCACTTTTCCCCGGTATCCATAGGATGGACTGTTGAACCATTCTGGATACGGAGGGGAACGTGTATGAGCCAGCTTTTGGTCAGAGGAGGCCGCAGTCTGCGGGGCGAGGTGACGGTCCAGGGGGCGAAGAACAGCGTGTTGCCTATCCTGGCGGCCACCCTGCTGGCCAGGGGACCGGTGGAGCTGTTGGGCTGCCCCCATCTGCGGGACGTGGATGCCTCGGTGCGCATTCTCAGGCACCTGGGCTGCGACGCCCGGTGGGAGGGGGACAGCCTGGTGGTGGACACCGCCGGGTTGAACCAATGTGAAATTTCTGATATACTAATGCGGGAAATGCGCTCCTCCGCCATCTTCCTGGGCGCCATTCTGGCCCGGTGCGGCCAGGCGGACCTGAGCTATCCCGGCGGATGCGAGCTGGGCCCCCGGCCCATCGACCTGCACCTGACAGGGCTGCGGGACCTGGGGGCGGAAATCCGGGAGGAGGGCGGCATCCTCCGGTGCCGGGCGCCCCGTCTGGTGGGGCGGGAGCTGGTTTTGAGCATGCCCTCCGTGGGCGCCACGGAAAACCTGATGCTGGCCGCCTGCGGGGCAGAGGGGACCACGGTCATTTCCAACGCGGCCCGGGAGCCGGAGATCGTGGACCTGCAGATGTTTCTGAACGCCTGCGGCGCCAAGGTCCAGGGCGCCGGCAGCTCCTCCATCACCGTGGAGGGTGGGTGTTCGTTCCACGGCTGTACCTACGCCTGTATGCCGGATCGCATCGTGGCTGCTACTTACCTGTGCGCCCTGGTCTCCGCCGGGGGCTGCGTGCGGCTCCTGGGTGCCCGGGAGCGGCATCTGGCCACCGTCACCG
>URXS01000014.1 GCA_900551885.1 uncultured Oscillibacter sp.
GGCCCATGGCCCTGGAATGCGCCGCCCAGACCCTGATCGGCGCGGCTCGGCTGATGCTGGAAACCGGCACCCACCCCGGCGCGCTGAAGGACGCGGTCTGCTCTCCCGGCGGCTCCACCATTCAGGGCGTCCGGGCGCTGGAGAAGGCCGGCTTTCGCAGCGCCGTCATGGAAGCGGTGATCGCCGCCTATGAAAAGAACGGCCAGATGAAATGAGAAACACCGGCAACAGGCCGCCTCTTTGAGGGCGGCCTGTTTGCGGAACGGGCAGAAAGCGCAGGCCAGCGGCTTTCTCACTATACAAACGCGGCGTATTTCTTGCAGGCAAAGCGGAATACACAGGGCCGGAAGATTTCTCCTTTTGACAACCTCTCAGGCAAAAAAGGACCGCTGCCGAAAAGCAGCGGTCCTTTTTGATCTGTATGAAAATCCAACTTTCCCGCCTCAGGCAGCTTGCTCCGCAACGGTCTCGGCGGCAACTACCTTCTGGCAGAAGTTGGCCAGGAATTCCGCCACCTGCCAGCGGGGTGCGGGGACAGTAGGCTCCAGCTTGTTCTCCGCCTCCAGAATGCCGGCACCGCAGGCCCACTGGAGGGCGGGAATGGCGTACTCCGCCGCCTGGTCCACATCCTCATAGGAAAGGATGTTGGTATTCTCTCCCACAGAGACATCATACTCCATGAACCGGGCATAGCGGTACAGGATGGTCAGAAACTGCTGACGGGTGATGGCCTGGCTTGGAGCAAAGGCAGTATCGGTAATACCGTTGATGATGTCATTTTCCACCGCCCAGGCAATGGCCCTGGCATAGGCAGAGGTATCCGCCACATCGGCAAAGGGATTGGCGGCAGCGGGCTGGGGAGCACCGTTCATCTGCCACAGGACCGTGACCATCTGGCCCCGGGTCATGGCGGTGTCGGGTGCAAAGGTCGTATCAGTGGTGCCTTTGAAGATGTCGTTGTCGTAGCAGTACTTCACCGCCTCATAGTAGTCGGCGGAGGCGGATACATCGGTAAAGGGCAGTTCGCTGACGGCGGCCTTGACGGTGATGCGGCCGGCAGGTTCACCGTAGTCCGCAGCGGTGACGACACCCCCCAGCTCCTCAGTGATGTAGTCCATGACCACCTCGTCCATGGCCAGGCCCAGATCATAGTTGACAGAGGCGGCGGCAAAGGCATAGTAGGTGTCACCGCCGGCGGCAAGGAAATCATTGGTGGCAATGGTGTAAACAGCCGCCGGATCGAAGGCCTTGCCACCCACAGTGTCAATCGTCACGCGGCGGATGCTCTTGGGGCCGTAGTAGGTGGAGCCGGGATACAAATCGCCCTGGTCATAGGCCTTGGTGGTATCCACGGTAAACGTGATGCCGCTGACCTGGGGAAAGCCGCCGATCTCGTTGGGTGTGCAGTAGGTGGACGCCTCCAGTGCCTCCAGCAGCTCGGCGCCGGTGACCTTGACGATGGAGAGGGTATTGCCGAAGGGCAGCACCGTGTTGATGTCCTTCTTGGTGATGTCGCCGGCGGCAATTCTGGCCCGGATGCCACCGCCGTTGGTGACAGCCCCGTCCACGGTCTCGCCGTTTTGCTCCGCGCCCCAAACCAGAGCGTCGCAGATCAGATCGCCCAGGTTGGTCTCCCCGGTGCGGTTGCCGGGGGCCCGCTCGCCGTCAAGGGCTGCCTCCGTCCTGGCAAAGACGGTGCCGTAGTCGTCGTCGATCTGCTTCTGGATGGCGGCAGCCCGGGCAGCCACGTCGGCGTCCTCTTCCGTCAGGTCGGCGAGAGAGACGTCCTCAGCCTTGATGGTACCATCGTCCGTAATGGTAACCACGCCCACATTCTCCAGCTTGGTGCCGGTGGAGGTTAGGACAGTGTCGGTGATACCGGCCTCCCGGGCCACGGCAGTGACCTCCTCCAGGGTGGAGTGAGAGTGACCGTCTATGAACACGTCGATGCCATCCACTTCCTTCAGAAGGTCGATGGAGCGGTTGCCGGTGGACTCATCGTCAATGCCCAGATGGCCCAGACAGACAATGTATTCACAGTGAGCATCCTCCAGCAACTGCACCTCCGCCCGGACGCAGTCGACCAGTTCCTGCCCCGACAGGAAGGTCACGCCTTGGATCTTGGCGGGGTTGGCCTTGGTGGCGGTCTCAGGGGTGTCCAGGCCAAACACGCCGATCTTTGTTCCATCAGGCGCGGTAAAGATGGCGTGGGAATCGAAAGCGGCCTTCTCCATCGATGTGATGCTGCCTGCAACCGACACTCTGGCATCGTAGAGGACATTGAGGGCTACAATGGGGAACGTCACCGCTTCCGCCAGCGTCTTCAGGTTCTCATAGCCGTAGTCGAACTCATGATTGCCCAGGGTGGCCACGTCGTAGCCCGCCAGGTTCATCAGTTCCACGGCGGTGGCACCCTCCGACACGCTGACGGTGGGATCCCCCTGGATGAAGTCGCCGGCGTCCATCAGCAGGACATAGGCGCCTCTGGCTTCATAGGCGTCCTTCAGCGCCGCCACCTTGGCGTAGCCGGAGATGGCACCGTGAACATCGTTGGTGTGGAGAATGACGATATCGCCCTCCATGCTCTCTGCTGTCTCCTCAGCGCTGGCGGTGACGGCCAGAGACATCACCATGGCCACCGCCAGCAGCAATGGCACGAGTTTCCGCTTCATTTCCTTTGCCTCCCTCTAAATCATACTCTGTATGTCTCCGCAGCTATATTTTTAGTATAACACACTTATGGGTTGCGGAACGTTAGTTGTTTGCAAAATTCAAGCGTACACCCCCGCTAAATTTGCCAGAATTCCGATTCGTTTTTCGTCGGTTCCACCAGGGTCTCTTTTTCCACACCGGCTCTGGTAATCCGCCGGCTCCAGTGGTATACTAAGCTCGAATAGACTGCGGCCGGCCGGACCGGCCAGAAAGGGAGGTTTCTTATGCGGACACTGCTCAAAGGCGGCACGGTGGTCTCCGGCTCCGGCCAGAAGCGCTCCGACGTGCTGATGGAAGGTGAGAAAATCATCCAGATGGGCCGTGATCTGGAGGGTGGAGACCAGACGGTGGATGTGACCGGCTGTCTGCTGTTCCCCGGTTTTATCGATGCCCACACCCACTTTGATCTGGACGTGGCCAACACCACCACCGCTGACGATTTCTACACCGGCAGCCGGGCGGCTCTCCGGGGCGGCACCACCACCGTCATCGACTTCGCCTGCCCCAACAAGGGAGAGTCCCTGCACTATGGGCTGGACCTGTGGCACAAAAAGGCCGATGGCCGCACCTTCTGTGACTACGGCTTCCACATGACCATCGATGACTGGAACGAGGGCATCCGGGCGGAGCTGCCGGACATGTTTGCCCAGGGCATCTCCTCCTTCAAGATGTACCTGACCTACCCGGCCATGATGATCGGCGACCGGGATATCTACTGGGCACTGAAAGAGCTGAAGACTTTGGGCGGTATCGCCGGTTTCCACTGCGAGAACGCCGGCGTCATCGACGGCATGATTGCCGAGCGGAAGGCCGTCGGAGAGCTGGGTCCCTCCTCCCATCCCCTGACCCGCCCACCCTATCTGGAGGCGGAGGCGGTCAGCCGCCTGCTGCGGATCGCCCAGGCGGCGGATGCTCCCGTAGTCATCGTCCACCTGACCAATCGGGAGGCCCTGCGGGAAGTGGCCGCCGCCCGGAAGCGGGGCCAGAAGGTATACGTGGAGACCTGCCCCCAGTACCTGTTGCTGGATGAGTCCGTGTACTTCAATGAGGACTACTCCTCTGCCGCCCGGTACGTCTGTGCCCCGCCCATCCGGAACAAGGAGGAACAGGACCGGCTGTGGAAAGCCCTGCGCTGGGGCGAGATCCAGACCATCTCCACCGACCACTGCTCCTTCACCCTGGCCCAGAAGGACATGGGCCGGGAGGACTTTACCAAGATCCCCGGTGGACTGCCTGGCGTGGAGACCCGGGGCGAGCTGATTTTCTCTTACGGTGTAGCCAAGCGCCGCATCAGCGCCGCCAAGATGTGCCAGCTTCTCAGCGAGAATCCCGCCAGGCTGTACGGCCTGTTCCCCCGCAAGGGCGTGCTGCGTCCCGGAGCTGACGCCGACATCGTGGTCTACGACCCCGGCGCCAGCCATGTGATCCGGGCGGAGGACTGCGTGGCCAATGTGGATTACAACCCCTACGAGGGCTTCGTCACCTCCGGCGGCATCCGGCAGGTGTGGCTACGGGGCGCCTTGTCCGTGGAGGACGGAAAGGTCCTGGCCCAGGAGCCTGCGGGCAAATACATGGCCCGGGGCAAGAATTCCCTGTAACACACAAAAAAAGCGGAGGGACAACCATCCCTCCGCTTTTTTTGATATTCCCTTATTCCGCCGGTTCCTCAGCTTCAGGCACGTCCCACTGGACGTCCACGATGGTGCCGTCGGAGAACTCGATATACTCACTCTTGAGAATGTAATCGGTCTTGCCGATGCGGACCTCCTGGTCCCCCACCTTGGTGGTCAGCACCTCACCGGCAGGTGTCTCCGTGGTGGCGGTGAACAGCAGCGTCACATGATCCGGGTCCTCAATCCACTGCCCGTCGGGGCCCAGCACATAATAGGGCTCCTTCTCCACGCTCTCGATCTGGCCGCCCACCAGGGCGCCGGAGGCCATCAGCGGGGAGGGGAGATGTTCCTGGCAGGTCTCGTACAATTCAGCGGGGACGCCTTCGCACTTGACCACATAGGTGACCTTTACCATGTTCTCCTCACCCAGATCCGCTACACCGGTGCGGCTGAGCAGCTTCCATCCGGCGAAGGCCAGCACCGCCACGATCAAAATCACGGCGATGATGTCGATAATATTGAATTTTCCAATCCGTTTTGCTTTCTGTTCCATGGTATCCTCCGTGAAGGGCGCACCGGCGCCGGAATTTGGCGGACTGTCTTATGGACAAGTTCCATGAGGTATTGTATAATATTTTCCGCTGTTTCACAAGTCCCAAACGAAAGAAAGGCGTTCCATGAAAGTCATTCATCTGATCAGCGGCGGCGACTCCGGTGGTGCCAAGACCCACGTACTGAGTCTGCTGCAACATCTGAACCAACAGATCCACGCCCAACTGGTGTGCTTCCGGGACGGTCCCTTCGCCCAGGAGGCCCGGGAAATGGGCATCCCCACCATGATCTGCGGCGGCAACAATGTACTGCGGGTGCGGCATCAACTGGCCGCCTATATCCGGGAGGGAGGCTACGAGATCATCCACTGTCACGGTTCCCGGGCCAATATGATCGGTGCCCTGCTGCGCCAGACCACTGGGCTGCCGGTGGTGACCACCGTCCACAGTGACTACCGGCTGGACTATATGGGCCGGCCCCTGAGCCATCTGGTGTTCGGCACCATCAACGCCTGGGCCCTGCGGCGCCTGGACTATCGTATCGGCGTGTCCGACGCCATGGTGGATCTGCTGATCTCCCGGGGCTTCCCGCCGGACCGGTTCTACGCCATTTACAACGGCATCGACTTCACTCCGCCGCCTCCCCAGGGGGACCGGCTGGCGTATCTGCGGAGCCTGGGGGCGGATGTGGAGGAAGACTCCGTGGTAGTGGGCATCGCCGCCCGGCTGAACCCGGTGAAGGACATGTCCACCCTGATACGGGGCTTTGCCGCCGCCTATCAGAAGTGTCCCCGGCTGCGGCTGGTCATTGCCGGGGACGGGCCAGAGAAGGAGAAGCTGACCGCCCTTGCGCAGGAGCTGGACGTCAGCCGCCAGGTGTGCTTCGCCGGCTGGATCTCCGGAGGTATGGATCGGTTCTACGCCGCCCTGGACATCAATGTCCTCACCAGCCTGTCGGAAACCTTCCCCTACGCTCTGACGGATGGCACCCGCTTCCATCTGGCTACCGTGGCCCCCGCCGTAGGCGGGATTCCCTACCTGATCGACCAGGGTGTCAACGGCTATCTCTTCACGCCCGGCGACTGGAAGACCCTGGGCCGCCACCTAGCAGAGCTTGGACAAAACGACGACCTGCGCCACCAACTGGGGGAAAAACTGTACCAGAAGGCCTCCACCCAATTCTCCATCCAGCATACCGTGGACACTCAGCTCCACATTTACCAGGAAATTCTGCGCCGCCACCACCGTCCTGCTTCGGCCCGAGACGGTGTGGTGATCTGTGGCGCCTACGGCCGGGGCAACGCCGGCGACGACGCCATTCTGGAGGCCATTCTCCAGGAGATGCGCGCCATTGATCCGGACATGCCGGTGACGGTCCTCAGCAAGGATCCCAAGAGCACCCGCCTGACCTACCGGGTCCGGGCGATCCACCGGTCCAATCTGCCGGCGTGGCTGTCCGCCATGAGTAGTGCCCGGCTGTATATCAACGGCGGCGGCAGCCTGATCCAGGACGTGACCTCCCGCCGCTCCCTGTGGTTCTATCTCCACAACATCACAGCCGCCAAGCGGGCCGGCTGCAAGGTGCAGATGTACGGCTGCGGCATCGGTCCCGTCACCCGGGAGAGCCACCGGCGTCTGGCGGCCAAGGTCCTCAACCGCTATGTGGACGTGATCACCCTGCGGGAGCCGGACTCCCTGGCGGAGCTGCGGGCCATGGGTGTCACAAAGCCGGAGATCCTGCTGACGGCAGACCCGGCTCTGATCCTCCACAAAGCGCCGGAAGATGAGACCGACAGCGTGCTGCTTCGGGCAGGCATCCCGCCCCACGGCCGGTATATCTGCTTCGCCCTGCGGCGGTGGAAGGGCTTTGAGGAAAAAGCTCCCCTCTTCGGTGCGGCGGCAGAATACGCTTACCGGACCTACGGCCTGACTCCAGTGTTCACCGCAGTGGAAAAGCGGCTGGACCCCGGCGCCGGCCAGTTGGCCGCCCGGGGGCTGTCGGTGCCCCACTACTTTCTGGACGACGCCGGCGGTGCCGGCACCATTATCGGCGCCCTGAGTCGCATGGAGCTGGTAGTGTCCATGCGGCTCCACGCCCTGATCTTCTCCGCCGGACAGGGGATTCCTCTGGCAGGCGTGGTATACGACCCCAAAGTATCCGCCTTTCTGCGCTACATCGGCCAGGAGCTGTTCGTGGATCTGGCGGATCTGACAGAGGAAAACCTGCGACAGATGATCGACCGCTGCGTCGTCCAGGCCCGGGACCCCGGTGCCCAGGAGGCGGCGGTGGCCCGGCTCCAGGAGATGGAGCGCGGCAACGTACGCATTGCCCGGCGGTTGCTGGGGCTGCCAGAGACAAATACACAGGCAAGTCAGTAAATGGCGTCCCCGCAGCCTAGCGCTCACCGCCGCAGCGGGTCCTCTGGGCGGCAATGGTGGCAAGAGTGTCTCCCAGTTGGGTCAACAGGGCCGCCGTCAGGTTCAGGTCCTCGTCCTCCAACCGGGCCGCAATCGCCACCGCCAGCGTATTGACCGCCGTGGTCAGGGCCGCCGGATCACAGTCACACAGCCTCATGGGCATCCCTCCCTCTCTCACCCTATGAGGAGAGCGGCATTTTCAGCCCACTGGAACGCAAAAAAAGAACACAGGCGAAGCGCAAAAACGCTTCGCCTGTGTTTTTTCTTTCAGAGAATCTCGTTGTCCTCACCGGCGTGATGGGCGTTGGTGTGGACATTGATGTACTTGGCCTTCAACTTGGAATACAGAATCGTCTGGCTGGAGTACAGGCCGTTATAGCCGGAGAGCATATAGCTGACGCCACAGATCAGGGCGAAATACAGCAGCCCGCCATCCCCGAACAGCTCCACCGACAAAAAGACGGAGGCCATGGGGCAGTTCACCGCTCCGCAGAACACCGCTACCAGGCCCAGCGCCGCGGAAAAACCCGCCGGCAGGCCCAGCAATGGACCCGCCACACAGCCGAAAGTAGCTCCCACGAAGAAGGAGGGCACCACCTCGCCACCCTTGAAGCCGGCGCCCAGGGTAACGGCGGTGAACAGGATCTTCAGCAAGAAGGCCGCCGGATGAGCGGTCCCCCGCTCCACGGCGGCGGTGATGATGTCCATACCGGCGCCGTTATAATCGGTCGTGCCGCAGAGGTAGGTCAGCGCAATCACGACACATCCACCGATCACCGCCCGCAGCCAGGGGTTGGGGATCCGGCGCTTGAGCTGGTGCTCCGCCCCGTGGATAACGCCGCAAAACAGCACCGATACCAGGGCACACCCGGCGCCCAGGACCGCCACCCGCAGCAGCGTCCATCCCTCCAGGGCCGGGGCCTCCACCACAAAGCGGGTGGGCTCCACGCCCATCTCCAGGGAAATCCAATAGGCCACCAGGGAGGCGGTCAGGCAGGGAATCAGAGCGGCGTGGTACATCACGCCGATGCTGATGACCACAATGGCGAAGACGGTGGCAGTCAGGGGCGTGCCAAACAGGGCGGCAAAGAAGGCCGCCATGCCCGTCATGGTGGCGGTCCGCATGTCCCGGTCATCCAGGCCGAACAGATGGCCGGTCTGATAGCCGATGGTGCCGCCCATTTGCAGCGCGGCACCCTCCCGCCCGGCAGAGCCGCCGCACAGGTGGGTCAGCACCGTGCTGAGGAAAATGGCCGGCAACAGCCAGATCCGAAGGCCCGTGCCTAGATGGACCTCGTTGATGATATCATTGGTGCCCTGCCCCTCGGTCTTTGTCAGCTTGTAAAAGGCTACGATCACAAGGCCCGCCAGAGGCAAACACCACAGCAGCCAGGGATGGTCCGCCCGCAGCTCCGTGGCCCGCTGAACGCCGATGTGAAACAACGCTCCCACCACGCCACAGCAGCAGCCAGTAACTGCCGCCAGGACCAGCCACTTGACCAGAGCCTGTATGTACAGTCCGATATGGGTCAGCCAGTGCAGCAGACGCTTCCAATATTCTTCCAGCATGTCTTCCTCCGCTTCAGGCCCGGGCCGCCAGCAGCGGCTTCTCTTCCCGGCCGTCCAGCCGGGTCTCCAGGCTCTCCGGGTTCTTCAGATACCGGCTGAAGGCGGCGAAAAACCGGGAGTACTCGATGCCGGTGGCGATCCGCTCGTCCATCACCACACCCAGGGGCATATGCTTTTTCCGGCTGCCGGGCACCGCCATGGGATCCGGTACCGGCTTACCCATGCACACGAACACACTGGTGGTTCCAAATTCGTAACAATGGTGGAAAATGTAGCTGGTATTGATGGAGGCCAGATTGGTGATGAACAGGCTGGTATGGAAGGGACTGAGGTCAATGATCTTCCGGGGCAGCAGCCCGTACTGGTCCAGGTGATAGGCCAGCCAGAACACGAACCGGGCAAGCCCCGGCACGGCAAAAGCAAAATTGGCAAATTTGTCCGTATTGTTGTTGTGGACCGCCACGCTGTTGCGGTCGATATGCTCCTTGATCTTACGGCTGATGGTAAACACGGTGTCCTCCGGTTGCAGGAAGATCTTCAATGTCGTCTCGTCCGGAGTGCCATCCGCCCGGGTCTTGAGGATCACGAAACTGAAGCAGAAGTGGTTGCGCTTGTAGATCTTGCGGTTCATGACAAAGTAATTGACCTTGGGATTCTCCAGCGCGGCCTTGTAGTAGGCCGCCACCAGTACGCTCATGTGGGTCACCGACATGCCCTCCCGCCGCTTGCGGCGGATGTAGGTTTTCAGCAGGTCCTCGTCCACCGTGTCGCTGGCCCAGTTCTGCGCGTCGAATCGGCGGGGCATGACATAGGGCAGTGCCTGCACAATGGGCGACAGGCCCTTCACCCGGGTTCCATCCGGTCTCATGGCGTTCTCCTCATTCTTTCCTAAACTGCGGGCCCAGCGGGCTCCCCATACACGATATGATTATACTTCACATGGGATGTTTTTGCAACGGTATCCGGCCAAAAGCCCCCCTGTCTTTCCGTTCGGATCCGATTGTTCGGTCCCAATACCGCCATGTACATGTCCCGCTGTCCCGCCGCATAGACTGGGACATACCTCTGTGGAAATGACGACCGCTTTTTTGGTTGATTATTTTCAATTCTGTGTTATACTGAAGTTGAACAGGCATTTTAGCCAAGAGAATGCCGAAAAAAACACTGATTGTTTGGAGGAAACAGATATGAAGTACGGCAGAACCTACAATTTCTCCGCCGGTCCCGCCATGATGCCGGAGCCGGTACTGGAGGAGATTGCCGCCGAGATGATGAACTATCGCGGCAGCGGCATGTGCGTCATGGAAATGAGCCACCGGTCCAAGGTCTTCCAGCAGATCATTGACGAGGCGGAGGCAGACCTGCGCAAGCTGATGGGCATTCCCGACAACTACAAGGTCCTCTTCGTCCAGGGCGGCGGCACCGTCCAGTTCGCCATGGTGCCCATGAACCTGATGAAGAACGGCGTGGCCTGCTATGTGGAAACCGGCAACTGGTCCAAGAAGGCCATCAAGGAGGCCCAGAAGTACGGCGAAGTGAAGATCGTCGCCTCTTCCGCCGACAAGAACTTCTCTTACATCCCTGACTGCTCTGATCTGGACATCCCTGACAACGCCGACTATGTGTACATCTGCGAGAACGAGACCATCAACGGCACCACTTATCACACCCTGCCCAACACCAAGGGCAAGGTCCTCGTGGCGGATCAGTCCTCCATGTTCCTCTCCCGTCCCTGCGACGTCAGCAAGTACGGCCTGATCTGGGCCGGCGTCCAGAAGAACGTGGGCCCCGCCGGCATGGCCGTGGTCATCATCCGCGAAGACCTGCTGCGGGACGATCTGCCCAAGTTCGTGCCCACTTATCTCAGCTACAAGACCCACGCCGACGCCAACTCCCTGTACAACACCCCCAACTGCTGGGCCATCTACTGCTGTGGCAAGGTGTTCAAGTATCTGCTGAACAATGGCGGACTGGAAGCCATGGCCAAACGCAATGAGGAGAAGGCCGCGGTTTTGTACGACTTCCTGGACCAGAGCAAGTTCTTCACCGGCGCTGTGGTGAAGGAGGACCGGTCTCTCATGAACGTGCCCTTCGTCTCTCCCTCCAAGGAGCAGGACGCCGAGGTGGTCGCCGCCACCAAGGCCGCCGGCTTCGACAACCTGAAGGGGCATAAGAGCGTGGGCGGCCTGCGGGCGTCCATCTACAATGCCATGCCCAAGGAGGGCGTGGAGGCCCTGGTGGAGTTCCTGAAGAAGTACGAAGCAGAACATGCCTGATGGCATGCCCTGGGGCGTATGCTCCCCCCACTGCCAGTGACATCGTTCTCTGGTGCGTGCGTCCAAAGGACACGCCAGCCAAAGGATTTTCGGCAGGCTGCAGCATTCAGGAAATATACTGATGGCATATTCATGGCCCAGGCAACAGTGTCTGCGCTGTAAGGAGCTATACCTGATGTCCAGCCGAAAACGATCATACATCTTTCTTTCACCTTTGGTGAAAGAAACGGGGCAAGCCCCCTGTCCCCATCATAAGTAAGACAGGGATGGTGCCCCTCCCCCTTCCGGACTTGCCGGACGCGCCTGTCCCCCAATGGGCGTATGGGATTTCCGACGATGGCACCCCTGGGGTGTGCCGGAAATGAATGAAAGGGGCATCAAATACTATGGCAATGCGAGTTTTGGTCACAGACGGAATGGACGCCGGCGCAATGGAGCAACTGCGCAGGGACGGATACGAGGTCGTGGAGCAGTTCTACGAGCCCGACACTCTTGGCACCGCCTTGCGGGACTTCGATGCGGTCATCATCCGCAGCGCCACGAAAATCAAGGAACCCCAGATCGATGCGGCTAAGGGAAGCCGCCTGAAGCTGATCATCCGCGCCGGTGTGGGCGTGGATAACATCGCCGTGCCCTATGCCGAGGCGGCGGGCATCCAGGTCAAAAACACGCCCCGCGCTTCCTCCAACGCGGTGGCGGAGCTGGCCCTGGCGCTGCTGTTCTCCTGCGCCCGCAACATCTCCATCGCCGGCCACACCATGCGGGAAAACAAGTGGGAAAAGAAGGCCTACTCCAAGGGCTTTGAGCTTGCCGGCAAAACCATGGGCGTCATCGGATACGGCCGCATCGGCCGCCTGGTGGGCGAAAAGGCCCAGGCTCTGGGCATGAACGTTCTGTCTTATGTCAACCGGCATAAACCGGAGGGCTGCGAGTGCGAAACCATGCACTTCGTCACCCCCGACGAGGTCTTTGCCCAGTCCGATGTGATCGTTCTGTGCGCTCCCAGCGGCAGCAAGCCCATTGTGGACGCTGAATCCCTGGCCAAGATGAAGGACGGCGTGGTGATCATCAACGTCTCCCGGGGCGCCAACGTGGATGAGGCTGCCCTGCTGGAGGCATTGAACTCCGGCAAGGTCAAGGCCGCCGGCCTGGACGTGTGGATGAGCGAGAAGGATCCCAACTGGGCTCTGGCGCAGCACCCGGCTGTCTCTTGCACCCCCCATATCGGGGCTGGCACCAAGGAGGCCCAAAAGCGCATCGGTGCAGAGCTGGTAGACATCATCGAACACTTCCAGCCGTAATTCCCCCTTTCCCCAATTTTAAAAAGCCGCTCTGGACTTTCATCCAGAGCGGCTTTTTCACATGTTGCTAGCCCGCAGCTCTCCTCTCCCGCGCCGGATAAATTCCGGCGCGTTTATCGCTTATTTTTCCAAAAACACCTTCTTTCTTCACTTTGACAGTTTGCAAAGTTTGTAATTTACAAAATATTAACTGCCATCTCTATTTACATTTCAAAGTTGGCAGTGTATAATTGATTTTGTTCATAATCATTCCCACGAAGAAGGTGATACCCTTTATGAAGGAATCTGTCGTTCCGGCCCAGTATCTGCAAATTGCCCTGGACCTGGCCGGACGCATCGCCAGAGGCGAGCTGGCGGAGGGTCAACGGATTTACGGGCGGTCCGTTATGGCCTCGGAGTACAGTGTCTCGCCGGAGACTATCCGCCGGGCCCTGCGGCTGCTGGCGGACATGAAGGTGGTTGAGGTGCGGCCCCAGAGTGGAGCAGTGGTCCTCTCTGCCGACAACGCCCGCCGCTACATCGCCAACTTCGAGGAGGACGCCGACATCCATGCTCTGCAAATGCGGCTCAAGGAGCTGATCGCCCAGTCCGCCGATCTGAATCGCCGTATGGGAGAGACGGCCGCCGCCCTGGTAAAGAGTCAGGACACCTTCTCCGCCGCCGGAGAACCCCTCCCCAATTACGAGGTGCCCGTGCCGAAGGATTCTCCCCTGATTGGCAAGAGCATCGGCGCACTGAAATTCTGGCAGTCCACCGGCGGCACCATCGTGGCCATCCGGCGGGGCCAGACCGTGATTCTCTCCCCCGGACCCTATGCGGAACTGTACGGCGGAGACGTGATCGTCCTGGTGGGCAACCCCTCCGCCGCCGAAGCGGCCCACCATCTGGTGCAAACGCAAGTAAAGGAGTGAAGAAACCGCCATGATTCAATTTGAGCATGTGAACAAAAGCTATGGGAAATCGCCCATTTTGAAGGACCTGACCTTCACCATTCCAGACGGACAATTTGTGGTCCTGATCGGTCCCTCCGGCTGCGGCAAAACCACCACACTAAAGACCATCAACCGCCTGATCGAACCGGACAGCGGCACCATCCTGATCGACGGCCAGGATATCCACAGCCAGGACAAGGTGACATTGCGCCGTCACATCGGCTACGTGATCCAGCAGATCGGCCTGTTCCCCAACATGACCGTGGCCCAGAACATCTGCGTGGTGCCCAAGCTGCTGAAATATGACAAGTCCAAGTGCGATGCCATCGTCCAGGACCTTTTGAAGATGGTGGGCATGGAACAATACGCCAACAAGTATCCCTCCGAGCTCTCCGGCGGCCAGCAGCAGCGGATCGGTGTACTGCGGGCCCTGGCAGCCTCTCCCCCCATCGTGCTGATGGATGAGCCCTTCTCCGCCCTGGACCCCATGACCCGTGAGGTCCTCCAGGACGAGGTAAAGAACATCCAGCAGAAGCTGGGCAAGACCATCGTCTTTGTCAGCCACGACATGGGCGAGGCGTTGAAGCTGGCGGACATCATCATCTTCATGTCCGAGGGCCAGATCGTGCAGATGGCCTCTCCCGAGGAAATGCTGGAGCACCCGGCCAACGACCTGGTCCGCAACTTCCTGGGCAAGCACACGCCGGAGTCCTCCGCTCCCTCCAAGGTGGAACACTTCATGCGGACCAACCTCCAGACCGTCAAGCGGGACCGGGGCGTGCTGGAGTGCGCCGAGCGTATGGCCCGCGGAAGCGTGGATACGCTGCTGGTCACGGATGAGGATGGGCATTACGTCGGCACCGTCTCCATTGGCGACATCCGCCACTGGGGCCGGGAGCTCAACAGCATCGAACCCCTGGTGCGCCAGACCGCCCGTACCGCCCGTGTGGGCGACGAGGCCAAGGAGTCCTTTGACTATCTGCTGGACTCCGGCGCCAGCTATGTGGTGGTCCTCAACGCTGACGACACCATCGCCGGCATCGTCACCAAGACCAGTGTGGCCCGCTCGGTGGCGGAGAATCTGTGGGGGGATGCCAAATGATCGAGACGTTGCAGACCCTCTTCCACGACTACGGCGCCAAAATGGGCACAGCCATCTGCCAGCACACCATCTATGTGCTGGTATCCGTGGCCATCGGCTTCGCGGTGGGACTGGTGCTGGGCATCCTGCTGTCCCGGATTCCCCGGTGGCTGTCCGGTGTCATCATCCCCGTGCTCTCCATCTTCCAGACCATTCCCGGTCTGGTGTTCATCGGCGTGCTGTTCATCTGGTGGGGCAACATTTACCCAACCGTCATTGTGGCTCTCAGTGTGTACGCCATGTTCCCGGTGCTGAAAAACACATACACCGGCATTCTGGAAGTGGAGGAGAAGTACATCGAGGCGGCCAAGGGCTGCGGTATGTCCCGGTTTCAGACCCTGGTGCGGGTGGAGCTGCCCCTGGCCATGCCGGTCATCATCGCCGGCGTGCGGATGGCCGCCATCTACACGGTCTCCTGGGCAGTTCTGGCCTCCATGATCAGCCTGGGCGGCCTGGGCGACTTTGTCTATCAGGGCACCACCTCCAACAACAACACCCTGATCCTGCTGGGTGCTATCCCGGCGGCCATTCTGGCCATTCTCTTCGGCGCGGCCATTGACCTGCTGCAGAAGAAGGTCACGCCCAGAGGGCTGCGGAAGGGGGCGGGCAAATGAGCTGGGACGTTGTGTTTGAACACCTGTTCATCGTGCTGGCCGCCAGCCTGCTGTCCATCGCCGTGGGCCTCCCCTTGGGCATCTGGGCCTATGTGTCCCGGCGGGCCCGGCCTGTGATCCTACGCATCGTGGACCTTTTGCAGACTATCCCCTCCCTGGCGCTGCTGGGCATCATCATGGTGGTGCTGGACCCCGGGAAGCTGACGGTCATCATTGGCATCACCCTCTACTCTCTGCTGCCGATCGTCCGCAACACCTGCCTAGGTCTCCAGGAGGTGGACCCGGGCGTCAAGGAGGCAGCCCGGGGCATGGGCATGAGCAAGCCCTACCGGGTTTTGATGGTGGAATTTCCCCTGGCCTTCCCCACCGTGTTCACCGGCATCCGCATCGCCGTGGTCAACGCCATCGGTACCGCCGTGTTCGCGGCCTTCGTGGGTGGCGGCGGCCTGGGCGGCGTCATCACTCAGGCCATCCGCATCTCCGACATGGGTATGATCGCCCTGGCCACCGGCGTTCTCATGCTGATCGCCGTGGTGCTGGACCTGGTGATGAGCTGGTTCGAGAATCAGATGCGCAAGAGCCGGGGGGGCTCCAAGATCATGTGGGTTCCCGTGGCGGCCATTCTGCTGGCGTTCTGCCTGCTGCTGCCCTATGGCGGCAGCTCTTCCGGCGACATCATACTCTACGATGGTGACTACT
Organism: uncultured Oscillibacter sp.; assembly: GCA_900551885.1. Taxonomy (GTDB): domain Bacteria; phylum Bacillota; class Clostridia; order Oscillospirales; family Oscillospiraceae; genus Oscillibacter. The sequence goes on from URXS01000014.1 coordinate 15,827, forward strand.
CTGAGACCCAGTTGATGCACCACATGGTGAAGATGCTGGTGGAGGACCAGACGGATTTGACCGTCTCCATCCAGGACCAGATGTCCCAAGTGAACAACTGGAACGCCCTGAAGGATGACGGCCACACCTGTGACCTGATGATCTCCTATGACGGAACGCTCCTGACCACCTTCTTCCATCAGGACACCCCCGACGTGCCGGAGGGCATGACCATCTACGACTATGTCAAGGAAAAGGCCCTGGAAGACTATGACCTGCATGTGCTGGGCAAGCTGGGCTTTGAGAACACCTACGCCATCGGCGTGCCGGAAGATCTGGCGGAGGAATATGACCTGGAGACCATCAGTGACCTGATCCCCATTGCCGATCAGTTGACCTTCGGCGCCGAGCAGGAGTTCTTCACCCTGGAAGGCAGCATGAAGTACAATCCCTTCGTGGAGTACTACGGCCTGCAGTTCAAGGACTACCGTCCTGTGGACATGGGATTGAAGTACGCGGCCATTGAAAACGGCACCTTCGACGTGGCTGTGGTCTACACCACCGACGGCCTCAACCGGAAGGTAGGGCTGAAGGTTCTGGAAGATGACAAGAGCTTCTTCCCCGACTACTTCGGCGTGTTCGTGGTCCGGGGCGACATCCTGGAGCAGTACCCGGAGCTGGAGGGCATTCTGGAGCAACTGACCGGGAACATCTCCACAGATCAGATGGCGGAGCTGACCTACCAGGTGGATGTGATGGGCCGCACCGTGGACGAAGTGGCCCGGGAGTTCCTGGTAAGTCTGGGATTGCTCAGCGCGTAAATTTCTGATACCATGATTTCCGGGGGAGTCCGCTCCCCCGGAAACTTTTTTTCTTTGGCGAAACCACCCCCTATGATTTCTCGTCTTGTTCAGCAAGGGGCGGTGATCACCGCCAGTTTACCGGAGAGGAGGCGTGTCCATGGAGGACAGCCAGATCATCGACCTGTACTGGGCCAGGGACCAGCGGGCCATCGGCGAGACCGCCGGAAAATACGGTGCCTTTCTGCGGACCGTGGCCTGGAACATCCTCCGCAGCCACGGTGACGCGGAGGAGTGTGTCAACGACACCTATCTCAAGACCTGGAACGCCATTCCCCCTGCCCGGCCCGGTGCCTTCCGGGCGTGGCTGGGGCGGATCACCCGGAATCTCAGCCTGGACCGTTGGAAGCGGGACCGGGCCCAACGCCGGGGTGGAGACGACTTTGCGGTGCTGCTGGGGGAACTGGATGGCTGCCTGCCTGACGCCGATCACGCCCAGCGCCACCTGGAGGACCAGGAGATCGCGGACCTGATCAGCCGCTTCCTCCGTGAGCTGTCGGTCTTCAATCGCCGGGCCTTCCTGCGGCGATACTGGTACGGAGAGTCCATAGAGGAGATTGCCACCGCTCTGCACTGCGGAACAGGCAAGGTAAAGTCCTCCCTGTTCCGCACCCGGAACGCCCTGCGGAGCTATCTGGAAAAGGAGGGGATTGCCCTGTGAGAGCGGAACGGTTATTCTCCATTCTGGGTTTGGTGGACCCGGAGCTGGTGGAGGAGGCCATGGCCAGCAATTCCTCCATCCGGGCCCGGCGGGCAGCGGTCTGGGGCCGGTATATGGCCATTGCCGCCTGCTGTGTCATCGTCTGCGGCGCCCTGTTCTGGTCGGTCCGGTTCCTGGGCATGGGCGGCGGCTCGGACTCTGCCGCCACCTCGGAGTCCACAGCCGCCGACACCGCCGACGGCGCGGACAGCGGTGCCACGGGGGGCGCCGATGCTGGGGGGGACAACGCTGCCCAGGAACCCGGCCAGGGCTTTTTGTCCTATGCCGGGCCGGTGCTGCCCCTGACCACTGCGGAAACCGACACAGGCCTGACGGCGGAGCGGACCCTCACCTTTGATTTCGCCCCAGGCTCCCACGCTGACGGCACCTCCGGCCAGTGGGGTGCCACCGTGTCGGACCGCTATCTTCTGACCAATCCCACGGACACGGACATCTCTGTCACGGCGCTGTATCCCCTCTCCGGCGGCCTCTCTGATCTGTCCGCTATGGCTCCCCGCCTGACTGTGGACGGTGCAGAGACGGACTACACCCTGTATGCCGGGGGATACGCAGGCACCTTCGGCGATGAAAATGACCACGACGGCTCTACCTGGAATCTGGCAGGTCCTTACGACTGGGAGGATTACGCCGCTCTGGTATCGGACCGTGATTACCTGACCGGCGCTCTGGCCGCGGCGCCGGACCTGGATACGCCGGTGATCGTCTACGACTTCTCCGACGTCACCCTGACCGGGGAAGCCGAGGACCCGGAGCTGGTAGTATCCTGCATCTTCGACCCGGAGAACACAACAATCTTCAGCTACGGATTCAGCAGCTCCGACTGGGATGCGTCCGGCACCTGGCGTCAGTACGGCCAGCGAGTGGATCCGGATCGCTGGGGCTGTCCCACCCTGATCGTGCTGGGTGAGGACATGGACTACACTCTTCTGGGGGATTACGGCCTGGACGCCCCGGCTTTGACCGGCGCCGACTGCACCGTCACCCGGAAAGAGGCCACTCTGGGGGAGGCTCTGAGGTCGCTGTGCCGGACGGAACTGGCTAATCAGGCTAATTCCGTGGAGTTCTCCCTGGACCTGTATGTAAAGGCTGTAGCGGAGCTGTTGACAGAGTATGGCCTACTCTCCGATTCCCCCATGGACCGCTACGCAGACGGACGGCTGGATGATCTGCTGGACGAGGCCCTGACCATCGATCGGGTGCTGTACCTGGCGGTGCCGGTCACCGTACCCGCTGGGGAGAGCCTGGAGGTGTCTGTCTCCTTCTGGAAACGGCCCAGCTACGACTTCGGCGGCTCCGGTACCGGGCGAGAGGAGCTCCAGGGCTTCGACCTGCTGACCACCGCAGGGTCCGCTCTGACCTTCACCGGCCAATATGCTTCGGCCGTCCACACCGACGGCGTGACCCTGGTGCGGCAGGACCTGGGCCTTGACTGGGAGGCGGGCACTACGGCAAAAGCAGCGCTCGACCTGAATCAGCCCCATTACTCCCTGGAAATCTGTCCTCTGGAAAACTGAAACCTGCGAAAAATGGCGCCTGCCCTTCAGGGCAGGCGCCGTTCCATTCTGGGCCCGGATCACGGCGTCTTCCAAGTGACCTCCGGGGCCCAGGCCTTTTCCGAGGCGGATATGTCCGGCGTTGCCGTCCGCTCCCGGCCATAGTCGTCAATGGGCAGGGTCAGCAGTTCCACAGGGACCGTTCCCGTCTCCATCTGCCATTGAACCCCCAAGGTGGTGCGGGTCTCCCAGAGATACAGACTGCCGGGAACGGTGTCAGCCATGTCTGTATAGTCCGCATCCGGGTCTGCCCGGGTCTCCGGTCTCCTGTGCCAACATACCGTCCACAAGGCTGAGCTTCTCCACAAGATGTCCGCCCATATGGCCCCAGTTCAGAGCCACAGCATTTTCATCGGGCCAGGTATAAAAGCTGTGACCGGAGGGCACATCCCCCGCCAGGACCACTCTGCCGTCCCGGAAGGTGTAGATCTGCGTGTGGTAGGCCGCCTTGCAGTCGCCGAAGCGGAGCGGCATTTCAGGAATGCTGTCCTTGTCAATGCCATAGAGAGCATAGCTGCCGCTCAGTGCCCCCCACTTCGGCAGGATAGGAGTTGGGGTTGTAGTCCGGCCGGTCGATGTTCCGCACTGCCGCCTCCCGTGCACAAAGGTCTGTCAGAAAATTCTTGTAATCTGTCCGCCAGGGCTCCTCCGGGGCACTGGAAACCTCATTGGTCTCCGGCTCCGGGATTAACACCGTCACCGGCGTCCTCTCTCCATCCTTGCCTGAACTGGTCCTGCCGCCGCAGCCTGCCAGCAATCCGCAGACCGTCAGTGCCGCCAGCAGCCGCACCCTCCACTTCATAAAAAACGCACCATCCCTTCACCGTTTTCTTCGGTGTAAGGATGGTGTGTTTTTATGTCAGCCGCATTTGGGTTACATTGGTTACCATTTTCCTTCCTGGCGGTTTTCCTCCCGCAGCCGGCGGGCATACTCCAGCAGGGCGGTCCGATCATTGGGAAGCCGCTCCTCGATCACCTGGTCCAGCAGGGTCTCCAGCGCTTCCCCCAGTGCCGGTCCTTCAAAGCCCAGAGCCAGCAGGTCCCCGCCCCGGACCGCCAACTGCTCCAGGCAGACGCAGGCGCCTTCCGTCAGAAGCTGGTTCAAAATTCCCTCGGCTTTGTTGATCTCAGCCTGCATGGTCCGGTAAGCCGGAGCCTGCGCCAGGTTGTCCGCCCGCTTGATGAGAAACAGCCGCCGCAGATCGGTCTCCCCAAGCTGGCGCAGGGCTTGGGCCACGCCGGGCCGGGTCCTTGGAATATTCCGGTCATGCCATGCCACCAGCCGAGTCACGTTTTCCCGGGTGGCATTGTCCGCCCGCAGACGGCGCAGCATGTCCTCCGCCATGGCCGCGCTCCGGGCCGGATGGCCCCGGAAATGACCGCAGCCGTTTTCATCCAAAGTGCAGCAGCCGGGCTTGCCGATGTCGTGGAGCAGCATGGTCAGCCGCAGCGTCAGCTCCGGCGGCACCGCCCCCAGAGCGTGAAGAGTATGCTCCCACACGTCGTAGCAGTGGTGGCGGTTCCGCTGGGGAAAGCCCACCATGTCCAGAATCTCCGGCCAGAAAACGCCGATGACCTCCGGGTAGGCCCGGAGAGCCTCCGCTGCGCCAGGTGCGGTCACCAGACCACACAGCTCGTCCCAGATTCGCTCCGGGGCGATCTCCGCCAGAAGATTGCGGTTGGCCCGGAGGCTCCGGTCCGTGTCCGGCTCCAGGGTGAAGCCCAGGGCGGCGGCGAACCGCACACCCCGGAGAATGCGGAGGGCGTCCTCCCGGAACCGGTGGTCCGGTTCTCCCACACACCGCAGCACGCCGGCATCCAGGTCTGCCCGGCCCCCCAGGGGGTCCGCCAGCGTTCCCCGCAGATCCAAGGCCATGGCGTTGACGGTGAAGTCACGGCGGCGCAGGTCTTCCTCCAGGGAATTCGTGAAGGTCACCGACTGAGGCCGCCGGTGGTCCCGATAGGCACCGTCCCGGCGGAAAGTGGTCACCTCCACCGGTCCGCCGCCGGTCTTCACAGTGACGGTGCCGTGGACCAGCCCGGTTGGAATCGCCTGGTCTCCGAAGATGCCCATAACCGCCTCCGGCCGGGCTGAGGAGGTCACGTCCCAGTCCTGGGGCGTCCGGCCCAGGAGGCTGTCCCGCACACAGCCACCCACGCACCACGCTTCATAGCCTGCTGCTTCCAGGGCCGCCAGCACTTCCGCCGCATATCCGGGAATCCCACTCATATCCTCACCGCCTTTTTGTGTGTTGCATTTCCAAAAATTGCGTACTATAATATTGTGTTTGGGTCGGGGAATTCTCTTTTTCTCCCCGTATACCCGTTTTTTCTGATTATACAATGATTCTATCATGTTTGCAACGCGCCTGCGCGCCGCGGACAGTAAGGAGTTTTTCCTATGATGAACAATCCTCATCCCATCCGGGACTACATCGTTCCCGGCAAACGAGCCCATCTGGTAGGCATTGGTGGCGTGTCCATGTGCCCTCTGGCAGAGGTACTCAAGGGCATGGGTCTGGAGGTCCAGGGCTCCGACATGACGGACAGCGACACGGTGAAGCACCTGCGGTCCCTGGGCATTCCGGTGGCCATCGGCCACAGTGCCGAAAACCTGGGCGAGTGCGACTTCGTGGTGCGTACCGCCGCTGTCCATGACGGCAATCCGGAGATCGCCGGAGCCATTGCCCGGAAGATTCCCGTCTACGAGCGGGCCCAGGCCTGGGGCGCCATCATGCGGCGCTACCCCAATGCCCTCTGTGTGGCAGGTACCCACGGCAAGACCACTACCACCTCCATGTGCACCCACATCTTCATGGCGGCGGAGAAGGACCCCACCGTCATGATCGGCGGCACCTTGCCTCTGCTGGGTTCGGGGTACCGGGTGGGCCAGGGGGACACCATCATTCTGGAGTCCTGTGAATACTGCAACAGCTTTTTGAGCTTTTACCCCACCGTGGCGGTGATCTTGAACGTAGAAGAGGACCACCTGGACTTCTTCAAGGACCTGGCGGATATCCAGCACTCCTTCCGCCGCTTCGCGGAGCTGGTGCCCGCCGCCGGCGCCGTGGTGGTCAACGCCGACAATGCCGCCGCCATGGAAGCCGTGGCGGGGCTGGACCGCTCCGTGCTGACCTTTGGTCTGGACTACCCGGCAGACTGCACCGCCATCCATCTCCGGGAGGAGGACGGTTTCCCGGTCTTCGACGTGGTGATCCACGGCAAGGTCTACGCCCACGCCGCCCTGCGGGTCCACGGGCACCACAACGTGCTCAACGCCCTGGCAGCGGCGGCTGCCGCCTATGTGCTGGGACTGCCGGGCAGCGCCGTGGAGGAAGGTCTGGCGTCCTTTACCGGAGCCGGACGCCGATTCGAGTTCAAGGGCAGCTACCACGGAGCCGATGTCTATGACGACTACGCCCATCACCCCGATGAGCTCCACGCCCTCCTGAGCACCTGCCGGGAGCTGACCCAATACAAGCGGCTGGTAGTAGCCTTCCAGCCCCACACCTACTCCCGAACCGCCAAGCTGTTTGACCACTTTGTGGAGGAGCTGAAACAGGCGGATGTGGTAATTTTGGCGGAGATCTTCGCCGCCCGGGAGCAGAACACCCTGGGTATCTCCTCCGCGGACCTGTGCCGTGAGATTCCCGGCGCAGTGTATTGCTCCACTCTGGACAAAGTGACCCGCGAGCTGCGGCAGGTGGCCCAGCCTGGCGACCTGATCCTGACCGTGGGTGCCGGAGATATCTACCGGGCAGGCGAAAAGCTGCTGGAAGGAGACAAATAAACCATGGAGATCTCACAACTGTACCACAACACCCGTCCGGAGGGTGAATTGCTGCCCCAGGAGGCTGCCGCCTTCGACGCCCTGGAGCGCCTGGGCATCGATTATGACCGGGTCTCCAGCGAGCCCGCTGACAACATGGAAAAGTGCGCCGCTGTCAGCGAGGTCCTGGGCATGCCCATCTGCAAGAACCTCTTCCTCTGCAACCGGCAGAAAACCCAGTTCTATCTGCTGTGCATGGGGCCCGACAAGCCCTTCCACACCAAGGATTTGAGCCACCAGATCGGCTCCGCCCGTCTGTCCTTCGCCCCGGAGGAGGAGCTGTGGGAACTGCTGCGGTGTACCCCCGGCTCCGCCACGGTGCTGGGCCTCATGAATGACACGGAGCACCGGGTGCGACTGCTGATGGAGCGGGAGGTCTACGAGGCCGAGTGGTTCTCCTGCCACCCCTGTATCTGCACCAGCAGCCTGAAGCTGAAAACGGAGGATATTCTCCACAAATTCCTGCCTTCCACCGGCCACGACGTAACAGTAGTGGATCTGTAAAATGGCAAAATGTCCCCCGGCGGAGTTCCGCCGGGGGACATTTCTTGTCCGCTCATATATAGGTGGGAAAATCCTCCTGAAAAATTGCCACGGGAAGCTCCGGGAACCGCTCCGCCGGCATCTCCGCAGTCGCTGTTTCTTCCTCCGGCGCTTCTTCCGTTGAAGCAGCACAGGCAGACATCATCAGAAAACACAACAGCCCCAGCAAGCAACAAATTCCCTGTCTCACGGAACCGCCCTTTGCCAAGGATAGTCGTTTTTTCTGGGGAAAAAATTCCTGCAGGCGGTAAAAGCCGTCTCATCCCCGCCGCAGGGTCCAGCCAAAATCAAACCCCCAGCGATATGCCCAGCCCAGGGAAACAAACAGCAGCACCGTCAGCCCATAGCCAAAAAGGACTCCCGTCAGCAGCCGCCGGAGGTTGCCGCTTTCATAAGAGGTACATGCCTGGAGCAGGCCGTCGGCGATCAGCGGGACCAGGAGCAGCGCCGAAACAACCACTGTGGGATGGACCGCCCAGTAAGAGCCTGCGGCCACCAAAATCCCCAACAGCTCCCCGGTACACCGGGCGCAGATAGGAAAGGGCGTGCCATCCCGGAAATGAAAGGAGCGGTCCGGCCGGCAGTGACATCCGAAAATAATAGGCAGCCACCGCCAGGCCCAGCGCCGCAGCTTAATAGACATACAGAGCAGTGCCCACGCCTATCACTGCTGCCAGTACATACATCAGCACATAGGCGATCACGCACACCAGGGCGCCGATGCCTGCCGCCCTGGCGGTCCGGGGCTTGGTATCCTTCCACACCAGGAACAGGATCAAGCCTGCCAGGGGGATGCAGCAACCCAGAAGGCCCCACAAAAAACCGCCGTTGTCTACCACCGGTGGAGTATCCTGGGCACCGCCCTGGGGGGCGCCACATTCCGGGCAGACTGCCGCATAATCGTCGATCTGTGCGCCACACCTTCTGCAATAAGCCATACTTCTTTCCTCCAAGGCATAATTTTCACCGTTGTATCCCCCGCTAACCATATACCAGCAGGAAGCTCCAGAGGGGTCCGCTTTACAGGGGGTGGCAGACGGTACTTGTCAGCAAGATTGTATCGTTCAGTTCCCCGGCCTGTCAAGGCCGATTCGACAAATTACGGGTGACACAAAACAGAGGGCGGACGGCCTGCGGCCATCCGCCCCCTTTTCTATTAAAATGGTTTTACTTTCCGCTGAGCTGCTCGTCGATAGCCTTGGCGGCGGTCTTGCCGGCGCCCATGGCCAGGATGACGGTGGCAGCACCGGTGACGGCGTCGCCGCCGGCGTAGACGTTCTCTCTGGAGGTCAGGCCGTCCTCGTTGACCACGATGCCGCCCTTCTTGTTGATCTCCAGGCCCTTGGTGGTGGACTTGATCAGGGGGTTGGGACTGGTGCCCAGCGCCATGATGACGCAGTCCACATCGATGTCGAACTCGCTGCCAGGGATCTCGATGGGACGGCGGCGACCAGAGGCGTCCGGCTCACCCAGCTCCATCTTGATGCAGCGGATCTTGTTGACGTTATCGTTCTCGTCGGCAAAGATCTCCACCGGGTTGTTGAGGGTCTTGAAGATGATGCCCTCTTCCTCGGCGTGCTCCACTTCCTCCTTACGGGCGGGGAGCTCCTCCATGCCGCGGCGGTAAACGATGTAGACCTCAGCCCCCAGGCGCTTGGCGCAGCGGGCGGCGTCCATGGCCACGTTGCCGCCGCCCACAACGGCCACCCGCTTGGGATGGATGATGGGGGTGTCGGAGTCGGGCAGATAGGCCTTCATCAGATTGATGCGGGTCAGGAACTCATTGGCGGACAGCACGCCCTTATAGTTGACGCCGGGAATGTTCATAAACATAGGCAGACCAGCACCGGAACCGATGAACACTGCCTCAAAGCCCTGCTCCTCCATGAGCTCGTCGATGGAAAGGGTACGGCCGATCACGGTATCGGTGGCGATGGTGACGCCCATGGCCTTCAGGCCGTCCACTTCCTTCTGGACGATACTCTTGGGCAGACGGAACTCGGGAATACCGTACACCAGCACGCCGCCAGCCAGGTGCAGAGCCTCGAACACGGTGACATCGTAACCCTTCCGGGCCAGGTCGCCGGCGCAGGTCAGGCCCGCAGGACCGGAGCCCACCACGGCCACACGGTGTCCGTTGGGGGTGGGTCTGGGAGGCAGCTCGCAGGTGTGGGCGTTATGCCAGTCGGCCACAAACCGCTCCAGGCGGCCAATGGCCACGGGCTCGCCCTTCTTGCCCCGGACGCAGTACTTCTCGCACTGGCTCTCCTGGGGGCAGACACGGCCACAGACGGCGGGCAGAGCGGAGGTGGCGGAGATGATCTGATAGGCCTCCTCAAAGTTGCCCTTGGCCACCTCGGCAATGAAATCGGGAATATGTACCATGACCGGGCAGCCGGTCATGCAGGGCTTGTTCTTGCAGTGCAGGCAACGCTGAGCTTCGTCCAGCGCCTGTTCCTCTGTGTAGCCCAGGGCCACCTCACTGAAGTTCTTGTTGCGGACGTTGGGATCCTGGGAGGGCATGGGATTCTTCGTCAAAGACATATTGGCCATGGTTACTCCACCTCCTTCTTGAACAGGTTGCAGGTCTCCTCATACTTGTGGGCCTCGTACTCCCGGTACATCTGGTTACGCTTGACAGCCAGATCCCAATCCACCTTGTGGCCGTCGAAGTCGGGGCCGTCCACGCAGGCGAACTTCATCTCACCGCCCACACTGAGCCGGCAGCCGCCGCACATACCGGTGCCGTCGATCATGATGGGGCTCATGGACACGGTGGTGGGGATACCGTAGGGCTCGGTGGTCTTGGAGACGAACTTCATCATGACCATGGGGCCGATGGCAAAGACCTCGTCGTACTGGTTCCCGGCCTCGATCAGCTCCTTCAGAGCGTCGGTGACCAGGCCCTTCTGGCCGTAGGAGCCGTCGTCAGTGCAAACCTTCAGCACGCTGCTGGCGGCACGGAACTGATCCTCCAGAATGACCAGGTCCTTGTTCTTGAAGCCGATGACGGCGTGGACCTCGGCGCCGGAGTCGTGGAACTTCTTCAGCACCGGATACGCGATGGCGCAGCCGACGCCGCCGCCCACCACGCAGACCTTCTTCTTGCCCTCGGTCTCAGTGGCCTTGCCCAGAGGACCCACAAAATCCTGAAGGCAATCGCCCTCCTTCATGTGGCTGAGCTTCTCCGTGGTGGCGCCCACAGTCTGGACGATGATGGTAACGGTGCCCTTCTCAGGGTCGTAGGCGTTGATCGTAATGGGGATGCGCTCTCCATTTTCGTCCACCCGCAGGATGATGAACTGACCGGGCTGGGCCTTCTTGGCCACCAGCGGCGCTTCGATCTCATACAAGGTGACAGTAGGGCGGAGAGCCTCTTTTCTCACGATGCGATACATATCCTTCCTTCTTTCCCGAATCCTCGAATTTTTCCGCGTCTGCCTCCGGACGTTTGCCCGGCGGCACATTGTTTACATTTTAACATATATGGAATACGCCGTCAATGCGTTTTTCCTGAGATTTTCGGGGAAATGCCCCTGTCTTTTTGGCGCTTTCGCAGAGGTCCGCGCCACTTAACTCAGCAGCGTGATCCGCCGCCCATCGGAGCGGAGGATCCCCTCCTCCCGCAGCCGCTTCAGTTCCCGCATCATGGCGCTGCGGTCGGTGGCGATGTAGTCCGCCAAGGTGCTGAGGGAAAACGGCAGCGTGAAGGTATTGCCGCCCGCCTTCTCTGCCAACTGGCGGAAGTAGCACAGGAGCTTCTCCCGAATGGAACGACGGGACAGTACGTCCACCCGCTCGCTGAGGCTCTGGGCCTTTTCGGAGATCAACCGCAGCATATTCTGCACCAACAGGCTGTGGTGGGTACAGGCCTTCTCACACCGCTTGAGGATGTGGGGGTAGTCAATGAAAGCCACATCGCAGGGTGTGCGGGCCACCACCTCCAGGCTGTCCCGCCGGGAGCCGGAAAAGGCCAGGCTCCTTCCGAACACGCCGCCGGGACCCAGTTCCTCCAGCACGGTGGTGACGCCCTCCTCGTCAATGCGGATCAGCGACGCTTCCCCCCGCTCCAGGATTCCCACGGAGTTGCTGCGGGGATCGGTAAAGTCGTAGAGCACCTCGTCGGGCCGGTAGCTCTTCTGCACCGCCTGAAAACAGGTGAGCATTTGCAGGTAGCTTTCATAACTGATGTCCTGAAACAGCGGGTTTTTCTCCAACTCCTGCCGGGTCAGCATGGGACCGCCTCCTCGTTGTTGCATATATCACGCTCTCATGATACCAGCCGCTCCCCGAAATGTAAAGCCTTTCTCCGGGCAGATTTCATAGATTATTCACCAATTCCCCGGCGGGTCCTGTATACTATAAATAGAAAGGCCGGAGGGGCCAAATATGGGCGGCGCGCCGCCCCAGAAAGGAAGCAGCGCAGTGAACATAGCCTATTTTCTGCTCCCCAAGAACTCCGTCGCTTACCTGTATGACGACTACACCTTCCGCCAGGGCCTGGAGAAGATGCGCTACCACGGCTACACCGCCATTCCCGTCATCACCCGGGAAGGCCAGTACGCAGGCACCGTCAGTGAGGGTGACTTCCTTTGGCGGCTTCTGGCCGAGGAGGAGAGCACCCAGCACCCCCTGTCCATGAAAGACTTGGAGGGTCTTCGCATCCGGGACATCCTGAACCGGGACGCATATCCCCCCGTCCGCATCACCGTCACCATGGAGGAACTGGTCAACAGCGCCATGCAACAGAACTTCATCCCGGTGGTGGATGATCTGGGCAATTTCACCGGCATCGTCACCCGCAAAGACATCATTCGCTACTTCTCGGAACAGAAGGATGCGGCAGAGCCGCAGCTCCTTCGCAAGATCGTGTAAACCCAAATGTCAAGCAGGCGGCGGGGCTAAAGCCCCGCCGCCTTACTGTTTTGCCTGCCCGCGGTCAGGCCATTTCATCCAGGGAATAGCACCGGATGGGGGACGGCGGCCCGCCGCCCCGGGTGGCCACCCCCGCCGCATAGCCGGGAAAGGTGTCCAGAATATAAAACTGCTCCCCGGGCTGAAGAGGCTCCTCCGCCGTCAGTATCGTGCCCACTCCGGCGCCACTGCGCTTGGCCCGGGCCTCCCGCCGGACCCAGCTCTGGAAGAAGGCACGCTCCGTATCCACATCCGCCAGACGCCGCATGGTCCGCTGGCTCACCGGCCGGATGTGCTCGATATCCACGCCCACCGGCTGGTCCGACAGAGCCACCAACACCGCCCCCGTGGTATGGCTGAGGTTGAAGTGGACGTCGGGAAACGCCGGAAAATAGGGCTTGCCCAGGGAAGTGGTCTGAATCTCCGGAAGCTCCCGCCAACGGTACTGCTCCCACAGGGCCCGGCGTAAGATCAAATAGGCGCACAGAGGCTCCCGCCGCTTTTCCGGTTGCCGCA
>URXS01000015.1 GCA_900551885.1 uncultured Oscillibacter sp.
TAGCCGGGAGCGGGACACAGCCACTTCACCACCGGCTCCTTGCACCAGGGACGCTCACTGTGCAGCAGGCCGTGGGTATATGCCTTGGAAACCGTATCGTACATCAACTGGAGGCTGGCGTTGCCGCCCACGAACACCTGCTCGGGCTTGCAGCCCAGGATCTCGGCAAAGAGACGTTTGGCAGCAGGCAGGCCGCTGAGCTCACCGTAGTTACGCACATCCACGCCATCGGAGACATAGTCCTCGGGCTTCTGCATCAATGCAAAAATGTCGCTGACCAGATCCAACTGGGCCTTGCCGGGCTTGCCCCGGGCCATGTTCAGCTTCAGGCCCCGGGACTTCAGGTCCTCGTATTCCTTGGTAAGGCGGGCGTACTCCTCCTTCCGCTCCTGGGGCGTCATCTGGGGATAAGCGGTCATATGGATCATCCTTTCCAATTTGTTCTATCCAAATATCAATTCAGTATACCGATTTTTCAAGAAACTTGCAAGCTCTATTTTTCCCGGAAGCAACTACGGACCCGCCGGTATCCCGGCGGGTCCGTAGCAGGCTTTCAACGGCAGTGGCAACCACCCGCGCCGCCGTCGGCGCAGGCGATGGTGGGATCACCGGTGGACATGGTCACACCGTAACACACCGGAATGGACACGCAGACCTGCTGGGTCAGCGTGACGGTGCAGTGAGTCTTGTCACTGCTGGTGACGCAGGTGACACTGGGGCTCCCCTGGCAAGTAACCGTGGGGCTTCCCAGGGTGGTGGTGGGCGCCAGGACCACCGGGGCCGAAACATCTACACATTGAGTACTGACCTTATTACAGCCGCTGATGGGGCAGGAGGTCTCCTCCGCTTGGCAGGGCCGAATGCTATCATGCTCATAGGCTTCATTGATACGCAAAGTAAACTCCCTCATTTCCTTGAGATTGCGCCCCAGCGGGGCCGCACGGACCGCCGGCGGCGGTCACGACCTCTCGCCGGGAGTGCAGTCCATTCTATGCGGACCGACGCTGTCCTGCACCTGAAGAAAACCGGCAAAAGCTCCGAAGCCACCCCTTTCTTTTTCGGGAGGGCTTTTCCTTTTTCCAAAGGCATGTTATAATTTCGTTAAGATTACGTAATTTCAGGAAAGGCGGAGATGACCCATGGAGGACCTGCAGGAACAAAAATTTCACCATCTGACGGAGGACCCGGTCAGTGGCCTGATCTGCCGGCTGGCCTTGCCCTGCATCATCAGTATGCTGGTGACTGCCTTTTACAACATGGCGGACACTTTTTTCGTTGGCATGCTGAAAAGTAACCCGGCCACCGGCGCCGTAGGCGTAGTGTTCTCCCTAATGTCCATTATTCAGGCGGTGGGATTTTTCTTCGGCCACGGCAGCGGCAACTTTATCTCCCGGGAACTGGGCAAACACCATACGGAGGAGGCCTCCAACATGGCCGCTACCGGCTTTTTCTCCGCTTTGGCCACAGGTCTCCTCATCTGCGTCCTGGGTCAGATCTTTCTGACACCTCTGGCCAATCTCCTGGGCTCCACCCCCACCATTCTGCCCTATGCCCGGGACTATATGCGGGTGATTCTTCTGGGTGCTCCCTGGATGACCGCCTCTCTGGTCCTCAACAATCAACTGCGTTTTCAGGGCAGCGCCATGTACGGTATGGTGGGCATCGTCAGCGGTGCGGTGCTGAACATTGGGCTGGACCCTCTGCTGATCTTCGTATTTGACATGGGCATCGCCGGGGCCGCCTGGGCCACCATCCTCAGCCAGTTCGTCAGCTTCTGCCTGCTGCTGGTGGGCTGCACCCGGGGTGGCAACCTCCATATCCACATCTCCCGGGTCCAACTCAAGGGCAGCTACTATCTGATGATCATCAAGGGCGGCCTGCCCTCCCTGGCCCGGCAGGGTCTGGCCAGCGTGGCCACCATCTGCCTCAACTGGGCCGCCCGCCCCTACGGAGACGCCGTCATCGCCGCTATGGGCGTGGTACAGCGGATCATGACCTTCGGCGCCTCCGCCATGATCGGCTTCGGCCAGGGGTTCCAGCCGGTGTGCGGCTTCAATTACGGCGCCAGGCTCTACCACCGTGTGCTGGAGGGATTCCGCTTCTGCTTCCGCAGCTCCACGATTTTTCTCCTGTGCATGGGCATCCTGGGCTTCGCCTTCGCCCCCCAGATCGTGGCGGTGTTTCGGGATGACCCGGAGGTCATCGCCTGCGGTGCCGCGGCGCTCCGGTTTCAGTGTGTCACCTTCTGCTTTCAGGGCTGGATCGTCATGAGCAACATGATGCTGCAAACCATCGGCCGCACCGGACCCGCCACCTTCATCGCCATGGCCCGGCAGGGCATCTTCTTTATCCCTCTGGTGGCCATCCTCTCCCTGTCTCTGGGGGTCCTGGGCATTCAGATGACCCAGGCGGTCTCCGACCTGTTTACCCTGGCCTGCGCCATTCCGCTGCAGAAGAAGGTCCTGCGGGAACTGGCGGCAGAATCCACCCCTGCAACAGCCTGACCTGCAAAAAACGCACGCCGCTCCCACCAGGAGGCGCATGAAAAGAGCGGGACGACCCCAGTGGGGCCGTCCCGCTTTACAACATATGCAGCTCAATAGAATTCCTTCATGTATGCCTCCACATCGGCCCGGGTTCCCTGGAAGGGGCCCGGCGTCTCCATCTTCAGAGAGACCAGCGCCGTGGCGGTCCGCAAAGCGGTGGGGATATCCTGGGTCAATCGCTCATTGATGTATCCGGCAAAGGTGGTGTCGCCCCGGCCGGTGCGGCCGGAGAGGTTCCGGGCCTTGATGGGGCAGGTATAGATCTCCTTGCCGTCATAGACCAGTACCTCGGTATTGTGGGTAATGAGAATCTCCTTGGCACCCCAGCCGTAGAGGACCTTTGCGGCCTCCGCCCGGTCCGTGAGACCGGTCAGGATCTCTGCCTCGGCGGCGTCGGTCTTCAGAAAGCGGACGTAGGGCAGCATCTCCTTCTTCTCCGCCCAGTCGTGGTAGACCATGCCGCCGTTTTCCACCCAGCGCAGCATGCACTGGACATCGATGGCCACCATGGCGTGCTGGGCGGCGAAGGGGATCATTTCGTTGGGGATATCTCCGCCCACCAGGCCCGCCAGATGCCAGATGGCCGCGTCAATCTCCGGCACCTCGTCGGTGCGGTAGGGGGCGATCACACTGTCCACGGTGGAGGTCCGGCGCTCCCGGTCCGCCGTGTGGTAGACGTTCTTGGTAACAAAGGACTTCTCACTGACCAGGGGGTAGACTGTGATGTTGGGGGCCTTGGCAAAGGCCTCTTTCAAATCCACCTCCGGGTCCGCCTTGGGCAGCACGGCGATCTTGTGTCCGATGTTGGCGGCGGCGTAGCCGGAGTAGTACACGGCGCCGCCGATGGCCTTGACCGTGGTCCCGTCGTAGTCCACATTGGTGTCCCGGGCCACCTCACCGATAATCAGGGAATCAAACTGGCTCATTTCCCGCTCTCCTTTCTGATCTCCTCGTCCGCGTCCACGAACGTCTGGAACTCCGGGCTCCACAGGTGGAAGCGCCCGCTTTCAATCATGGCTTTATAGGCGTAGGAATCCTTCACCCGCTCCGGCAGAATCACGCCCGCACGGGCCTCGTCCCCGTCCCGGTGGGTATCGGACCCGGCCAGGCGGTAGTACTCGGGATGGCGGCGGCAAAGGGCCAGAGCCTTGTCGTTGTTGTTCTCGTGGCGGGGATTGCCGTTGATGATCTCCGCCCCGTGGACAGCGGTCTCCTGGACCGGGGCGCTGCCCTTGCGGAAGGGGTGGGCGTGGATGATGAGGACCTGATCGTGGAACTTGTCGTAGAACTCCTGGGCGCTCATGCAGCACATATAGGGGTTGGAGCGCAGCCACTGCTCATCAATGCCGTAAACCAGGTAGTCGTTGTCATTTTCCGGAAATCGCAGCTCCGCGCCCAGGATCACGTCCAGTCCCACTTCGTCGCCGTGGGCTTTGGAGGCGTGATAGCCGGAGAGGTAGTGATCCATCACATGGTCCCAGTTGTGGTCCGTGTCGATGCGGGACAGGTACTCCGGGTGCAGGTGATCCGTGACCACCAGGCCGGTAAAGCCGTTGCGCACATAGCGGTCCACCACGTCGGCGGCGGGCAGGTGCCCGCACTTGCTGGTCTCCGCTGTATGGGTATGCGGGTCGTACAAATATCCGTTCATATTGTTTCCGCTTCCTTTATAAAGTATTGTAAATTTACTGTTCGCGTCTCTTTGCCACTACTCATCGTAGGCTGTCACAGGTATCCCGCTTGATCAGTGTCGGCATCAATATCTGATGGGCGTAGCCCTGGGTACCGTTTTCGATCCGGTCCCGCAGCATCTCCACCGCCTGGACCGCCATGGCCCGCTTGGGCTGCTCGATAGTGGTCAGTTCAATCCGTGGCAAAGCCGTAGAGGGGATGTCGTCGAATCCAATCAAGCTCAGCCTGCCTGGAATGGCAATCCGCAGTTCGTCCGCCGCCTTCAGGATACCCAAGGCGTTGGAATCCGTGGAGGCAAAAATAGCGGTATAGTCGATGGGCCGGGAGAACAGGTCTTTGGCCATCTGATAGCCGTTTTCAATAGAGGAGCGGGAATACTCACTGTTATAAAACCGCTGGCGGAGCCCCAGTTCCTGGCAAGCCCGCATGTACCCCTCCGCCCGAAGCTGGTGGGTGGTGGAGTGACGGCGCCCAAAGTATAAAATCTCCCGGTGGCCCAGCTCCCAGAGGTACCGGGTGCCGATATAGGTGCCCCAACTGTTGTCCGCGGCCACGTAGCTCTGGGGCTGATCCCGCAGGTTTTCCCCCAGGAACACGGTTGGCACCTGGTTGGTATAGGCCTGGATGTTCTCATAGGTCTTGGGACTCTGGGGAACGATCAGAATGCCGTCCACCTGGCGGCCCAACAGCAGCTTCACCACGGTTTTTTCCTGCCGCAGATCCGGACCGGAGTTGCACAGCATGATGTTATACCCATGGGAACGGGCGCTCATCTCCGCGTAGTAGGCCAACTGGGACATGAATTCATTGTCGATAGCCGGCACCACCAGTCCGATCAGATCCGTCTTTTTCATGACCATGGACCGGGCCACATAGTTGGTGGTATAGCCCATCTCATCGCACAGCTTGATAATCCGCTCCCGGGTGGCGCCGCTGATCTGGGGACTTCCGGACAGGGCGCGGGACACAGTGGCGTAGGATACGCCGGCAGCTTTTGCCACATCCTTCAGCGTTACATTTTTCATTGCGCATCGTCCTTTTTCCTGAGCAGTTGATGATGCTTGAAGGGTCTTCCAAATCGCAAACGTTTCCGTTCTGTTGAAAGAGGCAGTCCCCCAGAGCTTTTTCCATGGACCGCCCATCAAAATAATAAACTATAATCATCAAATTGTCAATATCATTCTGGAAATTGTGCTGTTTTTTGTACAGAATAGAGTAAATCTCTTTCTACCTCTATCAAAAGCATCTTTTTTAAAAAGTGTCTGTTTTTATCAAAAAATTTTAAAAAAATCGCAAACGTTTCCGTTTTTGGTTACAAGCGGCCGTTTCCCGTCCGGTAAAAGGAGACATTTTTCATCCGAATCACCTGGAACCGTTGCGAAAATAGATCGTTAAAATGTAAATTGTCATTGACGTAGCCTATGAAACTGCGGTAAAATATGTAATGGGACAGGTGCGCCATGGATATATGCGCGCTTGCCTTGCCCGGCGGCTTCCGTTCAGCCTCTGTCCGCCTTCCAACTTGGAAGTGCGGCAATTTATTGAGTCTGCGGAAAACGATTACCTTTTGTGTGAACGCACACGCTTTCCGCCGGACCTGTTCTACTCCCAGGCGCCTCCCTTTGATGAGGGAGGTCTTTTCCGAGGTGAAACCTGCTCCGTACTCTCTATGGGGAGGACGGCGCTCAAAAATGAAAAGGAAAGGAAGAAACACCTGATGAACGAGAAAAAATGCAAGGTTCTGGCGGCGCAGATCCGGCTGGAAACGCTGAAGGTCATCCACTCCCGTGGATTCGGCCATGTGGGCGGCTCCATGGACCTGGCCGACCTGATGGCCGTCCTGTATGGAGAGGTCATGAAGTTCGATCCCAAGAACCCCCGGTGGGAGGACCGTGACTGGCTGGTACTCTCCAAGGGTCACGCCGGCCCCGTGGCTTACGCCACCTTCGGGATCATGGGCTTCTATCCCATGGAGGAAGCCTACACCCTGAATCATCCCCACACCAGATTCCCCAGCCACACCGACCGCAAACTGACTCCCGGCGTGGACCTGACCACCGGCTCTCTGGGCCAGGGCGCCTCCACTGCCACCGGCGCGGCTCTGGGCAACAAGATCGACGGCCGCGACAACCATGTCTTCTGTGTCATCGGCGACGGTGAGGCGGACGAGGGCGAGGTCTGGGAGGCTTTCCACTTCGCCTATGCCCACAAGCTGGACAACATCATCTACTTCATCGACAACAATGGCTATCAGTTGGATGGTCCCACCGATGACATTCTGGCCCATGGCGACATTGCCAAGAAGGCTGCCTCCTTCGGCCTGTTCACCCAGGAAATCGACGGCCACGATGTGACCGCTATTTATGACGCCATCCAGAAGGCCTATGCTACCAAGGGCGTGCCGAGCTGCATCGTCCTGAAGACCAGCAAGGGCAAGGGCGCCACCTTCGCTGAGCCCAAGCACGACCATTCCTCTCAGCCCAGCGAAGAGCAGTGGACTGAGGCTCTGGCCGCTGCGGAAAAGGCTTACGAAGACGCCAAGAACGCTTAAAAGGAGGGTGAGATCATGAACGTGAAACTGATTGGCAAACATGAAAAGGATTCCCGGGCCTGCCGGGACGGTCTCGCTCTGACGCTGAACGAGATGATGGCGGAGGACAAGTCCATCTGCTACGTGGACTGCGACCTGATGGGCTGCATCAACACCAAGATGCTGCGCAAGAACTACCCCGACCGGGCCTTTGAGGCCGGTATCGCCGAGGGCAACGCCGCCGGCGTGGCCGCAGGCCTTGCCGCCACCGGCAAGAAGGTGTTCTTCCATTCCTTCGGCACCTTCTCCTCCCGCCGTTGCTATGACCAGATCTACATGTCCGCTGCCTACGCCGGGCTGACCGTCCATGTGCTGGGCTCCGACGCCGGCGTCACCGCTGCCTTCAACGGCGGTACCCATATGCCGCTGGAGGACGCGGCCATGTACCTGTCCATCCCCGAGACCACAGTGATGGATCCCGCCGACTATGCCCAGTTGGAGAGCATCACCCGCCAGCTTCCCGGCATCACCAAGGGCGTGACCTACACCCGCTTTGTCCGCAAGGGCATCATCAAGGTCTATGAGGACGGCTCCGAGTTTGAGATCGGCAAGGGCGTGGTGCTCCACGAGTCCGACAAGGATGTTGCCACCATCATCACTTCCGGCATCATGGTGGACGAGAGCCTGAAAGCTTACGAGGCACTGGCCGCGGAGGGTATCTCCGTTCGGGTCATCGATATGTTCACCTGGAAACCTCTGGACGAGGAGCTGGTGATCAAGGCCGCCAAGGAGACCGGCGCCATCGTTACCGCTGAGAACCACAACGTCACCTGCGGCCTGGGCAGCGTGGTGGCCAATTGCCTGGCCAAGAACGCCCCCACCATCCAGGAATTTGTGGGCGTTCAGGATCAGTTCGGCCAGGTGGGTCCCCAGGACTTCCTGATGGACGAGTACGGTCTGCGCGCCGCCAACATCGTCGCCGCTGTGAAGAAGGCCATTTCCCGCAAGTAAATCCGGATACCCGGCAGGGCCCTTACCGGGCCCTGCCTGTATCGCCATATCTCAAAATTTTGAAAAGGAGAACGAAACCATGGATGCTTTTTCCGCTTCTTTGATGGCCGACAAGAGAGAGATCATCTTCGCACCCACCGTGTACAAGTTCCAGACCTTTGCCCAGATGGCGGAGGAGTTCAAGCTGAACGAGCGGGACGTGGTTCTGACCAATGAGTTCATCTACACGCCCTTCATGAAGGATCTGGGCCTCAAGTGCAACTTCGTGTTCCAGGAGAAGTTCGGCGCCGGCGAGCCCAGCGAAGCCATGATCCAGATCATGTACGACGCCATCCCCTATGACAGCTATGACCGCGTCATCGCCGTGGGCGGCGGCGCCATCATGGACCTGTGCAAGCTGCTGGGCTGCAAGCGCCCCGACACCGTCCACAACCTGTACTTCAAGCGCTTCCCCGTGGTACATGAGAAGGACGTCATTGCCATCCCCACCACCTGCGGCACCGGCTCCGAGTGCACCAACATCTCCGTGGCCATCGTCAAGGACGAGAAGGACGGCGTGCTCACCGGCGGCGAGACCAAGCTGGGCCTGGTGTCTGATGACATCATCCCCAACAAGGTGTGCCTGATCCCGGAGCTGCTGAAGACCCTGCCCTACAAGCCCTTTGCCTGCTCCGCCATCGACGCTCTGGTCCACGCCACCGAGTCCTTCCTGAGCCCCCACCGCAAGACCATGACCTCCGAGCTCTTCAGCGAGAAGGCCATGGACGTGATCCTCAAGGGCTTCAAGCTCATCGACGAGAAGGGACAGGACGCCCGCTTCGAGTATATGGACCAGTTCGTCACCGCCTCCTTCTACGCCGGCATCGCCTTCCTGAAGGCTGGCTGCGGCCCTGTCCACGGCATGAGCTTCCCTCTGGGCGGCACCTATCACGTGCCTCATGGTGAGAGCAACTACATGCTCTTCGGCGCCATCCTGGACTATTATGACGAGCACAAGCCCGACGGCGAGATCATGAAATTCAAGGAGCTGGTAGCCAGTATTCTGGGCTGCGAGGTCAAGAACGCCATCCCCGAGCTGAATGCTCTGCTCCAGCGCATCCTGCCTCTGCGTCCCCTGCGGGACTGCGGCTTCACCGAGGCTGACTTCAAGGCCTTCCCCCTCAGCGTGGAGGCCAACCAGCAGCGTCTGATGACCAACGCCTACTATCCCTTCGATCTGGAGAGCGAAGAGGCCATCTACAGAAAGTGCTACTAAGCAGCGATTTCTCTAAAACGGCCGCCCGAATGGGCTACTCCTCATAGGGACATCTTGAGATGAACCCAAGAATGACCGATTGAGAGAGGCTCTGGGGTGTCACCCCGGAGGAAATTGGGGAAATAGCCGCAAGTCACGAAAAGTGGCTTGCGGCTATTTTTATGTCAATGTTTCAAAGCGACCAAACGATTAGGAACCATTCAAATATTTTAGCGGCTTTTTAGCTGACCTGTGGTATGTTGTCTTGCTGAAAGGAGGTAGGACACATGAACGACACTCTACAACAGATTCTACAACAGATTTTACATGCCACTGCCCATGGCGGAGGCTGAGCAGGAAATTGAAACTTGCCACCAACAGCTCATCGAGCAGTTGGAAAAGCCAGAGAGGAAACTGGTGCTGCGGATCATGGATACCCAGAGTCTGATTGTGGAAGAACGCTTCATGGACAGTTTTCTCTGCGGGTTCAAATTGGTGTGGGAACTGGCATACGGACGGAATCTCTTTGAAATGGGCAGGCATCCCTTTCCGGCGGAAGAAACGGAGAGGGATGCCTGATTTTTATGCGGTCAGACGTACAATGCTTTTGGGCGTATTGCAATTTCTTCATCTCTGATCTTCTCCATTTTGAGCAGTAACATTCTCTGGACTTCTGAATCGTCTCTCGGTATTGTGTGTTTGCAGTCAACAACACAGAGAGGAGAAAAATGCTATGACACAAGTTCCCGTTACCAGATGCCAGTACTGCGGCTCACAAGACATCGGAGAAGGCTGGCAGCACGGAGAAGCCCTGGTTACTTTCAAATATCACGGACTGCTGGGAAATCGGCTGAAGTACCTGATCTGCCGCCGCTGCGGAGTAGTGCTGTACCAGTGTGTGGCAGAACCTCACCGGTTCCCGCAGGCAAGAAGATAAGCTTACAGTGCAGGAGGCTGGAATACTATGAGGAAAGAACCTGATAATCGTATATCTTTCCCGTGCCAGTGGCAAACCTATCAATACGGCACGCAAAGCCCACAGCGGTATCTGCCGCTGTGGGCTTTGTTGTCTCCACACTTCCTGTACAATAGCAATATCATTCCAATGGGAGGGTCTCTATGAAAAATCATCCATTAACACAACAACAAATCCGAGCATACGCCCATCATCTTCAGATGGAGGAAAAGAGCGGTGCAACCATGGAGAAATATCTGCGGGATATCCGGGCATTTACCTGCTGGCTTGATGGTCGTGACATCAGTAAGGAGTTGACCTCGGAGTGGAAAGCGTATCTGGTGGCGCAGGACTATGCCCCGACTACAGTCAACGCTATGCTCTCTGCCCTGAACAGCCTGTTGGAGTTTCTCGACCTGCGGGAATGCCGGGTGAAGTTTCTCAAGATCCAGCGCCGTCTGTTCCGTGACGCTGGCCGTGAGCTGACGAAGGATGACTACCAGCGTCTTCTGAACGCGGCCCACAAATTGGGGCGGGAGCGGCTGGGACTTCTGGTGGAAACCATTGGAGCCACCGGTATCCGGGTCAGTGAAGTACCGTATATCACCGTGGAAGCTGTTCAACAGGGCAAAGCAGAAATCGCCCTCAAAGGCAAGATCCGCACCATCCTGCTCCCCGGAAAGCTCTGCCGCAAGCTTCTGAAGTATGCCAAAAAACAGAAAACCGCCTCGGGTGCGATCTTTCGCACCAGAAGCGGAAAGGAACTTGGCCGCCGACAGATCTGGGCGGAACTGAAAGGGCTATGCAAGCACGCGGGTGTGGAGCCGGGAAAAGTATTCCCTCACAACCTGCGGCACCTGTTTGCCACGGTCTTCTACCGGGCCTGCCGGGATATTGCAAAGCTGGCCGACCTGTTGGGCCACAGCAGCATCGAAACCACGCGCATCTACCTGGTTACCTCCGGCACAGAGCACCAGCGGCAAATTGACCGGCTGGGGCTTGTGTCGTAGTCACAGAATCAACATTCTGAATAAATATTTTCTTCTTACATACGATCCCATGAAAAGGCAGAAATAAAAATTGCCCATTTTTCTTGCGGTAAGAAAGCGAAAGGGCGCAAAAAGCCAGGCCGCAAACGCAGAATTATGCTTGCGGTCTATATTTTTGTATTTAAATTCTGGAAGACGCCTTGCCTTTTGCGTCAGTGCCTGCTATGATTATAATGGATTTTTAATTATATATTAAATGCTGAGACGGAATGTTGATTCTGCATAGAAAGGGATTTATTCATGTGGATAAGCCCGTATGGCTTCTGCATACAGGAAGAGGAGTAGAAGCTGCTGGATCAATGGGCAGCAGGCTCAAATCTGTCGATCACACGAGCCATCATCCCCACGGCAGCAAACGCAAGGTCTGATGGCAGCGCAAAAGGCCCGCACCGGCAAACGGCGATGTATTCCAAGACAGGGTCCAGTAAGTGTAGATGCCCTGTATGCTCTGGCAGAACCAGCAAAAAACGGTTGGCACAATATCGCGCGGTGAAGGTAAAGACACAGAAGATGAGGCAGGTATGATGATGGAACAATCTCTGCTGGACTTGTTGTCTATTCAAATAAAGTGTGAATACTCATTCTACCTGCGGTTTTTATACTCGGAGCGGCGCCGGGATCTAGCGCAGATCCTGGAGTGTCTGACACCGCTGGAAAGGGCCGTTCGGAGCTGAACCGATGCTTTCAATCTGTCTCACCGGTGCGCCATCGAAGGCCACCGCTATGGCGGTAAAGAATCATATGCTAAAGTTCCTGACGTATTCTGGGATAAAAAATGACTATGAATTATGATTCTAAGGAGGAACAACGAGTGAAAAAGAAATTGCTCAGCCTTTTTCTGGCGCTGGCATTGTGCCTGATTATTCTACCAACCGTAGTTTTTGCTGGTAATCCGGAACCGCAGGCAGCGGTGACGGTGACGTTTGAGCCAAGCCCCGGGAAGCTGAATTCCGGAATTTCAGGGACAGTTCAGGTCTCCCCAAATATGGTGATACCTGAAAGCTCGGCTCCCAATGGCTCCAATATGACCGGTGTAAAGAATAAATGGGCGTTTGAGGGTTGGTATAAGGATGTGGATTACACCCAAAAATGGGATTTTGATACGCCTGTCACGGAAGATATGACGCTCTATGCCCATTGGGTGGAAGGATATACGGTGGCATACAACGCGAACGGAGGAACATTCACTGGTGCGCTTGCCTCAAGATATGTGCCTGTAGGCAGTCCGATCCCCTGGTGGTTTTATCCCGATGACAGTGCCTATACTTATCCGGGCTATGAGCTCATTGGCTGGTTCAAAGACAAGGCTTGTACCGACGCCTGGGATTTTGAGAAAGATACCATGCCGGATACATACCTGATTCTTTACGCGGGCTGGAAAGAACTGGACGAGGCGTACTTTGTGGATAACGGCGTGCAGACCAAAGCGGATCTGAACGATGATGGGACGGTTGTCCGGCCGGCAGATCCCACCCGCGAAGGCTATGTCTTTCAGGGATGGTATACTGACGAGACCTTTGCAACACCATTTGACTTTGAAAACACCGTTGTCGACAACGGCCTGATGATGATTTACGCCAAGTGGCAGAGGATGCAGACCTGGGCTGACTTTAACACCGTGCGGCCTGAAGGCTTTGTGGTGGACGATGCCGCCGGAACCATCTCCATCTCCAGTCCGGATGGCTTAGGCTACCTGGCCAGCGTGGTAAACGGCACGGCCATGGACCGCCCTGCCGCCACGCTTGCTGCCGGCGAAACGCTGGAGGGCTACAAGGTGATCCTCACCCAGGACATCGACCTCAGCGGAAAAGAATGGACACCCATTGGAAGCACGACCTATGACGCCGCGGAAGAGTGTTGTTTTCAGGGTGTTTTTGACGGTGACGGGCATACCATCTCCGGGCTGACATTGACGGACGGTGCGCTCCCGTACATTGGCCTGTTCGGCAGGACGGCGGAAGCGGAGATTCGGGATTTGACCGTAACGGGCCTGATTGAAATAGAACAGGACATCCCAAACGATACCAATACGCTTCAGTATGTGGGAGGCGTCTGCGGACTCAATACGAACGCAATTCTTGAAAATGTTGTTTCAGATGTAAGAATCAAGGTCACAGCGGAGGATCGCGCTTATTCCGGCTCCCATCTCAATGTGGGGGGAATCGTCGGACGAAACCACTCCGGCACGGTAAAGAGCTGCGTGAATCTCAATGACATCACTGTGACAGCCAAGAGCTCAAACATGAGCCAGCAGTTTAACATAGGCGGAATTACGGGCGTGAACGGAAGAACTCGCTCCACGATAGTAGAAATAAACTACGGCACCAGTATCGTGGACGGCTGCGTCAACAAAGGAGCAGTCACTGCGGAAAACATTGGCACCCCCTGGGTCGGCGGCGTGGCTGGCGCCAATTATGTTCTGGGTACCACCAAGATATACAACTGCGCCAACTATGGTACTGTCAGCTCGAATACAACTGCCGCCGGAGGAGTCGCAGGCGTCAACAGACAGGCTACCGTCATCAACTGCTACAGCTTTGGCGCTGTGTCCAACCAGGCACCGTACACCGCATACAGCGGGGGGCTGGGCGGACAGAACACGAACGGAGGTGTTTTCCAGAACAGTTACAGTGCGGGGGCGGTATCGGGCAATAGCTCCGGGGGCGTTGTTGGAAACAACTACGGCACCACCAGCATCGTGTATGGCTGTTTCTGGAGAGAAACTTCTGCAGTCAGTTCCACAGGCAAAAATACGGGCTCGGTGGATTCCTGCGACAGTTTTGCACAAAGTGGGATCGACGACGAGTGGTATCTGACGTCTGACGCAACGTCCCTTCTGTTGGATAAGTTAAACGGTATTCCTACAAACTATGACACTTACTGCTTCTGGATCCGCAACCAGGAGAATCTCCCAATCTTCGGCGGTCCCATTACCCTGGAGATCACTAGGAACGATGCGCCGTACCAGGTGGAGCGCGTCGAGCTCACGAACAGCGCAACCGGATACAAATATACTTTGGCGGCAGCAGGAACCCCCGGCCAGTACACGGCAGAGGCCCTGTACGTCAACGGCCAGTATCAGGCAGCGGTGAAGCCTGAGACCATCCCCTGCGGAGACTATACCCTGGAAGTGGATGGAAAAACGGTCTCCCTGACTGTTACCGGGCCGGGTACTTACACAGTGAAAGCGGATGACCCCGTCACGCCGCCTCCGGACACCGAGCCCGATACGCCCTCTGCAGGCGAAAGCGGGGATCCTGACTACACCCTCCGCTACAACACCAATGGTGGCGAGGCGATCCGGTCTGAAAGCAGGAGCTATTCTTGGATGAAAAAATACGAAGACCTCCCCGTCCCTGTTCGCAATGGATACATCTTTGATGGCTGGTATCTCGACAGCAGGCTGACTGTTCCCGTGGAGAACGATGTCAAGGTTAACCGCTCCACGATCACCCTTTATGCCGGTTGGAGTAAGCACATGGGTACTCCCGACAGCAATGGCATTTCTGGTTGGCTCAACACCAGAGATCATAATGCGTATCTCAATGGGTATGGCAACGGAACTTTTGGTCCGGACAACAACATGACCCGCGCCCAGGTCGCTCAGATGTTCTATAACCTGCTGCTGAACAAGGACGTTCCTGCTACGGTCACTTTCTCTGATGTTCCTGCTGACGCCTGGTATGCTACGGCGGTCAACACTCTGGCGTCCCTGGGAATTGTCAATGGAATCGGCAACGGTCAATTTGCACCGGATCAATTCATTACCCGCGCCCAATTTACGGTGATTGCCATGCGCTTTACCAATGGTATGACTGGTACGACAAATGGAGAAAATATTTTCTCTGATGTCAACACAAGTGACTGGTTTTACGACCAGGTCGTTGGTTCGATCCAGTATGGCTGGATCACGGGTTATTCCGATGGCACCTTCCAGCCAAACAAGACCATTTCTCGGGCAGAGGTGACTACCATCGTCAACCGGATGCTGGGCCGCTCCGCTGACGAGGACTATGTCGATCGTCATGAGGCTGATCTGCATCTGTTCTTGGATGTGAACAAGGACTATTGGGCTTACTACCAGATTGTAGAGGCCACCAATGCCCATAACTATGAAAAGAATGGAAACACGGAGAACTGGACCAAGCTGGGGTAAAGAGCAGATCCATTAGAAAAGGAGTTGCGTCTCACAAACAACGCACAATGAAATGAATAATATGACAATGGGAGGGGCCGGAAATTTCGGCCCCTCCCAGTTGCTTTTAGGCTACCCTTTTTGGTCCTCCTCACTTACTGTGTGCAGAACGTGATGCACACGGCTCAATGCTGCGGTCCTACACAAAAATTCCCGAATCAGTTCCTGGGTATCCAGCCATGTGGACTAGGGTGAACGGTACCTATCTCTCTGCTGGCCTCCCGGCGAGCGTCTTGAATCGCTCTCTGTATAGAGCGCCACTGGCCGTATGCACCGCCGCCCAGATGCTTCCTCAATTTTCGGATGGCACTCTTGTATGCCTTCTCCGCACCGCTGGGGCCGTTATAGTTCAGCCGGATAGACAGTTCCTGAAAGGTCATGCCCTGTTCATTGGGCTGGCCGATCCTCAGATAACAGTGCACCAAATTCAACTCTCTGGGCTTGAGCACTTCCTGCATGCGCTGGAGAAGCAGCGTCCGGCGCATGAAACGGTCATAGGCCCTGGCAGGATCACCGTCAAAACCAATGTCAAAGACACGATCACCCAGGGACTCAATCTGGAACACAGTGCGGTATTCCTCCAGCAGACGCTTGGCCACTTTGACGGAAACTTCCAGCTTCTCCTGAATGGCGGTCAGAAGATCTGCGTCGGTGTCCTGCTCGTGTGTGGCATAGAGGAACGCTACCTGACGCAGCTGGTAGTAGCGGTCCAGCGGGAGTGACAGAGAAAAAGAACTTTGGGCGGCGCAGTCCTTCATGGCCGTTTCAATGGCGGGAGTGGCGTAGGTCAGCAGCCTGGTTCCCATGGATGCATCAAACCGCTGTGCCGCGTCCAGCAGTGCCAGCGCACCCTCCTGCTTAAGATCGTCCACCAGAAAATCCTGAGAAAATTGTTCGCAGTAGCTTGTGGCCAGCATGGTCAGGTATCCCTCGTTCTGGGAAAGCAGAAGCGAAGTGGCCTCTGGATCGCCTTCCTGTATGCGCTGGGCAAGCTCCTCATTGCTGAGGCAGGGAGCGTCACAGAGGTACATGCTCATGGCTTGTCCTCCTGGGCAAGGTGTACTCTTGCCTGAGCATAAAGCGTCTCCTGTTCCATGTCGTGGACATAGTCTCCAGCGGCATAGTCGTTGTCCATAAGCGCCCGGTCCCGATAGGTCTCCGCAAGATACAGCGCCTCCCGCCGCAGCTCATCAGATATTTTCCCTCTCTGGTGATGCTTGCGGATGGTGTTGGTACGGGTATTGAACAGACGGTAGACGGGGTGCTGCTTGTTCTGCTCCTTCTGGTGTATCATGGCACCGTACTGTCGGCAGGTCAAGCGACTGTCCTGGGGTGCCATGCCGCTGCAGTATTTTGGTTTATGTCCGTTGCGGGTAAGAAAATACCGCTGGCAATTCTGACACACGCAGGGAGCGTGGCCGTGGTGCAGGCCGTTCATCAGGTCGAAGCAGTAAAACTGCATGATGCTGTGAAAGCGGACGCGCTGGACAAACACCATCTTTTCCTTCTGACTGGGGTTTCTGGCAAAGATGTATGTAGACTCCATAGCCGGGGATAGGGTGAATGTTTCGATATCTGGCAGTGGGAGGGTGTCCATTACACGCCAGAAGTCGTCGCTGGTGAAACAGTCGTGGACGGCTGTGGCAAAAAAGGTCTCATTTCGTTCCTTGAGCC
This sequence comes from uncultured Oscillibacter sp., assembly GCA_900551885.1. Classification (GTDB taxonomy): domain Bacteria; phylum Bacillota; class Clostridia; order Oscillospirales; family Oscillospiraceae; genus Oscillibacter. The sequence goes on from URXS01000015.1 coordinate 16,887, forward strand.
GGCACAGGTATTTTCGCTCAAAATAATCTCCTGCCACGGCAAAGTGGTAGATCCCAAGGGGAATGGCAAACGCGGCGGTCAGGTAGCGGAAGAAAAAGTCCCGATACGGAGCCTCTGTGCTCATCAGGGCATCCACCATACTCTCACAGAAAAATTTGTCCAGCACCTCCAGCTCTCTGGATTTGTCCAGAAAGCAATAGGGAGGGTATGTCCACAGCACGTCCAACAGGGCGGAGACATCCTCCCGCGCTTGTGGAAGCAGCCGGGCGAAGGTATCGCGATCCGCTTTCATTAACGCCTCCACCTCATGGCTGATGGCGCCGCCGTAATGGATCAGTGCGCGAAGGGTTGTCTGACTTTGATTCAGAATATTGGCCGCGAAATATCCGGCGGGGTAGGCCTTCTCATCCAGAAAGGCCAGATTCTTCCACACATCCAGTGTGATGCACTGCAGGTGATTGTTCTGCTTGATCCCCAGCGGAATAGATCCCCCTCCTGTCCCATATCTGTTTTAATCCTGTCTTGCGATATTCTCATTTTATCAAAACTCCCAGAATAATCAAGTGAACGGGCAAGAGCCGCGGGGCTGTAAGCGGCTGTTGTCCTTATTTTTTACAAAGGGGAAGACAAAATGAAACAGGAAAAGCTGAACGTTATTGACGGCGAGACCTTGGCAGATCTACGTCTGCCGCCCACGCGGTTGTTTGTCCATACCCTGTTGCCACAGGGAGTGAGCATCCTGGGCGGTGCTCCAAAGGTGGGAAAGAGTTGGCTGGTGCTGGATCTCTATGTCCGGGTAGCCTGAGGAGAACCACTGTGGGGACTGCCTACTGTGCAGGGGACGACGCTGTACCTCTGTCTGGAGGATACGGTCCGCCGGGTACAGGAGCGGCTGCTTCAGGTCACTGATGAGCCGCCCGGCAGCGCTTTCTTTGCGGTAGCCGCCAGGACATTAGCAGATGGATTGGCGGATCAGATCCGCCAATTTGTATCTGAGCATCCAGACACTTTGCTGGTGGCCGTAGACACCTTTCAAATGGTGCGCCGCAGCGAGGGCGAAGCCAACTACGCCAACGATTACCAGGAGGTGCAGATTCTCAAACAGCTGGCGGATGAATGCGGGATCTCGCTTCTGCTGGTTCACCATCTCAGAAAGCAGGGGGACAGCGATCCACTGAACAAACTCTCCGGCACCACAGGGTTGAGCGGCGCGGTGGACGCCGTGTTCGTTCTGGACCGGAGCCGCAGGCACAGTGACAGCGCCACACTGGTGTGTACCGGACGGGACATTGCGTACCGGGAGCTGGAATTGCGGTTCTCCGGCGAGGAGCATCGATGGGAACTGGTAACGGACAGTCTGCAGACGCCGGACCTGTTCCTGCCGCCGGAGATGACTGCGCTGGTGGAGTGGACAAAGGAGATAGGCTCCTTCTCTGGTGCAAACAGTGACTTGGCACAGCGGTTTAGCACCTATACCGGTGCGGAAATTTCTACAAAAATGCTCAAACAGATGATGAACCGATGGCGATATCTGTTGGAGGACAGAGGTGTAATCTTCCACAGCTACCGCAGCAATGGGCAGCGGCTGGTCAAAATTTCCTTCTCTGCCGTTCCCAGTGACGCAAGTGACGCAGAAGACGTAGAAATCGGGTGTGCCAAAACTTGCGCCCCTTGCGTTCCTTGCGCCCCTGCCGCCGAGGCACGACCTGCTGAAGAAGGAGCAGAGAGGGCTGGGGATGCGGATTCCTCCCTTTTGGGAGGGCAAGCATCGCGCCGCCTATACGCCATGCACAGTTTCGGGGCGCTGCCCCGTACCTGGCCCACAAGGGGGCCCCACGGAATTAAAATTCCGTGGGGAGAGGAGGAACAGCAAAATGAATGAGCTCTGCCGCAAACGGCAGTAGCAAGAGATATGGAGCTTGTGACGACGAGGGAAGGAGGATACATGTAGAGAATAAAAAAGAGTGAAATTATTACCCTGCAGGTGACGCCTCGCACCAAGAAAACCATTCAGGAGCGTGCCAAAGCCGCTGGCCTGACCGTCACCGACTACCTGTGCTACAGCGGATTGGGAAAGGTGATCGTGCGGGTGGAAGGGCTGGAGCAGGTGCTGTCTGAACTGAAAGCCCAGGGAGGAAATCTGAATCAGCTCACCGCCCTGGCCAATATGGGGAGGCTGACGGTTGTCAAGGGTGATGCACTGGCAGAAAATTACGGAAAGATCTATGAACAGCTCCGGGAGTTGTTAAAGGCGGTAAATGGGGCCCCCACAAAAGCGGTGAACCGCTTTTATGGGGAGAGGAGGCACTCCGGAATGAGTGAGCTTTCAGCCGATCAGGCTGGAAGCGAATGATATGAAGGAGGTGTCGACGAGATGGCAACCTTCACCGCAATCAAAAATCATGGCGGCGGCAGAGCTGCTCTGTGCGGTGTGCTGCGCTATATCCAGCAGGAGGAAAAACCACATGGGAAGATCACCGGCTGGTCTCCGGCTGGAACTGCACCGCCAAAAGTGTCTGCTCCGAAATGCAGCTCACCAAGGAGCGGTTCCATAAGACAGATGGCAGACAGTACTATCACTTCATGCAGTCCTTCGAGAAGCAGGATGACCTGTCCCCACAGGAAGTTCACGCTATGGGACTGGAACTGGCCCAGCGGGAGTTCCCCAACTTCGAGGTGCTGGTGGCCACTCATGTGGACACCGGTCACCTCCACAATCACTTGGTGGTAAACAATGTGAGCTTCCAGGATGGTAAGAAGATTCACCAGAGCGCCGCCGACCTGCAGGCCCACCGAATAGCTAATCACGAGATCTGTGCAGCACACCATCTGGAGATCCTTCCGCCGCCGCAGAAGCAGGTCAAGCAAAAGCGGATGAGCGCCAGAGAATACCGCTCCGCTGCCAAGGGCGAGAGCTGGAAGTTCCGGTTGATAAACGCCATCGACCAGTGCATGCGGTGCGCTGCCAGCAAGGAGGAATTCATCTCTCTGATGGAGAGCGAGGGGTATCAGGTGCGGTGGACGGACAGCAGAAAGAACATCCCCTATACCACGCCAACGGGAATGAAGGGCCGGGACGACCGGCTCCACGATCGGAGGTACACCAAGGAGGTCATGGAATATGAATTCCGAATCCGGGCAGCGCTTACCCATGGAGGAATTGAAGCGGAGGAATGCTCCGCAGACTATGATACCGCAAAACTGTCCCGGCAAGGAGGAGTGGCAGGAGCTGCTCCATCGGCTGGACGAGCTGGAGCGGCACACAGCGGCACACACAGCCCTTCTGCGGGAGGCTTCCAGCCGGAGGGAGCTGTACCCCACCCAGGAGCAGACGGAGGCGCTGGCGCGGGATGTGGCAGAGATACAGGCACTGCTGCGACAGGCTGGGAAGAAGAAAGAGATTTCTATTTCTCCGCCCAGTCTGGGAACGGCAATGTCGGTCATAGTATGGCTGGCTCTGATTTTGCTGGGAACGATGGTGGCTATGGTAGTCTTGCAGACGATTTGGTCCGGCTTGGCCGCTCTCTGGAGCGTGATCAAGCTGCTGATTCCGTAAGGGACGCCACCACCATGCACCAGCACACGGACCGCAAGGTACTGCTCCGCGAGTGGGAGCTGAAGATCGCCATGGGCCACAGAGAGGACGATCACGAAGACGAACTAACTTGGAAGCAGGCCATGTGACGGTCTGCCATTTTTGTTGTCTGACCGCAGCGTCAGGGGAAAGGAACGATATGCAGTATCAATTCAAATACAATGAGCGTCCCCACTTCGATCATGAGGAACTGCTTGGAGATGAGGACATTCCCTCCGCCAAGGCGGTGCAGGATACCGGTATTGTATGGTTGCAATCTCTCAATCGGTTTGGCATTATAGGAAGGAGGTCAATATGTTACAGCCAAACCAAAAGATTACGGCACTCTATTGCCGTCTGTCCCGGGATGATAATCTGGAGGGTGACTCCAGCAGTATCCAGAACCAAAAACTCATTCTGCAAAAATACGCCGATGAGAATGGCTTCCAGAATACCAGATTTTATGTGGACGATGGCTATTCCAGAGCAAACTTCAATCGCCCAGCCTTTGAGCAGATGATGGATGACATGAGCAACGGCGACATCGCCGTCATCATCACGAGGGATCTCTCCCGCCTTGGCAGAAACCAGCTTCACACCGGCCTTTATATCGAGGAGATCTTACCTTCCAACGATGTGCATTACATCGCGGTCAACGACAATGTGGACACCAAGTATGAAAACAGCAACGAGCTGGTGCCTTTCAAGAATTTGTTCAATGAGTGGCATGTGCGAAACTGCAGCCGCAAGGCGAGGAATGTAGTGAACGCCAAGGCACAGCGGGGAATCCGAGTGGGGACGCGAGCTCCCTACGGCTACCACAAGGGCGAAACAAAAGACTCTCCTCTGCTGGTGGACGAGGAAGCGGCGGCTGTCGTCAAACGCATCTTCGCCATGTGCGCCGGTGGATCAGGAAACCTGGGATATTGTACAGGAGGTGCGATCTCATAAGCGCTGCCCCACGAATATGGATGTGCAGAAAATGTTCTCTGGACTGGTGTATTGTGCGGACTGCAGAACAATTTCACCTGCCGCACCTACAAAAAGGCCGGGGCCGAAGTACGCTACGCTCGCCATATCCGGGAAGTGGCACTAGAGGAAATCGTGCTAGAAACGATCCGCAGAGCCACAGAGTTTGCCAGAAGTGACACGGAGCGGTTTGCCTCCTACATCCAGCAGAAACAATCCACTGCGGTGGCAAAGGAAATCCGGGGCTTGGAGCGAGAACTATCTATGATGCGGAAACGGGATGGAGAACTGGATGTGGTGTTCAAGCGGATGTACGAGGACAGTGCCCTGGGACGGGTGAGCAATGAGCAGTTCCGCTTTCTGTCTGAGGCATACTCCAAGGAGAAAATGCATCTGGCCGAAACGATCCCCGCCACGGAGGAACGCCTGGAAAAACTGCGGAGCAGCATGGCCAACGCCAAAAACTTCATCGCCAAGGCCAGGAAGTTTACCGACATAACGGAACTGACTCCGGAATGGCTCCGCACCTTCGTAGCGAAGATCATCGTGTATGAAAAAGAGGTCAAATACTCCAAACACGCACCGCAGAAGATCCACATCAGTTTCTAGGACTTTAACCTCAACGAGACGGACGATGTGCTTCTCTGCGGAGAGACAACAGAAAAGGCAGACAGTACAATTGCACTGCCTGCCTAATCCCAGGACACGCTTCAAGATACCCCTATCAGGAGTAGCGGAATGGGCGGCCGTTTTTTCTTGCAAGTCCCAAAAAATGTGATATACTTCTGTCAAGACAGATTGTGAGGGGGAATCTCATGCACGCTCAGGACCGTCGCCAGGCCATACTGGACACCCTGCGCCGGTCCGGTGGACCGGTCAGCGCCTCCGCTCTGGCGGAGCAGTTCTCCGTCAGCCGCCAGATCATCGTGGGGGACATCGCCCTGCTGCGGGCTGCCGGAGCTGAAATCTCCGCCACGCCCAGGGGATACGTGATCCTTCCGGCCACCACCGGCCTCACCCGTCAGGTGGCTTGCCAACACGACGCCGCTGGTATGGAGGCAGAGCTGAACACCATGGTGGACAACGGCTGCACGGTGGTGGATGTGATTGTGGAGCACCCGGTCTACGGCCAACTTACGGGCCCCCTGCAGCTCTCCAACCGGTATGACGTAGCCCAGTTTCTCTCCCGCTGTGCCCAGTCGGAAGCCCGCCCCCTTTCCGCCCTGACGGAGGGTATCCACCTCCACACCCTCTCCTGCTCCGACGAGGCTGCGTTTAACCGGGTCCGGGAGGCTTTGCGGGCCTTGGGGGTCCTGCTGGAGGACTGAAAAAAGCGGTTGACAGGATCCGTCATTGCGTGTAAGATACGGTATACAGGTGTCAAGACACCTGTATACCGTATTGCTGTTTTCAGCTATATTTTACGAAAGAAACAGGTGTCTCCCATGGAAAAGTTCAAAGCCTTCCTGAAACGAAAAAACATTGTCATCTCCGCCAAGCGGTACGGCATTGACGCCCTGGGCGCCATGGCCCAGGGTCTGTTCTGCTCGCTGCTGATCGGCACCATTCTGGACACCCTGGGCGATCAGCTCGGGGTGGAGTTTTTGGTGACCGTAGGCGGCTACGCCTCCGCTATGAGCGGCGCCGCCATGGCCGTGGCCATCGGCTACGCCCTCCAGGCGCCCCCCATGGTGCTGTTCTCCCTGGTAACAGTAGGCTATGCCGCCAATGCTCTGGGCTCCACCACGCTCTCCGGCGGCAGCGGCGCTGGCGGCCCCTTGGCGGTGCTGTTCATCGCTGTCATTGCAGCCGAGCTGGGTAAGGCCGTCAGCAAGGAAACCAAAATCGACCTGCTGGTGACGCCCCTGGTGACCATTCTCTCCGGTGTAGCCCTCTCCGCCTGGTGGGCTCCCGCCATCGGCACCGCCGCCAGCGCTGTGGGTAACTTTGTGAAGTGGGCCACGGTGCTGCAGCCCTTCTGGATGGGCATTCTGGTGTCGGTCGTCATCGGCATTGCGCTGACCCTGCCCATCTCCTCCGCAGCCATCTGCGCCGCCATCGGTCTGACGGGGCTGGCGGGCGGTGCCGCTGTGGCGGGCTGCTGCGCCAACATGGTGGGCTTTGCTGTCCTCTCCTTCCGGGAGAACCGCTGGGGCGGACTGGTGAGTCAGGGCCTGGGCACCTCCATGCTGCAAATGGGCAACATCGTGAGAAATCCCCGGATCTGGCTGCCGGCCATTCTGACCTCCGCGATCACCGGCCCCCTGGCCACCTGCGTGTTTCACTTTGAAATGAATGACCCGGCCTCCGGCGTGGCCAGCGGCATGGGCACTTGCGGCATGGTAGGGCCCATCGGCGTCTACACCGGCTGGGTCAACGACGTGGCTCTGGGAGTCAAAGACGCTATCACCGGCATGGACTGGCTGGCCATGGCCCTGATCTGCTTCATCCTGCCGGCAGTGCTGACATGGCTGTTCGGCCTCTTCTTCCGGCGGATTGGCTGGATCAAAGAAGGAGACCTGACCCTGTCCTGAGCCCTTGCGCCCTGGCGCCGAATATGCTATGCTGATAAAAAAATTCGGCTGCGCCGGCACAAAGGAGAAAAAGCATGGAATACCGCAAATTTGGTGATACATATGTGGTCCGCTTAGACAAGGGGGAGGAAATCCTGGAGCAGGTGAAGGCCCTGGCTCTGGCGGAGGACATCCGTCTGGCCTCGGTCCAGGCTCTGGGCGCCATCAATGATCTTACTGTGGGCGTCTTCGACACCACTACCAAGGAGTACCACTCCAACAGCTTCCAGGGAGCCTTTGAGATCGTGTCTCTGACCGGTACCATCGACACCATGGACGGCCAGTTTTACTGTCACCTGCATATGAGTGCCGGCGACAGTCAGGGCCGGGTCTTCGGTGGCCATCTGAACCGGGCGGTGATCAGCGCCACCTGCGAAATGGTGATACGGGAGATCCCCGGCACCGTGGACCGGGCCTTCAGCCCGGAGATCGGACTGAACCTGCTGAAATTCTGAACACATAGGCAGAGGGCCGGGGAGACTTCCCGGCCCCCTTTTTTCGCCGTGGCAGGTTGACAGCCGCCAGTTAATGTGATATATTTTTATCGTAAAGAGCGAATTAATTCACATTTATGGAAAAGGAGGCTCCTATGAAACAGCGGCGAAATCCTCTGTCCTATTTGGGTTGGCTGGGGTTCCTGGGCATTTTGGGGATCCTCTCCGGTGCGGTAACCATGCTGGTTTTTTTCCTGTTCTTCTTTTTCTTCACCTATCGGGCCAAAATACCCGACGAGTTATTCTGGAACAACGTCCACAAGGCTGCCACCCGGACTCTGGCGGTGAACATGACTCTGACCTGCGTGGTGCTGCTGGGCATTTACGCCCGGGGAATGTACTACCGGCTGGGTATTCCGGTTGAGGAAAACGGCACATATCTGGTCCCCACTGTCCAGTGGGAGCAATCCCTGTTATTCGCGGGCTTTGCCAACTGGACCTTTATTCTCACGATCTGCATGTTCGTATTCACGCTGATGTACCTGAATCACCGAGAGCGCCGCTTTGCGGGGCCGGAGGACGACCCATGCTGAAGACCCGGCTGAAGGAGTATCGGGCCCGGTTCGGATTGAAGCAGGAGGATCTGGCCAATCTGGTGGGCGTCCGGCGGGAGACCATCGGGAACCTGGAAAACGGCCGGTACAATCCCTCATTGAAGCTGGCCATGGACATCGCCAAGGTGTTCCACACCACGGTGGAGGAGCTGTTCTGCTTCGAGGAGGAGTGAGAGCTGGCGAGGAAAGGGGCGGATACAGGATTCGCCCCTACGGGTGCGTTGCCGGAAGGCTGAGCGGGTGACGCCCCCTCATCCGGCCGGCCACCTTCCTCCGCGGGGGAAGGTTTGGAGAATTACGAATACGCAAAAAAGCCTTCTCCCATGGGAAGGCTTTTTCAATTGGTACTTATTCCTCCCCCGCCAGGTCCTGCAAGGTCTGCCCGGTAATCCGGTACACCGTCCAGTCGCTCATGGGCTCCGCCCCCAGAGAGCGATAGAAGGCGATGCTGGGCGTATTCCAGTCCAGGCACCACCATTCCAGCCGCCCGCAGCCCCGCTCCACAGCCAGGGCCGCCAGACGCCGCAGGATGGCCTTGCCCACACCGCGGCCCCGGTATTCCGGCAAAACGAACAGATCCTCCAGATACAGTCCAGCCCGGCCCAGGAAGGTGGAGAAGTTGTGGAAGTACAGGGCAAAGCCCACCTCCTTCCCCTCCGCCACAGCAAAGAGCACCTCCGCCTTTTGCCGGTCAAAGAGCCACTCCTCCAGGGTGGCCTCGTCGGCCACTACCTGGTCTGCCATCCGCTCATAGTCGGCCAAAGCCCGAATGAAGTCCAGGATCAGCGGTACGTCCGCCCGCTCCGCGGGCCGGAAGGTCAAAGTGTTTTCCACGGGAATTCTCTCCTCTCCTCAGATCAGCGGACCCGTGGCGAAGGTCCGCAGAGACAGAGTCTGGAAGATCTCCGCCTCAATGGATTCATAGGCCGCCGGTCCCCGGGACCGGCGCAGTTTTTTGTCCAGCTTGTCGCCGTTTTCAAAGAGGTGGATCAGATAGAACCAGACCTCCTTCATCCGCTGAGCCGCCGGCTGAGGCTGACCGTAGAATTCCCGATACTGCCGGTACAGCTCGGCGGTGAAGGTCTCCAGCTCCTGCCGGGTGGCGGCGGCACCGCCCCGGAGCTTGCGGAACAATGCCGGGTCCGCCACGGCGCCCCGGCCGATCATCACCGCCTCCACCGCTGGATAGTCCCGGGTAAAGGCAGCACAGTCCTCCACCGTCAGCAGATCTCCATTGTAGCATACCGGATTGCGGCTCTCCGCCACCGCCCAGCGAAAGATGTCATAGTGAATGGGCCCCCGGTACTTCTCCTTCCGGATTCTGGGGTGAATGGTGAGACAAGTGATGGGATAGCGGTTGTAGATCTCCAGTAATCGGTAAAACTCCTCTGGTGTCTCATAGCCCAGCCGGGTCTTGACGGACACCGGCAGCTTCACGGAGGAAAATACCTGGTCAAAAAAGTGGTCCAGCTCCTCCGGGTGCGCCAGAAAACCGGAGCCCTTGCCCTTGGCGGTGACGGTGCCGGAGGGGCAGCCCAGATTCAGATTCACTTCCCGGTAGCCCAAATCCGCCAACACCTCCGCCGCCCAGAGAAAGTCCTCCGCCCTGCGAGTCATCACCTGAGGCACCAGGGGAAGTTCGCCGTTGTTGGCCGCGTCCAGTTCCCGCCGGTCCCGCTGGGTCAGGATGTGCTGATCCGTGGGGGAGAAAAAGGGAATGAAGTAGCGGTCCGGGCCGCCGAACATGGCATGGTGGACTCGGCGAAACACCGCCTTGGTGATGCCGTCTAAGGGAGCCAGATCGTACCGGGTGATCACGACAGCCGCTCCTCCCACTCCTTCTCACGGAAGCCGGTCAATACGAAGTTCTCCCCAATCAGCAGCGGCCGCTTGACCAGCATGCCATCGGTGGCCAGCAGAGCAAGCTGCTCCTCCTCGCTCATGGTGGGGAGCTTGTCCTTCAGGCCTAGGGCCTTATACTGGAGGCCGCTGGTGTTGAAAAACTTCTTCAGGGGCAGGCCACTGGCCTGCCACCACTGGCGCAACTCCTCAGCGGTGGGATTGTCGGTCTTGATGTCCCGGAAGTCATAGGCGATGCCCTTTTCATCCAGCCAGGAGCGGGCCTTCTGGCAGGTGGAACACTTGGGATAGCAGATAAATAACATGGTGATTTCTCCTTCTCTCAATAGGCACTGATGTCCAGGGTATCGTCGTCTCCGCCTTTTTCGATGGTGCGGACCTCCACCTGGTACTTCATCTCCGGGCTCACCTCCACGGTGACGCGGTCCCCCACATGGCTCCCCAGCAGGGCCCGGCCCACCGGAGATTCCTTGCTGATGAGGCCCTTCAGGGCATCCTGGCGCAATGTCGTGACGATGCGGAGCGTCATCTCCCCCTTTGTCATTTCATTGTAGATAGTCACCTTGTCAAACAACCCAACGGCGTCGTCTTTTGACTCCGGCTGAATGACTTTGGCGGTGCGGATCATCCGCTCCAGATACCGGATACGGCTGTCGTTGCGGTTTTTAGCCTGCTTGGCGCAGCGGTACTCAAAATTTTCACTGAGGTCGCCAAAGGCCCTGGCGGTCTGCACCTCCTCAATCAGTTGAGGCCGCAAAACCCGGGTGCGGTAGTCGATCTCCTCTTTCATTTTCTGAATGTCTACTTCCGTCAACTCGTCATACATGACAGATCCTCCCTCCTCTCCGCCGGATGGCGGCGCATTTTTGCAGTATAAAATAAAAAGCGTGGCCGCAAAGCGAACTTTGCGGCCACGTGGTGACCCGGCGGGGATTCGAACCCCGGACCCACTGCTTAAAAGGCAGTTGCTCTGCCGACTGAGCTACCGGGTCAAAGCTTTTCTGGGGCCGCCGGGGCGGCAGAAAAAATGGCTGGGACGGCTGGACTCGAACCAGCGGATGAGGGAGTCAAAGTCCCTTGCCTTACCACTTGG